>NZ_JPOG01000001.1:316750-633500 GCF_000733765.1 Algiphilus aromaticivorans DG1253 | reverse complement strand
CGAACGCGCACTGCCACTGCGGCCGGACGAATTCAACCTGGTGATGTCGGTCAGTGAGAGTCACAACCGTGCCAACCTGCGACGCAGCTGCGAAGAGTCCTTCAGCGCCTTGCGCGAGGTCGTCGCCCTGGCACGCACGGCCGGCATCGCCATCAACGTCTCGCTATCAACCGCCTTCGGCTGTCCTTACGAAGGTGAGGTCGCTCAGGCACGTGTGCTCGACTGGGCATGGCAGTTCTTCGATCTCGGCGTGGACAGCATTGCGCTCTGCGATACCACCGGAATGGCCTACCCCGCCCAGGTTTCCACGATCAGCGCCGCCTGGGCGCGACGATGGCCGCTGGAGACGCTGACACTGCACTTCCACAACACCCGCGGCATGGGCCTGGCCAACGTGCTGGCCGGCGCAGCTGCAGGCGTCAGGCGCTTCGACGCTTCGCTGGGCGGATTGGGCGGCTGCCCGTATGCGCCGGGTGCCACAGGAAATGTCTGCACCGAGGACGTCGCGCACATGCTGGAGTTGCAGGGCTACGACTGCGGCATCGACATCGACATCCTGCTCGCCGCTTCCGAGAGGCTGCAGAAGCTGGTCGGCCACGAAGTCCCCGGTCAAATCCTCAAGGCCGGGCGGCGCCTGGAACGGCGCCCCGCGGCCATCGTCAAACGGTAAACAGTTCGAACATCAATCGCCGCAGCCACTGGTTGGCCGGGTCGCGATGCAGCTTGGCATGCCAAAACAAGTCGACGGAGTGATCCGGCAGTTTGACCGGATGCGGCACGCATGTGAGCTTGAAGGGACCTTCGAGGCGTTTCGCGAGACGCTCCGGCAGAGTCGCGATCAGGTCGGTTTCCTGCAGGATATGGCCCATCGCAACGAAATGCGGCACTGACAACTGTATCCTGCGCTCGGCGCCCTTGCGGTCAATCAGCTTGTCAATTTCTCCGTGACCGGGGCCATGGAGCACCACCACGGCGTGTTTCGCCGAGTAGAAATCTTCCTTGCTGACGATCTTGCGCTTGGCCAGCGGATGCTGGTTGCGGAACACGCAGACGAAGCGCTGACGAAACAGGCGCCGGCGGAAGAAGCTGCCCTGCAGCTGCGGCAGCAGGCCGATCGCAAAATCCGCGCGGCCGCTCTCCATGTCGTCCTTCAGGTTTGCCGGGTTGTGGCGGATCGTCGACAGGGTGACGCCCGGCGCCATCTCCGCGAGCCGGTTCAGCAGCAGCGGAAGGAAATAGATCTCGCCGATGTCGGTCGCCGCAATGGTGAAGCTGCGCGTGCTGGTCGCCGGTTCGAACACACTCTCCTGGCTCAGCGCGCTCTTGATCGTATCGATCGCGTAGGCGATCGGTTCGGCCAGCTGCAGCGCACGAGGCGTGGGTTCCATGCCGTGAGAGGTACGAAGGAACAGGTCATCGTTGAGCAGCTTGCGCAGGCGGTTAAGCGCATTGCTCACCGCTGGCTGCGAGACACCCAGGCTTTCGGCTACGCGCGACACGCGCCGCTCGATTACCAGCTGGTTGAACACAAGCAATAAGTTCAGGTCGACTTTATTCAGATCCATGGCGACTCCATTTGAACCTGACGCGCGCTGGACCGACATTCAGCGGAGTGATGAGGTCCATTACTCTCATTCTATTGAATGATGCTACGCCGTTCACGATCCTTTGGCAACAGCTGACAGACCAACGGAGCGCGCACTTCCATGACAAGAAAAATACGGCTTTGTAGCAGGGCCGACGTCCCCGCTGCCGGCATGCTGCCCCTGGACATCGCCGGCCTTCCGCCGCTTGCCGCGTTCGACGTCGGCGGCGAGATCTACATCACCAGCAACGTCTGCACCCACAACGTCGCCTTGCTGAGCGACGGCTTCTTCGAGGGCGACACCATCGAGTGCCCTCTCCACGGCGGTTGCTTCAACGTGAGAACCGGCGAGGCCACGCAGTTCCCCTGCGAAGTGCCGCTGCAGACCTTCCCGGTGATCGTCGAGGGCGACGATCTCTATACCGAAATCGAGGATCACTGACGGACAAGCCGCCAGTCGAACAAGGAGACCACGAATGACCAAGAGCGAACCCCGGGACCGCAGCGGCGATGCCGCCCAGGCAGCGAAGTACTTCCAGAAGGAGTATGGCCACTTCATCGACGGCAAATGGGTCCAGGGTGCCAGCGGCGAACGCATCCCGATGATCAACCCCGCCAACGGCCAGGTCCTGTCGCACATCCAGTCCGGCAACGCCGAGGACGCGCGCCGCGCTGTCGACGCCGCAGCGCAAGCCTTTCCGGCCTGGTCGCAGACGCCGCGCTCCGAGCGTCAGCGCGTCCTCTACGAGATGGCGCGCCGCCTGCGTGCGCGAATGGCCGACTACGCGATGATGGATTGCCTGGACAACGGCAAACCCGCGATGGAGGCGATGCATTTCGACCTGCCGATGGCGATCGAACAGTTCGAGATATTCTCCGGAGCCCCTTGGTTCCTGCATGGCCAGTCGATCGACGCACCGAACACCCTGGGCATCGTGCTGCGCGAACCGCTGGGCGTCGTGGCGCAGATCATTCCGTGGAACGTTCCGCTGATCATGATGGCTGCGAAGCTGGCGCCGGCGCTGGCCGCTGGCAATACCGTGGTACTGAAGCCCTCCGAGATCGTCTGCCTGTCGGTGCTGGAGTTCTTCCGCGAGATGGCAGATCTTCTGCCGCCGGGCGTGGTCAATGTCGTCACCGGATATGGCCCCAGCGTCGGCGAGGCACTGGTGACGCACCCGAAGGTGCGCAAGGTTGCCTTCACCGGATCTCGTCCGACCGCGCAAAAGCTGATGCAGTACGCCAGCGTCAACATCATTCCCCAGACCATGGAGTTGGGCGGCAAGTCCGCCAACATCGTCTGCGAGGATGCCGACCTGGATGCCGCCGCCGAGGGCGCAGCGATGTCGACGGTGCTCAACAAAGGCGAGGTCTGCCTGGCCGGCAGTCGCGTGTTCGTGCACGAAAAGGTCAAGGACGTGTTCCTCGACAAGTTCACTTCCCTGCTCAAGCGTGTAAAGGCAGGAGACCCGCGCGAGCCGACAACGCAGATCGGCCCGCAGGTCTCCAAAGCGCAGTACGACAAGATCATGGGCTATCTCGAACTCGGCCAGCAGGAGGGTGCCAAGCTCGCCGCCGGCGGTCGCAAGGCCGCCCCGGCCGGATTCGAGGA
Organism: Algiphilus aromaticivorans DG1253; assembly: GCF_000733765.1. Classification (NCBI taxonomy): domain Bacteria; kingdom Pseudomonadati; phylum Pseudomonadota; class Gammaproteobacteria; order Nevskiales; family Algiphilaceae; genus Algiphilus; species Algiphilus aromaticivorans. Next base: position 630,303 of record NZ_JPOG01000001.1, on the reverse strand, counting down.
TGGTCTGTTCATCGAGCCCACAGTGTTCTTCGACGTCGACAACAGCATGCGCATCGCCCAGGAAGAAATCTTCGGGCCGGTCAGCTGTGTCATCGGCTTTCGCGACGACGACGAGGTCGTGCGCATGGCCAACGACTCGGTCTACGGCCTCGGCGGCGGCCTGTGGACCAAGGATCTCTCCCGTGCCCATCGTATTGCGCGGGCCCTGGAAACCGGAACGGTCTGGGTCAACCGCTACTACAACTTCCTCGGCGGCATGCCAATCGGCGGCTACAAGCAGAGCGGTTTCGGCCGCGAATTTGCCGCCGAGGTGATGAACCACTACACCCTGACCAAGAGCGTGATCATCAACCTTGCCGAAGGTCCGATCGGCGTCTTCGGGCAGCAGTAAGGCCCCTTCTCTCCACTGGCGGCCGCGCGGGCTCCGGCCGCCTTATCTATGCGATGCACAATGACCAGGCACCTGATTACCCTCGAAGCCAGCGGGCAGAGCTTTCCTTGCGAGGCCGGCGACACGGTGCTGCGTGCCGCGCTGCGTGCCGGCATCGCCTTCCCCTACGAGTGCAACTCCGGTGGCTGTGGCTCGTGTCAGTTCGAGAGGGTTTCCGGGGACATCGAAGAATTGTGGCCTCAGGCCCCGGGCCTCTCGCCACGGGCCCGCGAGCGCGGGCGGCTGCTGGCCTGCCAAACGGTCCCCAGGGGTGACTGCACACTGCGCGTCCGGCTCAAGCCGGACTGCCAGCCGTCGCTGCGACCCACTCGGCGGCGTGCGACCCTGGTGTCGAGAACGCGGCTGACCGCCGACATGGCCGAGTTCAGCTTCCGCGCAGGGGACCCTGCTGATTTCCTGCCCGGCCAGTACGCCTTGCTGGACCTGCCAGGCGTCGCCGGTGCCCGCGCCTACTCCATGTCGAACCTGCCGAACGACGATGGCCTCTGGCAGTTCGTGATCAAGCAGATCGGCGCCGGTCGCGGCGGCATGGCCCTCTTTGAGGATTTGCAACCCGGCGACACGATCGGTCTGGATGGCCCCTACGGCCTGGCGCACCTGCGCCCGGAAAATGACCGCGACATCGTCTGCGTGGGCGGCGGCTCGGGTATTTCGCCGCTGCTGTCGATCCTGGCCGCTGCGGCGCGGGCACCGCAGCTGGCGTCACGGCGGCTGCTGCTGTTCTACGGCGGCCGTACGCCGGCGGACCTCTGCGCGCCGGCCCTGCTGGCGCGCGATGAGGCATTGGCCGCAAGGGTCGAGTGCGTCACCGCGATCTCCGACCCAGCGTATGCCGGGGCCTGGGAGGGCCAGCGTGGCTTCGTGCACCAGGTGCTGCAGGGCTGGCTGGAGTCGGCAGGCGATGCCAGCGGATACGACTACTACTTCTGCGGCCCGCCGCCGATGACGGACGCGCTGCAGCGACTACTGATGCTGGAAAAGCGCGTGCCAACCGCACAGCTACATTTCGACCGCTTCGTCTGAGCGGATTCACCGCGCCGGCAAAATGCCGGCGCGGTGAATGGAGACGAGCCTTCTGTCCGATCAGGCGTAGCGGTCCGCCACCTGGATGCTGAAACGGCCAATCTGCGCGATCTCCGCGTCCACCCGGTCACCGGGCAGCAACGGCCCCACCCCTTCCGGCGTACCCGTGAAGATCAGATCGCCCGGATGGAGCGTGTAGAAGCTGGAGGCGTACTCGATCAGGCGCGGCACATCGTAAATCAGCTGGCGGGTGTTGGCCGACTGCCGCAATTCGTTGTTGACCCAGAGGCGCAGGTCCAAGACCCCGGGATCCGGGATCTCGTCGCGCGTCACCAGCCAGGGCCCGCAGACCGCGTAGGTGTCGGGCGACTTGCGAAAGCTCTGCAGTTCGGGGCCGCGGATCGTGATGTCCAGGCCGATGGCGTAGCCGGCGACGTAGTCCAGAGCCGCCTCACGGGACACCTGGTGGCAGCGTCGACCGATGACCACCGCCAGTTCCACCTCGTGGTCGTTGCGGCGCTCGGGAAAACGCAGACGGATTTGTTCGGAGGGACCGATCAGCGCACTGCTGGCCTTCAGGAACAGGCCCCAGTCCCAGATGCTCCGGGTCATGTCGCGCCCATGCGCGATAGCTGCGTTCTGGCTGGTCTCGTCGATGTGTGCCCTGTAGTTGATCGGCGCATTGACGATCTTGCCGGGATTGGCAACCGGGGAATCCAGTGCCAGGCCATCCAGCGGCAGGCGCGGTGCCGCGGGCAGCAGCTCCGACACCCGCTCCAGCACGGCGTCGAGATTCAGAATCAGGGGATCGCCCTGTGCCAGCGGCCAGTGCTGCAGCGGAATCACGGCCAGCGCCGGCGTCACGTCCAGCACACCGTCTCCCACCAGAACTCCCAGGCGGTTGCGGTTGAATCGACAGAGCTTCATGTCATCTCCCGCCCTTCAGGTCATGTCCTTCAGCAAGCCCTCCGCTCGCAATGCGGCCTGCACCGCTGGGCGGGCGGCGATGCGCTGCTGGTACTCCCCGATCACCGGCCAGCGGCCAAGCTCGAAGCCGATGAAAGCGCCCCAGCCATTGACCGTGAACAGGTAGGCGTCGGCGATCGTGAAGCGATCGCCGACCAGATAGGTGCGGTCGCGCAGCTCGTCGGCCAGCCAGATATAGCGCCGCTCCAGCGCGGCTGTCGCAGCCTGGCGCTGCTCGGCGGTGCAAGCCGGGTTGAACAGCGGGCTGTACTGCTTGTGCAGTTCGGAGGAGATGAAGTTCAGCCAAGCCTGTAGCTGGTAGCGCTCGCGGCTGCCGACCGGCGGCGCCAATCGCAGCCCCGGATTCTGGTCCGCGACGTACTGCAGAATCGCCGGCCCCTCGGTCAATACCGAGCCGTCGTCAAACTGCAGCGCCGGCACATAGCCCTTGGAATTGATCGAGAGATAGTCGCCGCCAGAGGCGGTCCGGCGGCTGGCCAGATCGACATTCTCCAGTTCGAACGTCAGGCCTGCCTCGCGCAGGGAGATGTGTGCCGCCAGCGAGCAAGCGCCGGGACTGTAATACAGCTTCAGCATGGGTTCTTCTCTATGTAATGGAGCTACAGGTTCTCGCCGCCGCAGACATTCATGATGCCGCGCACGCCGAAGCCGCCGTCGCTGTTGATGACGACACCGGTGATGGGCGCCGCGTTGTCGCGCGAGGCCAAAAGGACGTAGGGTCCGCAGGTCTGTGCCGTCGTCGGCGCCATGCGCAATGGCGTGATGCCGACGATCATCTGGTCGAAGTCGTCGATCTGATTCAGCGCCTGCTGCGCGGTGCCGGTCGCGGCCAGGCCGCTGAGGTTGGTGCGCAGGCCACCGGGGGCAACACCGTTGACGCGCACCTTCGGTGCCAGCTCATGCGCCAGCTGCTTCACCAGGCCGACCAGCGCATGCTTGGAGGCGGTGTAGATCGGGCCGCCTCCGCCGGCATAGAAGCCGGAGTTGGAGATCGTGAAGATGATGTTGCCCTGGGTCTTCAGCAACTCCGGCAGCGCTGCCCTGGCCCCGAGGAGGCCACTCTTGACGTTGACCGCGAACAATTCATCGAAGGCCGCGGAAATCTTCTCCGGCTCCAGCTGCGGCAGTGCCTGGAAGAAATCAAAGATGCCCGCGTTGGCGATAAAGGTGTCCAGCCGGCCGAAGCGCGCGGCGGTCTGTTCCACCACTCGGGCATTGTCCGCCCAGGTCGTGACGTCGCCCGTTACGACCTCGACCTGATCGCCGAACTCACGCCGCAATTCTTCGCCGCGCTCGGCGCTACGCTCCAGCACGCCCACCCTTGCGCCTTCCTTGATGAAGCGCTCGACCAGCGCCCTGCCAAGGCCGGAACCGCCGCCGGTGACGATCGCCACATTGCCTTCAAGCCATCCCATGCTTCGCTCCGCCATGTTGTTTCTCGTCCGTCAAAGGATCATCACCAGATTGCGCCCAGCCACCGAGCGCTCGTCGAAGTCGATACGTCGCTGCACCAACCGCAGCGTGCCGTAGGGGCAGCGCCGCAGGAGGTCCTCCCGGCAGTACACGAACTGGTCGATCTCGTAGGCGCGGCGCGTGCGGACCGCCAGGCAATTGCTGCGCGCCGCGAACTCGCCGTCCTTGCCGGTCTCGAACACCTCGACATTCGTCACCAGACGCCGGTAGCGCTCCGGCGGATCGACGCGCCACTGCATGCCGCTGTGGAACTGGTCGACACGCGCCTTGAGAAAGTCATAGTCGTCGTCGTACATGAAGACTTCCGCCGGCTGTCCATAGCGTTTTTCCTTGCGGAAGCGCAGTTCCCTGCTCACCACCATGTAGCGGATCGTCGGATCTACGATCTGCTCCAGCCAGTCGGACAGGCGCTCGGTGTCGAGCAGCCGGGCCTCGCGGTACAACAGCCGCTCGGCCTCGCGCCAGATCGCGTCCGGCGCGTACTGTTCCTGCGGCACAGATCCGGCAGGGTCCGGTTTCACCGCTAGCGTTGCATCGTTTGCCATGTTGGGTCTCCGGGGATCAGGCCGTGGCCGCGGCCGCGGCAGCGGTCGGCTCGGCACCTGCCTCGATCAGCTGGCGCTTCCACTGCGAGTCGTTGGGATCCATGTCCTGCCAGCCCTTCGCACCCATCACTTCCTGGTAGAAGCGGAAGTAGCCACGGTAGGAGGTCTCGCCGATGGCCGACTCGCCGACCACGCCCGGCAGTTCCGGGTCCTCGCGGTCGCCACCGATACCCATTTGCGCGTTCATGAAGCCCTGGCGTGTGACATAGCCGCGCGACAGCTGGCTTTCCGATTCCATGTTGTCGTTGTCGTCCGCTTCCCAGTAGCCCGCCACGCCGAAGGTGCGGTGCATGGAGTTGGCAACGCGCTGCTTGAGATCCGCCGGCATGTCCTTCTCCACGATCGCCCAGGTGAAGCACTCGGTGCGATCGGGCCCATGCGGCTGCCAGACCTTGAACAGGTTGGATCCCCAGAGGTAGGTATTGTTGGGAAATACCGAACCGTTGATGTGCGAACCGTAGTAGCGCGCGCGCAGGGCGCCCACCGCTTTCTCGATACCGGGACGCTTCTGCGCCTGCCAGGCCAGCAGGTCGGCGGCCAGCTTGCCGTCGTGGGCGCCGGGGGCGACGTCGTAGAGGATGCCCAGGCCGTGGCCGTAGCGCGTCGCCACCTGCAGGCCGGCGCCCTCCGGCGGCAGGCCCGCGTTGCCGGCCATCGGCGCCAGCATGCCGCCACCAGCCTTCAGCGCCGCCGCGTGGGTCCAGCCGACATGGTAGGCATCGCCGACGAAGTTCTCGCTCGGCGCCTTCCAGTTGCAATGCACCATAGAGCGTCCGGGTGGGCCGATGAGTTCGACACCGCCGCTGGCTTCCATCCAGATATCCAGGTACCAGCGCGCCTCCCCCAGATAGTCCTCGAGACTCGGCGCGGCCTCGTCGAAACAGCCGTAGACGAAGCCATGATAGCTCTTGATCTTGGCGACCTCGCGCAGTCCGTGCGTGGATTTATCGAGGCGGCCCCTGTACAGCTCCTTCTCGAACGGCACCGACTGCAGTGAGCCGTCGCTGCCGTAGGACCAGCCGTGATAATTGCAGACGAAGCCGCGCGAATTTCCGGCTTCGACCGGGCACAGCCGCGCGCCGCGATGGCGGCAGACATTGAGGAAGGCCTTGATGCCCATGTCCTTCTGCCGCACGACGATGACCTCGTCCTGGCCCATGCGCGCGGTGACGAAGTCGCCGGCATTGGGAATAGCGCTTTCGTGCGTCAGGAACAGCCAGCAGCGCGCAAAGATGCGCTCCATTTCCTGTTCGTAGATGTCGCGGTCGTGATAGATGCGTGCGCTCTGCAGACCGCGCTGCACGTCCACCAGATTCTTGATGCTCATGATGTCTGTCTCCTCAAGCTGTTTGCTCATGACGCTGCCGGGCCTTCCCGGTTAGGAACGCTTCCAGAAAATCGAGGCGGTCATTGCCCCACCACATGTCGTCGCCGATCATCATCGTCGGCGTACCGAATACACCCCGCTCCTGCGCGCCGCGGTTGCTCGCGTCGTAGCGCGCCTGCCCTTCGGGTGAGTAGACGAAGTCGAGCACTTCGCCGGCATCCCAGCCAAGCGCCAGCGCCAGCGTGCGCAGCAGGGCGGGATCGCTCATGTCGCTGCCCTCGCCCCAGACGGCGTGCCAGGCATAGCGCACGAAGACTTCGGCCGCGTCGCGGTCGATCGCGAAGAACACCGCCTTGTTGAGCAGGGTCGAGTCCAGCGAAGGCGGAAAAATCAGCGGCACGCCATAGCGCTGCGCCCAGCGATCGAGATCTGTCTTCAGGTAGCGCAACTTGACCGGGATCTTGACGTTGGGCGGGCCGCTATTGCCGGCGGCGCGCTTGGCGGCAGGCAGGTCGATCGGCCAGTACCGCAGCGTGTAGCCGTAGCGACCCGCCAGCCCGGGCAGCCGCTGATGCGCCAGATAGGCGAACGGGCTCATCAGGTCGAAGTAGAAGTCGAGCTGGCGGATCACGGCAGCAGCCTCAGGCGGCCTTGAGCTCGGCGAAACCAATGCCGGTGATCCACTGCGGCACCGGCTCGTAGAGCATCAGTTCAGCGCGCACGCGCCCGAGGATCGACATCGCGCAGATCCAGTTGCGGATCTCCAGCGCGCCGTTGCCACCTTCGCGCAGGATCTCTTCGTCGCCGAGCGCGATCATCGCTTCGATATCGCCGCGGCCGGCCATGTCGAGCACGCGGCGGTCGAACACTTCGTTGACCCGGCCCATTTCGGCGCTGCCGACCCAGTGGCTGATGCCGCCAGTGCCGAAAACGACGACGCGTTCGGAGCCGGACCAGTTGGCGATCGCGCGGCCGATGCTCTGGCCGATCTGCTGCGCGCGCCGGCCCTGTACCACCGGCATCACGCCGCAATTGAGATAGACCGGGATCGTCCGCAGTTTCGGATTCGACTTGACGCAGTAGTGGTGCGGCACGGCGACGCCGTGGTCCACCGTCAGCGCCTTGGCGAACGACCAGTCGATGCCGTCGTCGTAGCCGCCGAACATGATGTGCTTCGCCAGCGGCTCGTTGTTCTCTATCACTCCGGTGTCGAAGCCGAGCCATTTCTCCGCCGGCCCCTCGACGTCGCCGATGCCGATCAGGCAGCGCGGGATGCAATGCGGGCCGAACAGCGCGTAATGGTCGTCGCCGATGATGATCGCGGTATCGGCGTCGAGTTCGTCGACGCGACGCGCGATCCGCTCGAAGGCACCCAGCACCTTGTCGCGCTGCACCGGATCGGCGGCGTCGGTGATGCTGGGAATCAGGGGGTCATGCGGCATCAGGAAGCCGCCTACGATCGTTGCCATGTCTATCTCCTTGGTGGCTGTACTCAAGCCGGACGGTGCATGCTCTGCATGTACTCGCCCATCGAATCCGGCCCGCGCACGGCGAGGAAAGCCATCATCAAGAGCAGCGTGCTGGTATCGCGTCGCGCCATCGCGCCGACATCGAGTTCGGCGAGTGCCTTGCGTTCGCCTGCATCCAGGCGAAAATCCGTCGCATAGGCAGCGGGATCGCTGCGGTAGCGGGTACACTCGGCCGGGCTGGTGCCGATCTGCCACAAGGCCTTTTCCAGTGCATTGGTACTCATGTCACCCTCCCCTGCTGTCATATTCGCGGTGCAGCTGTGCCCAACGCCGGCCGGACTCGCGGGCGCCTTCGAGATAAGCCTCCGGCACCAGCGTGTACGGCGGCCGGGCCGGGCCCGCTCGCATCCATCCGGCGGCGTCCATGCGCGCCTTCTCCAGGCCAATGTTGTAGAGCGAGAACTCCTTGAACGAGCCTTGCGGGAACAGCGTCTGGTAAGTGCGGCCGATGGCGCCGGTCAGCGCCTGCGCCTGGGCCCAGTCGCCGCATTTCTTCGCCCGTTCCACTTCGTCGCGCAGCCGCAGCACCGGCGCGGGGCCGCAGACTGCGCCGCTGGTCCAGAACGCGGTGCAGGCCTCCGGCGCGATACGTGCGGCGGCGTAGTAGTCGGCGTCAATCGGCAGGAAGCGTATGCGTCCCTTGGTCAGATTCAGATCCGCCATCAGTGCGCCGATACCCAGGTACTTCGCCGTGATGACCTGCGGGATCTCCGCGACCTGCGCCCAGAACGGCCGCGGGAAATCGAACTTGAAGGCCTCCGGGTTGGCGTAGATGCAGATCGCCGTGTCCGGGCATGCCTCGGCGACGTCGCGGTAGAACTGCACCGCGGTCGGCACGTCGGGCGCGCACCACATGGGCGGTCCGAGCATGACGCCGTCGATACCGATATCGCGCGCCTCGCGCGTCTGCCGGATGGTCTCGCGCGTGCCCAGGCTGCTGGTGCCGCCGAACAGCGGCACGCGGCCGCGCACGGTCTCGACCAGCGTACTCAGGTAGGCGCGCTTCTCCTCCCAGGTCAGCGTCGCGCACTCGCCCAGGGAGCCCAGGGTCACGATCGCATCGACCCCTGCGGCGATCAGCTTTTCGGCCGCTCGCGCGGTTTCGTCGAGGTCAACGGTGTTCTGGACGCGCCAGTCGCCGGCGTCCGGGGTCGCGGGTGTGGGCATGATCGCCCAACACCCACGAACCTCATCGACAGTGAGCAGTTGCCTGCCCATCAGGCACCGCCGCTGCGCATGAACTGCGGGCTGAACATGCGCACTGGACTCTTGCTGGCGTCAATCTCGGTGCGGAACTGCCCGGTGGTGCAACGCTGGTTCTGCACGTCGAACATGCCGAAGCTATCGTAGATCGCTGCAAACTTGCCCTTATTGCTCGGCAGATGATGCTCGGTAGAGGTGTGGCCTATGGTCCAGGACTTCCACAACTTGTCGGCGCGGTCGTAGATCAGCGTGCGCGGCGCGACGAAAGTCTGGGAGTCGAGGTACATCACGCGGCGACCAACCGGCGAGGATTTATCAACCGGCGTCATCTCCAGTACGTGCACCTGCCGCAGCTGCCAGGTGACGTCGGGGAAGCACTCGCCCTTTCCGGCCATTGCAACGAACTTGTAGCCGTCCGGCTGCTTGTACTCATCCGAGAGCTTCTGCTCGTTGTGGCGGTACAGCGGCATCAGCAGGGTCTTGGTTCCCTTGAACTTCCAGTTCATCTCGGCCACGCGGCCGAAGTAGCCTTCGAAGTCCTGGATCATCAGAGTGGAGCCGAGGAAGGCATCCGTGGTCTGGCTGGTCTCCAGGCGACGCACGCGGCGCTGGAAGCCCAGATACAGGTAGCCGTCGCTGGCCTCCTGATCCTGGTCGGGGAGCAGAATCATCAGCTGCGTGCCCTGCACGTCCTGCGGGCTGAAGGCCTTGCCGTAGATGCCGCGGAAGTAGTCGTTGGGGTTGGGCGAGACCGCCGGGATCGGCTCTTCGGCGACGCGGTGCTTGAAGTTCAGAAAGTTGAACTGAAATTCGACCGTGCGATCCACCTTTCCGGTGGCGGCGTTGCGGTACTTCCAGTAGAACGGCTTGATCTGGACGTTGTCGCCAGCCGAGAAGGTGTGACGGAAATTGAACGCCAGCTTGCGGCCGGCGTCGGCATCGCTGCTCGACGGCAGCTCCGGAAACGGCCGGCCGGCGATGTAACCTTCGAGGTTGCCACCGACGATCTTGACCTTGCCTATGTTCTGTCGCGTCGCCTCAATGTACTTCGGATGCACTTCGAAGGAATCGGTCGGACCCACTTCGATCGATGGGTGCACACCTTTCTTCAGAAGGTCATAGGTGACCGGGTCCAGCACCGCCTTGAACTGGTCGGCGTTGTTCTTGTCGATCACGACACCGACGTTAACGCCCGCCGCCGTCGGCGCGCCGGCCTTGTAGGGGGAGAAGGCCTGGTTGATGACGTCGTCTGCGCTTTGCGCCAGCGCCGGAGCGGTGAACAGCGTGCCGGCGAGCATCGCTAATACGGATCGGGTGATTCTCTTCATCTTGGATTCCTCTCGGGGGTTTCTGGGTAGGGCCGGATCAGAAGAACTGGTAGCTCAGGGTGATAAAGACCTCGTCTTCCTTGTCCGAGGAGCCCAGGGGGCCCTGGCGGAATCGGCCCAGCGGTTCATAGCCGGTGAGACCGACGGGGCCGGCCTCCAGCAAGGGGCCGCCGGACGAGGCGTAGGCGGTAAACGGTGGATAGGGGTTGCAGTCGCGGCAGTCGTTGAACTTCTGCGCACCGTCGCCGAACTTGACGTTGGCGCCGAACGAAACCAAGAAGTTCTGCGACAGCAGGAAATCGACCGAGGGCTGTACCGCATATGCTCCGGCCTTCCAGTCGCGTGCCAGAACGAACTTCGGCTGCAGACGGTCCTGCAGGTACCAGGTCTGGATAAACAGCGTGGCGGTCCAGTTGTCCTTCCAGTCCGGCATGCCGATCTGGCCAAGCTGCGCCTGCTCCAGTTCGTGATCGAGCAGGTGCTGGCCGAAAATCTGCAGCGAGAACAGGAAGGTTCGGTTGGCGTTCAGGAAGGGAATGAACGTCAGGCGATCAAGCCCGACGACGTAGCGCGCGACGCGCGACTCGCTGTACAGCTCGGGGCGCAGGGTATTGGCAAACTCTTCGCCCCAAGTCATCGCCGCTTCGATGCGTGCCACTGTCTCGATCGGCGCGATCGTGAAGTCGAGCGAACCGCCGAGCAGCTTGACGCGCGGGAAGGCGATGTCGAAGGCGATCAGGTAAGGCACCGGGCGCGGTGTGGTGTTGTACTGGCCGACGCCGGGCAGCAGTTCCGGCAGTTGCAGGTCCACCGGCAGCAGCAGGTTGGCGAAGGGACTGATCGCTGGCGGTCCCCCGGAGCCACCATGCAGGCTGGGCAGCTGCGAACGGTAGAGCAGGCCATTGAGCGAGAAGCTGACGTCGCCGAGCACGCCCTCGAACTTGGTACCGATCTGCGTGTTCGACAGCGACCAGTTCGGCAGCTGCGCCTCGCGGATGCCGATTTGGCCGGGGCCGAAGTCCGTAGTCATGGCCATGCCCGGCTGACCGAGGATTGGCGGCACCAGGGCAAAGTTGGACACCGTGCCGCCGTTGTCCCACAGGTTCTTCATGCCGCGGAAGAAGCAGCCGGCATCCAGGATGACGTTGGCGGTGCCGCATTGGCCCAGGCTGTTCGGGCGGAACTTGTCGAAGTTCCAGACCACCTGCCAGTTGAGGCCCTGCAGGGCCCCCACCGGCCCCATGCGGTATTCGGCCGTCGCGATCCACATCGGGATGCGGATGTCCTCCAGTTCGTCGTAGATGTTGTTGCGCGAAAAGTCGACCGGGTTGATGACGTCGAGCACGCGGAACAGATCGGTGCGGCCCCAGATCACCTGCTGCTTGCCGACACGGAAGAACAATTCCTGCTCGTTATCGCTGAACGGCGAGGAGAACAGCAGCGAAGTATCGAAATAGACCTCGCGCATCCAGTCGAGACGCTCGGGCTCCGCGAACTCGGGGAAGCGCAGATCGTCTTCGTCATAGTCCATGTAGCCATTGAGGCAGCCACGCGGATCGACATTGCACGGTCGTACCGGAACGCCAAAGGCGACGCCGCCGTTGGGTCGGTGCAAAGGCTCTCCCAGTACAATCATGCCGTCGTTGGGATTGCGAGCCAGGTTGAAGCCGAACTCTCCCAGCCCCACGCCCGGCACCCCATTGAACAAGCCGTATCCGAGGTTGTTGCCGCCAAAGGCGCCCTGCCCATGCGGCACACAACCCGCCGGGATCAGGCGCGAAGTGTCCTCGAGACAGATCGAGCCGCCAGCATCCTTGCCATACTGATCGGAGTTGAGATCGTAGACCGCGTCGTAGGTACCCCGCAGCTTGAAGGTAAACGAGTTGCCGATGAATGAACCGAAGTCATCGAACTCGCGGTTCCCCTCGAGCCTGACGGTGTTGCGCAGCTTCGACAGCCCCACGTCCTTGCGGTAGCGGGTGTCGTTCTCGAGGAAGCCATTGATGCGCCACTCTCCGGCCTTTCCCGCCTGCGCCACCGGACTGTGCAAGGCCATATGCCATGTGCAAAATCCAATCGCCAAGTATCCCAATGCCTTTATAGTAATGTTCATTGTGCTCTCCTCCTTTTTTTGTCTTAGCTATTCGGTGAGCGCCTGGCGGCTGCAGCCAGGCTCGGAAAGATCCGGTGATCGGGCTTCGCTGGAAACCGCCCCGGTGTGTGCGAAGGACACCGTGACAAAACGCGGCCTGAAAGCGAGAATCCAGGCGGGCACCACGACCATCGCACCGATGGCGTTGAGCACCAGCATCACAATCAGCAGCAGTGCGGCCGAGGACTGAAAGCGCAGGTCTGAGAAGAACACCCACATGACCACACCGGCGACAAGGGTCGCGGCGGTAAACATCACCGCGAGGCCGGTGGTGCTGATGGCATGCGCCACGGCATCGGAGAGATTGCGGCCTTTTTCGATCTCGTCGCGAACGCGGTCCATGACGTAGATCGCGTAGTCGACTCCTACGCCCATTCCCACCGCGACCACCGGAATGATGTTGACGTTGATGCCGACGTTGGCGATACCCAGATAGCCGTAGCTGAGCACCGTGGCGAAGATCATCGGCAGGATCATCAGCCAGCCGGCGTGCGCCGAGTTGTAGTAGATCGCCACCATCAGGAACGATGCGATCAGCACGAAGGCCGTGACCACGACACTGTCATGGAAGTTAGCCTGGTTGATCGCGGCGTTGACGCCGACGACACCGGCCGCCGGTTCGATCGTGAAGCCCTCGATGCCCTTGCCGAAAAGCTCGGCGCCCTGCTTCGCGCGCTGCACCGCCGCCTCGATCGTCTTGGCCTGCAGATCCGGCAGGTAGAAGCTCAGGTTGGCCAGCGTCTCCTCGGGGTTGACGTACTCACGCAGGGCTCCGGGTACCGGGCTGGAGTACTCAAAGGCGTACATCAGGCTGCCGACGCCGCGCGCATCTCCGGGAATCTGCAGCCAGCGCGGATCGCCCTCGTGGGTCAGGCGGTTGACCTGCTTCACCAGGTCAGGGAGGCCCTTGGCGCCGCCCACCACCGGCTCTTCGAGCATGTAGCGCTCGAACTTCTCCATGGCTGCCATCGCCTCAGGACTACGCAGGCCCTCGCGTTCGCTGGAGCGAGCCACCACGAACAACTCCTCGCTGCCGGGGAAGCGCTCCGAAATCAGGTGCGCCGAGCGGTTGTAGTCGTGGTCACGCTGAAGAATCGGTGATCCAGGCTCGGACTCTCCGAACTGCACCTGGGTCGCACCCCATGCGCCCAGCCCCACCAGCGCCAGGGCGCCCAGTAGCACCGCACGGCCGACGCCGGGGCTGGAGACCGGCTCCACTATCCGGTGCAGCGTCGCCGAAGTCTGGTCGCGGCTGTTCTCGGTGCGCCGGGGCTGCGGTAGCACGGTCAGCGCCAGCGGCACCATGAAGTGCACTGTGAAGATCACCGAGAAGGCCCAGAAGCCGGCAAAGGCGCCGAGATGCTTGTGGAACGGCGCCGCACCGATCGCTACCGCGGCGATACCGATGGCGTCGACGATGATCGCCAGCGAGCCCGGGCGGAACAGCGCGTCCAATGCATTGCGTGCAGCCTGGCGACCGTTCTGGGTGCGCGCCAGTTCGTAGTAGTAGCGTTCGACCAATTGCACCCCGTGTGAGGTCGCACGGGCGGCAATCAGAAAGGGTATCGGCATCGACAGTGGATCGAGATGAATGCCGACCAGATTCATGAAGCCCAGGCCCCATGCCGAGGACAGGAGAATGCCCAGCAAGGGCAGCACGATGCCGTAGAGGCGGCGGAAGTATCCCGCCAGCAACAGGACAATCAGGGCCGCGGTGTACAGCAGAATCTCGACGATCTGCGGCAGATAGGTGTAAACCCAGCCGGTCAGCACCGGGTTTCCGACCGCATGGATGCGCAGGCCGTCGCGTGCTTCCGCCTCGCGGATTTTCTGCAGCCCGGCGAAGGCCTCGATCAGTTCGTCGGAGGTCGAACTGTTCATCTGTGCCCGGATGATCGCCACTTTGCCATCGGCCGACACCAGGCGTCCGCTGACGCGCGGGTCCGCCTGCACCTGCGATTGCAAGGCCTTGAGTTGCGCCGCCGTCAGGGTCTCGGCATTAGGGTCATAGTAGGGACCGGAGCGGATCGTGCCGGCCTCGTTGATATAAACGCGGCGCGTCGTGCGATGGGTGATGCTGGCCACGAGGTTGTGATTGACGCCGGGCAGCATGTCGATGCCCTGGGTGATGCGTTCGATCGCGGCGAGTGTTTCGCTGTTGAAGATCGTGCCCTGCTCGACCTCCACCGCAACCGTGATGACATTGGCGCCACCGAAGATCCCGCGCACCTCGTTATGCAGCTGGATATAGGGATGCTGCTGCGGCAGGAGGTCCTCGAAATCCGACGCCATCTTCATGCCGGGGATCTGGCTGGCGAAGAACGCCGACAGACCGAGAATCAGCGCGAGCACGAAGCGCGGGCTGGCAAAAATCCACTCTTCGCCCCGCTGCAGCGCGGCGATTATCTTCTGGCGGATCATTGGACCCCCTGCGGTTCGATGCTCACCATCGCTGGCGTGCTGGCGCCGGAACCGCCGACCACGATGAGGGACGAGCGCTCCGGCACGGCGATACCGCCGCGCAGGTAACCGCTGCCCGAGGTGGGGCTCGGCAGGACCCGCCATGTGCCGTCGGATCCGCGCTGCTGGACCAAACCGAGTTCGCCAACGGCAAACAGGTGGCCATGACCGCCCGACAGAAAGCCGTACATCGGCACACCGGCGGCATTCGGCTCCGATGTCCAGCTATGGCCGCCATCGCGGGTGCCGAGGATGATTCCGCCGCGGCCCGTCAGCCAGCCGGTATCGGTGTCTGTGAACCAGGCGTCGAAAGCGTAGAAATCGTCCGGAACGGGGGGCAGCATCTGCCAGCTGGCGCCGCCGTCACTGCTGCGCGCAACGATGCCAAACTCTCCGGCAAGAACCGCGTGGTCGGCGTCGAGGAAACGGATGGTGGTGAGGATCGCGTCCTCGCCGAACTCGGTCTTCTGCCAGCTCGCTCCGCGATCGCTGCTATGCAGCACCGTGGAATAGGTTCCGACCACCCAGAATCCACCGTCCGGCGCACATGCCAAGGCCATAGGGGTGAAGTCCTCGGGCATGGAGCCCTCGGCGAGGCGCCAACCGCTACCTTGTGCGTCCCCGGTCCAGACATGACGATGGAAGTCGAGCGCAACGAAGCTCTCGTCAGCGCAAGCCGCGACGTCAATCAGCGCCGCCCGCTCCTCGAGCTTTTGCGCCTCCCAGGTCTTGCCGGAATCGGTCGAACGGGACAGCACGTCATTGCCGACAGCCACCATGACCTGGCCATTGGAGGCAATTTTCTGCAGGTCGTCAGCAACGTCCGCGGCGCCATGAACGGTTGGCGAAAAGGCGGCAACCGACGCGAAGACAACCACGATCGCGCTGGGCAATCCAAGATGGGGCGCCAATGGCGCGCGACGGCTCATTATCGAATCTCCTCCGCGTGGTTGTGTACTGCGAGAGGAGAATCAGTGAAGCAGCGATATAAGTGAACCCGATTGCAGTAATGAGCGCCATCACTCAGGTGAATAGCCTGACGTCATCACCCGTAGCTACAGGACACTAGGTTTCTGCGTTTAGTGCATCACGCATGTTCTGCCCGTGATAGGGGCGCCCTCACATGTCGCCTGCAGCGCTAGCAAAGGTAACGCGCAGTTTGGAAGTGCTATCTAGACCGATTCGGCGCCTCAAGTTGAAGGCCTTGGGTGGGATAGTTGAGCGCCCTGCCCAGCAATAGTCGTGATAACGGGGCCTAATCGGTCGTGTCCCACGACGTGGTGTAAGTGATTGGGTGTCACCGGTGGCAACTGGTTTAGGTTTGGATTGCGACGACCAACCTTCACCGAGGAACCACCGATGACCGATGAGATGATGAACCTGCGAGCGCTGCTGGAGAAGAGCCCGGACGCTGATTTGCTGCGTGAGATGATTGGTTTTGCCAGTCAGCGCCTGATGGAGCTGGAGATTGGCGCCCGCACGGGTGCGGGTTACGGCGAGAAGAGCGCCGAGCGTCTGGTGCAGCGCAATGGCTACCGCGAGCGTGACTGGCAGACGCGGGCCGGGACCGTGGAGCTGCGCATTCCCAAGCTGCGCAAGGGCAGCTACTTCCCGGGCTTTCTGGAGCCCCGACGGATGTCGGAGAAGGCACTGACGGCGGTGATTCAGGAGGCCTACATCCAGGGGATCTCGACCCGCTCGGTCGATGATCTGGTGCAGGCCATGGGCGGCACCGGCGTCTCGAAGAGCCAGGTCTCGCGGCTGTGCGAGGAGATCGACGAGCGCGTCCACGCGTTTCTGGAGCGACCGATCGAGGGGGACTGGCCCTACCTGTGGATCGATGCCACCTACGTCAAAGTCCGACAAGCCGGCCGGATCATCTCGGTGGCGGTGATTGTCGCGGTCGGCGTCAACGACGATGGCCGCCGCGAGGTGCTTGGCATGGATATCGGCCCGTCGGAGGCCGAGACCTTCTGGAAGGACTTTCTGCGCAAGCTCGCGCGGCGAGGACTGCGGGGCGTCAAGCTGGTGATCTCCGATAGCCACGAAGGCATCAAGGCGGCTGTCTCCAAGGTCTTCACCGCCACCTGGCAGCGCTGCCGTGTCCATTTCATGCGCAACGCTCTGGCACATGCCGGCAAGAGTGGCCGGCGCGTGGTCTCCGCCTTCATCGCCACCGCCTTCGCCCAGAATGACGCCGAGGCAGCGCGCCAGCAGTGGCGCCACGTCGCCGACCAACTCCGCAGCAGCGTGCCCAAGCTCGCCACGCTCATGGACGACGCCGAAACCGACGTACTGGCCTACATGGACTTCCCCGCCGCCCACCGCGTGAAGCTGCACAGCACCAACCCGCTGGAACGTCTCAACGGCGAGATCAAGCGACGCACCGAGGTTGTCGGCATCTTCCCCAACGAAGCGGCAATCCGGCGCCTCGTCGGCGCCATCCTCCTGGAACAGAACGACGAGTGGGCCGTGCAACGTGCCCGCTACATGACCCGGGAAACCATCACCGAGGTCATCCATCCACCCGCCATGCAACTGCCGGCTGTGGCAGCCTAAGCAACGCAGCCAGCCGAACCGGTAGCCACCGTCATACCCAAGGAGCTACACCACGGCTAGGGACACGACCGCCTAATCGTCACAACGGTTGCCAAGTGCCGGAATGAAGCCGCCCCCGGCGAGGCGTTACTCGTCGGCCTTACGCGTCCAGTGGCGTCACTTCCCGCTCGATCTTCTTCGCGGCCGCGATCTCGGCCACGCGCAAGTCGTACGCCACCTGAAGGTTGAGCCAGCTCTGGGGTCGCCGCCAAAGTAGCGTGCGAGACGCATGGCCGTATCCGGCGTCACGGCGCGCCGTTCCAGCACGATGTCATTGATCCGGGGAGCCGGCACGCGCAGGGTCATCGCGAGCGCGTTGGGCTTCATATGCAGCGGCCGCAGGTAGTCCTCGCGCAGAACCTCGCCGGGGTGGACAGGTCGCATTCCGTTCTTGATGGTCATTGTCGTCGCCTCTGCGGTAATCCACGATCTCCACGTCCGCAGGGCCCACCTCGGTCCACACGAAACACACGCGGAACTGGTCGTTGACGCGAATGCTGTGTTGACCGGCGCGATCACCCTGAAGTGCCTCGAGACGGTTGCCCGGCGGAACCCGAAGGAAGTCGAGCGTGGTGGCGGCGGCCAACTGCGCGAGCTTGCGCGTGGCGACCTTGGCGATGCCGGAGAACTTCGGGGCCTAATCGAAAGTGGGCACCGGCGCGTCCGCTACGGCACCCATTCCCCAGAGGCAGCGATTGCGTCGTACATAGCGTCAGGTGCAAGGTCGATTCCACCAGACCACGTTACCGCGCCCAGCTCGACACGAACCTCCGTAAACCGAGCTGGATCACGAAGCGCCGCGAACACGCCGGCGCCGTCCGAGTGAATCAGCCGCTTCATCCGGACGATGCCGGTTATTCCATCGTTGAAGACGACGCGTAGGCAATAGTCCGGCAGGACCACCACGGAACTGACGCGCCACCCGGGATACATTCCCTTGTCGATCGCCTTCCCCGAGCGGGAGGAGTGAACGGCCTTCCCCAGGAGCATCGCCGCGTACTCCTCTTCTGTCAGCGGCTCCGGGCGCGCCTCCTGGATATCCTCCCACCTTCCCCGCACCAGGCGCGGCTCCAGGGCCGCTGTCTGAAGGACAAAGCACCCTGCTCCACCTGCTTGGTTCATCAATTCCGCGATCTCAACGGGGTGCATCATCCCGAGCTCCCGGAGAAGAACTGCAAAGTCTTCGGTTGACGGTGGCCCGACGGCAGCGCCAGGAGCGGGATGACCGGTGCGGGCGGCCACCAATTCAACGCGCTGATGCAGGTACTCGAGCACGCTGCTCCATGTCGGGTAGCGTGCGGAGCCGAAGTGAATTAGCTCACCCTCGAATCGCTCCTGCCCTTTTCCACTGATGTTGTCGTCGATCAGGATGTCGCCGCGCAGCAGCGATTTGTCGGAAGCCAGGATTAGACGCTTGGCCAATGGGTAGTCGAAGACCTTTTCGACCCAGATGCGCTTCTCCGAGTAGCACGCGGGGTTGCGCGTTGACGGTGCCGACAGAATCCAGACATCGAGTCGAGGATCGCGCCGCAGTGCGGCGACGGCTTCTATTGCCCCTGGAATGGCGTCGAGCGAGGCGAACAGGCCGGGAATGCTCTGCGGAAACGCCACGTCGGGATGCGTGCGTGCCGCTGCCTGATATGCCGCGGCGATGTCGCAGAGCACGCCATCCATGTCGATGAAGATGCGCAGTGGCAGACGAGCCCGGCTCCTATTGTCGGTCTCGATACCGGATCGGTCGGCTGATCCGGGAGCACCTTCAGGACGCGCTGATTCAGACATACCGGTCGTGCGCTTATCAGCCCGCAAGCGATCAGTCGCTCGGCGCGGCATTGCCGCCGACGGTAGGCGTCAGATCGCGCGTGGCGCACGGGGCTTGCTCGACATCGAAGGCATCGACGATCTCGGCATGCAGGTAGGGTCCGAAATCTGGCGTCCCCGCCAAGTTCACGACGTAGTACCAGCCATCGAAGTCCTCCAGAACACGCAGGATCTGTAAAGGATGGCCGCGGCGACGGAACAAGAGCAGCCGCCGGAACCGGCTGACGTCGACGGTCGTCATGCTGCCGGCCCGGCGCGCTGGCGCTCAGCTGCCGCCATCAACTCCGCGCCGTACTGCCCCCAAAGGTACTCCGCCAGTTCGTGACCGAGACGCTGATCGTCGACGTCCAGGCCGAAAATGCGGTCAGCCATGGGCGGAACCAGAAGGTAGGACTGCGCCTTGGCAAAGAACCGGGCTGGTCCGCACCGAGCGACGACGGCCACTTCATCGGTCGGGACGACTCCGTATTGGTCCCAGGTCACTTCCGGAACCTGTTTGTCCGGACACGACTCGGCCTGCGGGATGACTTCGCCCCTCGCAATATGGCGCTCGAGGCCGGAGCCTGCGAGCACCCCACTCGCCAGTCCGGCGATCACGGCAGTTCCTCGTGCTTGTGCGGAGCATCTCGATCGGGAGCGAGCTGATTCTGGAGGCGCTTGGTAGTCGGCATGGCGCTCACGGTCGGCCCCTTGTTCACCGGTTGAACTGGCTCGTTTCGTGGACGGTAGTGGCGATGCGCGCTCATCCGAATCCCATCAGCCGAAACGCTTCAAGCCGCTTCGCCTTGTGGCTGGCCCCGATCTCCTTGGCTTTCTCAATCTCCTTGCGTGTCGGCTTCCAGGCTGGCAAGACGGGCTCGAACTCGGGCCAGGGCAAGGGGCCCCACTGTTCGTTATCGCGACCCACCTGCCAATAGACACGCGCGAGCGGATCGACTGCGGTCAGGCGTCCCCCATAGGCGGCCCCGGTCTCGATCCACAGCACGTTGCCGCGTCCTCGCGGAATGCCGTCGGGAATGACCGTGTGACCGCAGATCACCCAGTCGATCCCCCTGACCGGCTGAATGCAGCGCCACACCGAAACCTTGCGATCCGCCGCGAGGTCGACCATGTGCTGTGTTCGCAAGAGGTCATCGGCGCGGAATCTGGATCGTCCCCAGATGGCGCCGGCGGAGTTCGTCGGGCTCCAGTCCCTCGTAGCGTCGCCGCTCTGAAGGCGCACCTTGCTCATCCACGACCACGCCACGCCCGCACGCACCTCTGCGTGTACGAGGCCGACGCGCAAATGCTCGCCGTACCGAATCTCGGCGGTCATCGGGAACCCGCGCAGCATGCAGCGGTACAGGTACCCCATCGTGGGCCCCAGGTCGAAAGCCCAGCCTCCGCCGTTGCGCTGCCAGATTCGAGACGTGTCCCAGTCGTTGGCCGCACCCAGCATCAGCGCTTCGTGGTTGCCCATCAATGAGGCGCGGCCGTAGTCGTGGGCAAACCAGTCCAGCACCCTTCGACTATCGGGGCCACGATCGACGAGATCGCCCAATGCGTAGACGAAGTCGCGGCGTTCATCGAATTCGGCGAGCTTGAGCAGGCGCTGGAACATCTCGAACTCGCCGTGGATGTCGCCAACGATGAGGACACGCCCAGGTTTGCCTTCGTGCCAGTGCACGACATGCTGAGTCGCTGACTCGCTCATGGCCGTGCGTCCAGGATGAACACTCCGTCCCGCCGGAACCCGAGCATGTTCTCGTCCGGATAGCCCCATTGGTTCGAGGTGACACGCACGCCGTTGACGAGCGCATCTGCGTTGTAGTGCGTGTGGCCGTGGATCCACATTCGCACCGGCGCTCGGAGGAGATGCTGGGCGTTTGAGTGAAAGGCTGCGTTGCTGATTTGCTCTTTAAAGTACGGAGACATCGTCGCCAGCGTTGGCGCATGGTGCGTGACCACCAGGACGGGTCGATCGGCGGACGCAATCTGGCGATCGAGCCAGTCAGCACTCGTCGTGAAGGTCTCCTTCGTATGCAGAGACGTCAAGACACGTCCCTGCTTCTGAATCAAGCAGAAGTCGTTCATGGCCTGGCCGGCCCAGTCCATCGCTTCCTCGATGCGCGATTCTCCGTAGACCGCGAAATCGGTCCACAAGGTGGTGCCGAGGATGCAGACGCCCTGGTAGTCGTAGACGTCGCGCTCGAGGACATGCACATTCGAGCCCTGAGCAACGATCTTGCACTCCTGCACTAAGGTGTCGAAGTTCTGCCCGTAGAACTCGTGGTTCCCGAGCACATAGACCACGGGTACGTGCGGGAACATGCGTGCGGCCCATGCCACGCCGTCGGTGCCGCCAGCGATGTCGCCGGCCAGGATCACGAGTTCCTCGTCTCCGCACTCGGTGAACGGTGAGTCGAAGCGCCCGAACTCGAGGTGCAGGCCCGAGTAGATGCGGATCTTCATGGCTCAACGCTCCCCCGGCGGGAGGGCGCGATGGGCGCGGATCAAGGGCTCGCAGGTCTCACACGCGGTCAGCCACCAACCCGAGAAGCACACGGCTCGGCCGGTACCTTGTACGCCGCCGCACAGGCAGCAGGTTTCACGGCTGGCTTTCTCAAGCCCGGAGATCAAAGCGTTGAGATCGGTGGGCTCGACCAGGCCACCGCCAGGGCTAAAGGCGATGCAGTGCACGCCGTCGGCGGCTTGCAGGTCAAGGCGTAGCGGGCCGCCGTCGTAGTACAGACGCAGGCCTCCGAACTTCTCCTTGATCTGCAGCCAGTGGCCTTGCGGGCTGTGACGAGCGAGACCCGCGCAGGCTTCGACGACCAGGCGATGCCAGCCGTCAGGCCAGCCGTACGCCCAGTACGGCTCTGGAAACTGGTGCGGGTACGCGGCCTTGAGCGCGGCGACGTTGGCGCGCTCGCGCGCGTAGATGTCGCCGGGGTGTGGGGGCTTGCGTTCGCTCATGACCGCCTCCCCTTCTCCGCACGCTTCGCTTTGCGCGCCCTTCGGCTCGGGTTCCGAGCGGCGGTGCGCGACTTCTTCTTCGGCTTCTCGTCGGTCTCAGTTGCCGCAAGCGCCGTCATCAACCGCGCTCGCGCGCGTGCGCTCGCCAGAAAATCGAGAAGCCGCAGGTAGTCTTCGTGGACGCCGCCGGTCCAGGATGCCCACAGTTCATGAACGGCGCGGGCGTCGGCGGACTCGAGAGATGTCTCGGCAACGAAGCAGGGTCCGAGCGGCAGCTCACACCGGACGAGCTCGCACTCCGGATCGTCGTCGGGAACGAGGGTTCCCTCGAAGGACTGCGAGTCGAGAAAGCCGACGATCGTGAAGGTGTGATCTGCTAAGCCAGGATGTCGATAGTCGACGAGAAACGCGAGCGCACGCCCGCCCGCAAGGGCGCGCGCGGTGTCGGGGGTAAGCCGATGAATGGAAGTCACGGCAATGCTCCGGGATACCTTGGGTGGTGCCCGGGGCCGGATTCGAACCGGCAACCTGTCGCTGATCTGGCGAAGCCGTCCGAAGGACGGGTCGGCTTATAAAGCCGCTGCTCTAACCATTGAGCTACCCGGGCGTGAACATCGCGCGCGTAATCGCGCGCACGCCGACGGGTATGAGGAAATGGTTGGTGAACGTCATGACGCCGACACTGTGCCTGAACTCGCGAAAAAATGCGACGGCGTCGCCGCCCATCTTCGATGGAGAAGCTGATTGCCACGGTCGTCCCTCGGCGTGAAGCACTGCATGGGATTCGACCGCATTACCCACGCAGCCTGCCGCGGCTCCGGACTGTCCGCTGACACATCGACAGGCAATTGAGCGCGTGGGGGCGCCGACGCCGTCATTATTCCCGATTGGAAATACTCTGTCGAGGCCGCGGGCCGCCGCTACTGCTTCCTGAGTAGCTGATCCGGTGAAACGTTCAGGGCTCGAGCAAGCTTATCGAGAACGTCAATGGACACTGACTTGGCCCCGGACTCCAGCTGGCTGAGGTACGACTGGCCCATGCCTGCCCGCGCGCACAGCTCTTCTTGGGTCAAGTTCTTTTCCTGGCGCAGGCGCCTTACGTTGACTCCCAGGAGTTCTCGTAGTTTCTTCGCTGGCCTCCGCATGGGAGGCTAGCGTCAGGTCATGGGACTGGACGGTCTATTTCCACTTGGGAATAATCGACAGGCCGGCGCGTGCGGAGCGTGGTGCCCGGCCCATGGCAGCCGAGCGGAAAAGCCCGGAAGGCAGTCGTGGGCGCTCCGCAGCGGTCGAACACTGGGGCCCGTTGTGTTGGAGGCGTCATCAGTGTCATTCCGCTTGGTCTATGGCGATCACGAGCTATCCGTCGATCTTCCCTTTGAACCCCACGTCGAAGATCGCGTCCTCGCTCTGCTGTCAAAACGAGCCGATAGTGCTGTCCCGGATCGCGCAGCAGTCGAATTCGTGCAGGGGCTGGTGACGATCGTCACCGACATGATCGAGCGCTCCCCGCTGCCGCCGAGCGAAAAACAGATCCAATATGCGCTCCAGATCGCCAGGACGCTGAACCTGGAGCTACCAGCGGAAGTGCTCCAGTTCCGCGAGGCCATGGCCGCATTTCTGGATGAGCACTCACCCGAGTACCGCCGTCGGCGTGCTGCAGAGCGCGGCGCTTTGGGCTCCTACCCCCGATAACCGCGCGTTTAAGAACTTGGGCTGGCCTAAACTTGGCCGACACCCTCGACTGACGACCCGACTACGACAAGGCGCGACTTGTGCGCCAATCCAATCCATCGGCATTCGGTGCCTTCTATCCAGAACAGCAGGGGCTGCGAGCGGTGTTCGTAAATCTTGCGCCACTCGCGCCGATCAATTCCGCTCGGTGTCGGAGAACGCTCCGGGTGGGTGTGCCACTCACCCAAGTAGTCACAACGCCGATCCGTAAGTGCCCAATGCTTGGAGGCTATTCGGGCATGGCTTTCGTCCAGACGATCGAACGAGAAGCGCGCCCGCGCGTCTTCCTGATCTGGCGTGGTCGCATGCACGACGTGCAAATGTTTGTGACGCCGATATCCGAGCAGCACTCCCCCAGCCTCACTGTCTCCAAGCAATCGCTGGCGATATGACGCAATCAGGGTGACGACGCTGTCCTCAATCAGTATCCATGCTTCGCCTTCGCCGGGACGCGGAAGAACTAGCGGGCCCGGCATGCCGGGCATCCAGCGATCGGCTCGAGATCTTTGTTCTTGATCTGATTCACGTCGGCCCGTTCCATAGCTCGCGTTCGAAACCGCGGAGACACATTTCCTTTCAACCAGTCGGCGACCATGTCTGTGGCTAGTGCCGCCGCGCTCATCGGAGCAGATACAGCGTATGGAGTGAAGGCTTGGCATCCCTTGAAGCCTTCAATGGGTGACGCATTCAGCAGCTTGAACCGGTCTTGAAAGTAATGCGGACCGGGGGGCCTGCGAAGACAACGGAAACACGCGTACCTCCTGTCGTCTACCCACAGCGCCTGGACGGCTTCCCCATTTCCACGCACGGACACAAACAGAAATGGCGGTACTGGACGATTCGCTGCAAGTCGATAGTGATTAAGCATCTCGCTCACCGCTTCTTGCTGGTCTCAAGAATCAAGTGCAACGCTTTCGTGAAATTTCGCCATTTCGTGGGCCATGACTTCTTCAGGCGTTTGCCAGTCCAGGGTTTTGCGTGGTCGCCCGTTGAGCAGGCGGGCGATGTCGTTGAGCTGGGTCTGGCTGACCGAGGAAAGGTCGGCGCCCTTGGGCAGGAATTGGCGCAGCAGGCCGTTGATGTTTTCGTTGCTGCCACGCTGCCAAGGCGCGTACGGGTCGGCGAACCAGATGTCGAGCTTCAGGCGTCGGGCGAGCTCGTCATGACGCGCCATCTCGCTGCCCCGGTCGTAGGTGAAGCTCTCGCGCATGAAGGCGGGGACCTTCTTCATCTGACGGGTAAAGCTCTCCAGCGCCGCATCGGCGCTGCAGTCGGCCATCTTGCAGAGCACGACGAAGCGCGTCTTGCGTTCGACCACGGTGCCGACAGCCGAGCGGTTGTAGGCGCCCTTGATGAAATCGCCTTCCCAATGGCCCGGCAGTTTGCGCTGCGTCACATCCTCGGGGCGATGAACGATGCGCAGATCGTCCGGCACCACCATGCCGCCTTTGCCGGCGGCGGTACGCCGTTTCTGGCCGCGCTGCGGCTTGTGCTGGCGCAGCGCCTCGACCATGGCCTTCTTCAGCGCCCCCTTGGGGTGCGCGTAGATGGCCGCGTAAATGGTCTCGTGGCTGATCTGCCAGTCAGATTCGTCGGGAAACATGCGTTCCAGTCTGCAGGCGATCTGCTCCGGCGACCAGGCGAAATAGATCAGGCGGTCGTGGACGTACTGCCACAGCGGCATGCCGGGTTGCAGCTTCCGATGCCGCCCGCAACGATGTCGTCGCTGCCGGTAGGCCGCACTCGCTGCCGTGGCGTCGTACGCCTTGCCGGCCAACGCATTGCGCCGACACTCGCGCGATATCGTCGACGGCGAGCGCCCCAACCGCCGGCTGATCTCTCGCGTCGTAACCTTCTGCTCAGCCAAGAGCATGATCGCCGCCCGTTCCTCCGCCGAGAGATGGCGGTAGCTTCTTCTTGTCATCGCAACACCGTATCTGCATCAGAGGTGGGTGTTGCACTTGGTTATTGAGTCTAAGAAGGTCATTCGCACGCTGTTTCTGCTCGACTATGTCGAGACCGAGGAGCTGCGCCGGGTAATCAATGCAGCGACAAATAAAAGCGAGGCATTCAACAACTTCATCAAGTGGGTGTTCTTTGGTAGCGAGGGCATCATTCAGGAGAACCTTGCTCATGAGCAGCGCAAGCTGGTCAAATACAGCCACCTGGTGTCCAGCATGATTTCGTTGCACAACGTACAGGCCATGACCGTGGTCATCCAAGCGCTCCGTCGGGAGGGAATGGAGATCACGCCGGAGATGCTTTCATACTTGTCTCCTTACCGGACTTGGCACATCAATCGATTCGGGGACTACGTGCTTGACTATGCCCGGCAGTCTGAACCGATGAAGCCGGATCTCCGCATCTTTGGACCCGATGGAACCCCGCTAAAAAAATAGCCCCGGTAGCGCCGATATTCTCCTTATTATTTATAGTGTTACGCCGATATAATGCACATTTTTCAGGAATCCCGGCCAACCCTCGAAATAGCCGTTGGTCGCGAAGGCCGCCGGCAGCGCAAGAACCAGTGGTAGCGCCAACAGCGCGCGGGCGCGTATCGAAGTCATGCTTGGCTCCCTCCCGTTTTCGGGCGCGAGTATCGGGGAGAGCACTCAGGCTGACAAAGACCTACGCCCGCTTTTTTTATGCCTATACGCTATTTCGAGCGCGTCACGGCACCGCGCTCGACGAGAAAGTCCAGTAACCGGCTCGTGCAGGCCGCCAGATCCTCGGCACCGGTGTCGATGACGATCTCGGGCTTTTCGGGTGCCTCGTAGGGCGAATCGATGCCGGTGAAGTGCTTGATCTCGCCGGATCGCGCCTTCTTGTAGAGGCCCTTCGGATCACGCGACTCGCAGACATCCAGCGGCGCCTTGACGTAGACCTCGATGAACTCGCCATCACCTACGAGGCCGCGTACCAGGTCGCGGTCGGCACGGAAGGGGGAAATAAAGGCGGTCAGCACGATAAGGCCGGAATCCACGAAGAGCTTGGCGACCTCGCCGATGCGCCGGATATTCTCGACGCGATCGGCTTCCGAGAAGCCCAGGTCCTTGTTCAGCCCATGGCGAACGTTGTCGCCGTCGAGCAGATAGCTGTGGTGGCCGGCACGGAAGAGCTCGCCCTCCAGGGCATTGGCCAGCGTCGACTTGCCGGAGCCGGAAAGCCCCGTGAACCAGAGGATGCAGGGCTTCTGTCCCGTTTGCTGCACCCGATCCGCGTGCGAAACCTGATGCGCGTGCCAGACGACGTTGCTCGACTTGTCCATGACCGCCTCGAACCTGCTCCTGCGAGTGAGCCCGCGATTATAGGGGTCACGCGCACAGCACACCCCCCTCTTGAAGACGACGCGCCCGACCACATCTTTAACGGTGTGGCGGCGATGACCGCCAGCCACTCACACAAGGAAAGACTTCAAGGAGGTCGCTATGAGTGTCACGCGTTATGAACCCTGGTCGCTGCATCGCGACCTTTGGAACGAGATGGGCCGTGCGCTGGAGCGCATGCAGCAGTCCGACGACGCCTCCAGCGGCGCCACGGCGGACTGGGTGCCCCCGGTCGACATCGAGGAGAGCAAGGACAGGTTCGTCATCTACGCCGATGTGTCGGGCATTGATCCCTCGTCCATCGATGTCACGCTGGAGAATGGCGTGCTGACGCTGTCGGGCTCCCGCGAGGGGCAGGTCGAGCAGCAGGACGCCGCCGAGCGGCGCCGTGTCGAGCGCGCCCGCGGGCGTTTCTACCGGCGCTTCACCCTGCCCGACACCGCGGATGCCGATAATGTGTCGGCGCGGGGCAACAACGGCGTGCTGGAGATCGTCATCCCGAAGCGCGCGGCCAGTCAGCCCCGGCGCATTTCAGTGGCTGCCTGATCGCAGCGCCGGGGTCGTGAGTGACGGGGCGCCACGTGCGCCCCGTTTTTGATGGAGACTTGCGCGTCATGGAATACAAGGATTACTACAAGGCGTTGGAAGTCGACAAGGGCGCGAGCGCTGACGAGATCAAGCGCGCCTACCGCAAACTTGCGCGCAAGTACCACCCGGACCGCAACAAGGACCCCGACGCCGAGACGCATTTCAAGGAGGTCAACGAGGCCTACGAAGTGCTTTCGGACCCCGAGAAGCGCAAGGCCTACGACCAGCTCGGCGCCAACTGGAAGTCCGGCGAGCAGTTCCGACCGCCGCCCGGCTGGGAGGGCGGCTTCCGGCAGAGCCGCCGCACCCAGGACTTCGGCGGCTTCTCGGACTTCTTCTCGACCGTCTTTGGCGCCGGCGGCGCCAGTGGTCGCGGCGCCCAGGACTTCGATCTCTTCGGCGACATGGGTGGCGGCGGCGCCGGTTTCCGCCGCGCCCCACCGGAGACGCGCGCCAAGCTCAGCGTCAGCGTGCGCGAGAGCTTCGAGGGCGCCACGCGCGCCGTCAACGTGGGCGGCAAGCGCCTGTCGGTGAAGATTCCGAGGGGCATCACCACCGGCCAGGTCATTCGCCTCTCCGGTCAGGGCCAGCAGGGCGGCGATCTGCTGCTCGAGGTGGCGCTGCGCCCCAGCGATGGCATGCGCGCCGACGGCAAGGATGTGCACGTCGAGGTGCCCGTGCCGCCCTGGACGGCCGCCCTCGGCGGCCAGGTGGAGGTGCCCACCCTCGGCGGGCGCGTCTCGCTGTCGATTCCGGCCGGGTCCATGGGTGGCCGCAAGATGCGCCTGCGCGGGCGCGGCCTGCCCGGATCCCCGCCCGGCGACACCTACGCCGAACTCGCCGTCGCCCCCCCGGAACCGCGAACGGACGCCCAGCGCGAAGCCTACGAACAGCTGCGCCGCGCCTTCGAGTCAGGCAGGGACAGCAAAATCGGCTGAACGCCATCTCGCGCTAGACTCGTTGGCCTACTCCTGCGGCAATCAACATGGGCCTACTGCTCTTTTTCTTGCTGCTGGCGCTGCTCGTGTCCTTCGCCTGTTCGATGTGGGAATCCGTGCTGCTGTCGGTCACCCCCAGCTATGTCACCCGGCACGAGCAGGAGGGCGACCCGACCGGCCGCCTGCTGCGCGAGTTCAAGCAGGATATTGATCGCCCACTGTCGGCGATCCTGACACTGAACACCGTCGCGCACACCGTCGGCGCGATCGGCGTAGGCGCCCAGGCCAACGTGCTCTTCGGGAGCGCCGGCCTGAGCATCCTGGGTGCGCGTCTCAGCTTCGAGGCAATCATCGCCGGTGGCGCGACCCTGGCCATCCTCGTGCTTTCCGAGATCATTCCGAAGACGCTGGGCGCGACTTACTGGGAACGCTTCGTGCCGCTGACGGTGCGCTGCCTCAAGTTCCTGATCATCGCGCTCTATCCCTTCGTGCGCCTCAGCGAGCTGATCACGCGCTTCCTCAAGGGTGGGGCAAAGGGCCCCGTCTTCTCGCGCGCCGACTTCCTGGCCATGGCGGAACTGGGCCGGCAGGAGGGCCGACTGGACGCCTCCGAGGCTTCGGTCATCCAGAATCTGCTGGCCTTCCGCGAGACGCGCGCTCGCCAGATCATGACGCCGCGCACTGTCGTTGTCGCCGCGCGCGGCAGCGATACCGTCGGCGACTTCCTCAGCGCCCATCCGGATCTGACCGTCTCGCGGCTGCCCGTCTACCCGGAGGATATCGACACCGTCACCGGCATCCTGCTGAAGGACGATCTGCTCGCCGCCGCGGCGCGCGACGAGCACGACCTCCGCATCGACAGCCTGGCGCGCGAGGCGCTCTTCGTCCTTGACCAGCAGCACCTGCCGCGGCTGCTGCGCCAGCTCACCGGCGCGCGCGCGCAGCTCGCCGTCGTCGTCGACGAATATGGCGTCACGCAGGGCGTCGTCACAATGGAGGACGTGGTCGAGACGCTGCTCGGCATGGAGATCATGGACGAAGCCGACACCGTCGCCGACATGCAGGAGTTGGCACGCGCCAACGGCAGCCGCCCGCTCGACGAGGACTGACCGGGACTAATCCGGGACGCGGTCAAACCAGGGCTGCGCAGCCTCCAGCTGCGTGGCCAGCGCCAGTAGCTCTCCCTCGCTGCCCCAGCGGCCGGTGAAATGGGCGCCTACCGGAAGCTTGGCCGCTGTCCAGTGCAAGGGCACCGACATGGCCGGCAGACCGGAGAGATTCGCCGCCTGCGTGAAGGGGGTCTTGGCCAGCGCCTCGAAGATCAAGCGGTCGACGAAGCCGCCACTCTTCAGCAGGCGCCCGCTGGGCAACCACAGCAGCGCCTTCTGCAGCGCCGCCAAGGCCGGCGGCGGGTCGAGCTCGCCAATGCGCACCGGCGGCGCCGCCACGGTCGGCGTCAGCCAGAAATCGAAATCGTCGAAGAAGTCGGCGTGGGCGGCGCCGATCTCCTGCCAGCGGCTCTGCAGCGCGACGTACTCGCCGGCCGACACCGCGCGCCCGATGGCCGCCAGCGTGCGCGTGTCGGGCTCGAAGTCGCGCTCGCGTGCGCCCGCCGCCACGGCCGTATCCACCGCCGCGGCGACCTGGCCGAAGTACATGCCGAGATAGGCGCGCGCCACCAGCATGCCGTCGATGGCCGGCTCGGCTTCCACCACCTCATGCCCGAGCGCTTCCAGTAGCGCGACCGTCTGCTCGATAGCCCGCACACACTCGGGATCGACGTCAGCACCGATAGGCGAGCGCGTGCTCCAGCCGATACGCAGCCGGCCGGGCGCTCGATTGGCCATCGCCTCGAAGGCCTCGGCCGGCGGCGCGACGTGATAGGGCGCCGCGCGCCCCGGCCCGGCCAGAACATCCAGCATACGTGCGGAATCGCGCACGCTGCGGCTGACCACGCCATCGCTGGAGGCGCCGTGCCAGTGCTCGCTCTCGGCGGGCGTGACCGGCACGCGACCGCGCGAGGGCCGCAGCCCGAAGAGGCCGCAGTGCGAGGCTGGAATGCGGATCGAGCCGCCGCCATCGTTGGCACCTGCCATGGGGACGACACCCGCCGCGACCGCTGCCGCCGCGCCGCCGCTGGAGCCGCCGGGTGTATGCGCCGGATTCCAGGGATTGCGGGTCGCACCCCACAGGCGCGACTCGGTGACGCCCTTGAGCGCCAGCTCCGGCGTCGTGGTCTTGCCGAAGATCACCATGCCGGCATCGAGCACGCGCTGGGTGTAATCCGAATGCTGTTCCGGCACCTGCTCGCGCAATGCGCGACTGCCTGCGGTGGTCGGAACGCCGGCGTGATCCTGGATGATGTCCTTGATCAGGAAAGGCACGCCCGCAAAGGCCCCCGCCAGCGGCTCCGCAAGCCGCTGGCGGGCGATGTCCGCCATGTCGATGCAGACCGCATTGACTTGCGGGTTGACCTCGGTCAGCCGCGCCTGGGCGAGATCGAACAGTGCCTCGGCTGTCGCCTCGCCCGAGGCACAGGCCTCGGCCAAGGCCACCGCATCCCTGCCGCGATAGTCCGCGAATTCCATCGACCGCCCTCCCCGGCCGTGGCCGATCAGAACTGCGCTTCGTCCAGCGCCATCAGCGACTCGGCCCCCGAACGCGCGGCACGGATATGCCAGGCCGTCTCGGGCAGCAGGCGCGCGAAATAGAAGCGCGCCGTGGCGAGCTTGGCGTCGTAGAAACTGTCGCCCTGCTTGTCCAGTGCAATGCGCGCCATGCGGGCCCAGAGATAGGCGTAGATCGTATGACCCAACACGCGCAGATAGGCCGTGGAGGCCGCACCAGCTTCGTCCGGGTTCTGCATGGCCTTGGCGCCGATCTCGCCGCTGAGCTTGGTCAGCTTGCCGCCGATGTCGGACAGCGGCTCGATGAATTCCTTCATATCCTCGCGCTCGGCGTTCTCCTTGATGAAGGCTTCCACGAGCTTGCCGAAGCGCTTGAGGCGCGCACCGCCGTCGCCCAGTACCTTGCGGCCGATGAGGTCCAGCGCCTGCACACCGTTGGTGCCCTCATAGATCATGTTGATGCGGGCATCGCGCACGAACTGCTCCATGCCCCATTCGCGGATGTAGCCATGGCCGCCGTAGCACTGCAGCGCCATGTTGGTCGTCTCGAAGGTGTTGTCGGTGATGAAGGCCTTGATCACCGGCGTCAGCAGCGCGACCAGCTCGGCGCATTCCTTGCGCACGGCTTCATCCGGATGGTGATGCTCCTTGTCGATCATCAGGCCGATCCAGTATGCGAAGGCACGGCCCGCCTCGGTGTAAGCCCTCTGCGTCATCAGCATGCGGCGCACATCCGGGTGCACGATGATGGGGTCGGCCGGCTTGTCCTTGGCCTTGGGGCCGGACAGCGACCGCATCTGCAGACGATCGCGCGCGTAGGCCACGGCGTTCTGGTAGGCGACTTCGGACAGGCCCAGCGACTGCATGCCCACGCCCAGGCGCGCGCCGTTCATCATGACGAACATCGCCGGCAGGCCGCGGTGCGGCTCGCCCACGAGCCAGCCCCTGGCTTCGTCGAGATTCATCACGCAGGTGGCGTTGCCGTGAATGCCCATCTTCTCCTCGATGGCGCCGCAGCGGATGCCGTTGCGCTCACCGGGGTTGCCCTCGGCATCGGGAATGAACTTGGGCACGACGAAGAGCGAAATACCCTTGGTGCCGGCCGGGGCGTCGGGCAGGCGCGCGAGGACCAGATGGATGATGTTGTCGGCCAGATCGTGCTCGCCCGAGCTGATGAAGATCTTGGAGCCGCTCAGACGATAGGAGCCATCGTCGTTGGGTTCGGCCTTGGTGCGCAGCAGGCCGAGGTCCGTGCCACAGTGCGACTCGGTTAGACACATCGTTCCGGTCCAGCTGCCCTCCACGATCTTGGGCAGATAGGTCTGCTTGATCTCATCCGTGGCGTGCGCGGCGAGACAGGCATAGGCGCCGTGCGTCAGCCCCGGATACATCGTCCAGGCCTGATTCGCCGAGTTCAGCATTTCGTAGAGGCAGTTGTTGACCAGCTCGGGCAGGCCCTGGCCGCCGAAATCCGGCGAGCAGGCCAGCGCCGGCCAGCCGGCCTCGACGTACTGGCGATAGGCTGCCTTGAAGCCGGTGGGCGCGGTCACGTTGCCGTCTGCTTCGCGCTTGCAGCCCTCGGCGTCTCCGCTGGCGTTGATCGGAAAGATCACTTCCGAGCAGAACTTGCCGGCCTCGTCGATCACCTGGTCGACGATATCGCCGTCAATTTCCGAGAAGTCCGGCATCTCCGAGAAGGCGCTGCCAACATCAAGAAGCTCGTGTAGCACGAACTGCATGTCGCGGGCGGGGGGCGTGTACTGGGGCATGTTGCGATTCCCTGTGTTGCGTTGAGGAGGTGACCCGAGGCCAGGACCATACTGTACCGTATGTTGAATCGGCAGGTTGCCCAAAACGCAGAAGGCCCGCCGAATGGCGGGCCTTCTGCTACGAGCGGCTCAGGTCACAGGAGAGCTAGAGTTCTCCAACCCCGAGCAGGCCACCGATGAAGCCGACAAGCTCTTCAACCAACGAAGGATCGAGCAAGCCTTGCAATGCCTGCACGAGGCCGCTGGACATCGGGTCTTCACCATCGCCGACCAGCAGCGCCTGCAGACCCTCGACAAGCTGACCTTCCGCGAACAGGTTCTGTACGAGATTGGCCAGCGAGCCGTCGCTTTCCAGCAAGTTGGCGAGGATCGCGACGAGATCGTCCTGCGAGACGTTGTCGGTGATCTGTGTCAGCGCCCCGTTCTCGGTGATCAGCAGATCAACCAGCCCCTGCTGACTGCCATCGCCGGTAATGACGCAGAGCGTGCCCAGGGGCACCTGGCAATCGGGGTCCGTGGGCTCGACCAGCAGCGCCATGATGAGACCGGAGAGACCACCCTCGCCGACCAGATCCTGCAGACCTTCACCCTGCTCGGTGCCCATGAGTAGATCGGCCAGGATGTCAGCCAGACCACCCTCGCCGTCCTCGCCACCCATCAGCAGCTGAGTGAGGCCCTCCTGCAGCTGGCCCTCCATGAGGAGATTCTCGACAAGGCTGGCGAGATCGCCGTCGCTCGCGAGCAGCGTCTCCAGCGCATCCTCCAGATCAGCCGTGTTGATGTTGCCGGCAATGGGTGCCAGCGCGCCGTCGTCGGCAAGCAGGGCGTCGACCAAGCCTTCGCCACCCTCGCTACCGGCGAGCACGCAGACACCACCCAGCGGCACCGAGCAGTTCTCGACGCCGGAATTACCGCCACCACCACCGCCGCCGCCGGGCCCGCCGGGCCCGACACCGGTCGTGTCATCGCCGCCCTGCGCGCAGCCGGCCAAGAGGCCGACTGCCGCCAGCGCGGCGAATGTGAGCTTCATTGCTTTCATGTCATTCCTCCGTGAATCAGTACTACCTTTAGTTGAGAATCCGGATCTCGACGCGACGATTCAGCTCGCGCCCTTCCTCGGTGTCATTGCTCGCCACCGGCTCTTCCTCGCCGTAGCCGCGCGCTTCCACCTGTCCAGCCGGAACGCCGTGGTCGATCAGGAACTGACGCACTGCCTCCGCGCGGCGCTGCGAGAGATCCTGGTTGTAGTCGTCGGATCCGAGACTATCCGTGTGACCGGCGACCTCGACCTCCAGATCCGGATAGCGATTGAAGAGATTCACCACCGGCATCAGCAGGCGGCGCGCATTGCCGTGCAGATCCGACGAATCGAAGGCAAAGAGCACGCCGTAGAGGTCGATGGTGTCGCCCAGGGCGCAACCCTCGCCGTCTACGCGCGTCCCGGCAGGCGTGCCGGGGCACTTGTCACCCTCATCCGGAATGCCGTCGCCATCGGAATCCTCCAGCTCGGCTTCCACCACGCGGACTTCAGGCTCCGGCTGCTCGGGTTGCTCCAACGGCTCGCGCTTGCCGAAGAGCGGGATCTCGATGCCGATCGAGGCCTGATAGTCCTGGAACTCATCGCCGAAGGTGTCGTAGATGTAGCGCAGCTCGCCGCGAAGCTTGATCTGCCCGGTCTCGATGATGGGTGCGGTCACGAAGCCGAGGCCGGCCGTGCCGTAGGGGTCGAAGCTGTCGCCGGAATAGTCGACATCCCGGACATCGTTGTAGTTGCCACCCACGCCGAGCAACGCGTAGGGCGTGAAACCCTCCCGATCGCCCAGAGCGTAGGTGCCATGCAACTCGATGCTGTGGCGGTAGAAATCGGTGAAGGAGGGGATGTCGGTCTCGAGGATCTGCGATTCCAGCGCCAGGCCCCAGCCCCAACGCGAGGGGTATTGCCAGCCGTAGACGAAACGCATGCCGTAACCTTCGTCGCCCGCCTCCATGGGCGTACGATCCTCGTCCATCATGGTATAGCCACCCAGGACGGAAAAATAGCTGCTGGTCTTGTCTTCCTCAGCCGCGGCATTGGCCGCAAAGATGAGGCCGGCGCAGGCCAGCCCCGAGGCGATGGAACGTAATTTCATGATGCTCTCCCTAGTGTACTAATGCGACTGCAATGCGCCGCGATTGAAGCTTTCATTCTAACGGCCCATGCTTTCATGCAACCGCCCCCTTGCCAATAAGGAAAACCCTTACATTGCGTAGGGGCAAAGCGGTTTCGCCGCCGGGGGCGACAGTTGCTGCGAACCGGTTCGCGACATGCGACCTGTCGGTAATCCACCCTCCAGCATGGGCAAACGTGAAGGGCCTATCCGTTCGGTACCGAACATAGCGGCGATCCCGCGTTGCCACCCGTGCGCCCACGGGTGGGCAAAACCACCACAAAGCCTTGGACGGACCAGTAGCCGCCATCGGGCTTGCTATGCTGCCGGGCCCCTCTTGC
Organism: Algiphilus aromaticivorans DG1253; assembly: GCF_000733765.1. Taxonomy (NCBI): domain Bacteria; kingdom Pseudomonadati; phylum Pseudomonadota; class Gammaproteobacteria; order Nevskiales; family Algiphilaceae; genus Algiphilus; species Algiphilus aromaticivorans. The sequence continues at coordinate 594,921 of NZ_JPOG01000001.1, read as the reverse complement.
CGGAGCGCGCCGCATGCGCCGCTGCTTTGCCATCGTGCTGCTGTTTGCCCTGACGACTGAGCTCAAGGCGATGGATCTGGTGGCGGCCTTCGAGCGCGCCCTGCAAAGCGACCGTCAACTCGCAGCGGCGCGCCACGAGCGCGAAGCTGCGGCCGCCGGGCAGCCGCTGGCGCGTGCCGACTACCTGCCTCAGATCCTGGTCTCGGCCGCCCTCGGCTGCGAACGCCAGGATCAGAGCACGCGCGACGACTCCGGCGCCAACCCGACACCGGCGCGCGACTGCGCCGAGATCTTCGGCGCTGAGACAGCCCGCACCGAGAACATCGCCGCTGAACTGAGCCAGCCCGTCATCGACGCCCCTGCCTGGCTGGGAATGCGCCGCGCCGAGCGCGCCACCGCCCGCGCCGACATCAGGCTGGCCGAGGCCGAGCAGGCCCTGCTGCTGCGCGTGGCGAGCACCTACTTCGACGTGCTCGCCGCCGACGACGCCCTGCGCTTCGCTCTGGCCGAGCGCGACGCCGTCACCGAACAGCGCGAGCTGGCCGAGCAACGCTTCGAGGTCGGCCTGTCGGCCATCACGGACGTACAGGAGGCGCAAGCGCGCTACGACCTGACAATCGCGCGTGCGCTGGAGGCTGCACAGGCGCTCTTCGATGCCCGCGACGCGCTGCAGGAAATCATCGACCAGCGACCCGCCGAGTTAGCGCGCCCCGAAACCGCCTTCTCCACGCCGCCACCGGACCCGGCAGAGCTCGAGCCCTGGATCGAGCGCGCACGCGCGCAGAATCTGACACTGCGCATTGCCGAGCTCGACGCCGAGCTGGCCGAGCGCGACACCGCCATCGCCCGCGCCCAACGCTGGCCGACGCTGGAACTGGAGGGACGCTACGGGCGCAGCGAGCAGCCCGGCTTCGTGCTCAGCACGGAATCGCGACGCATCGGCCTGTTGCTCGAGGTTCCAGTCTTCACCGGCGGGCGCATCAGCGCGCAGGTGGATCAGGCCGCTGCCATCGCCGACCAGCGCGACGCCGAGCGCGAGGGCACGCTGCGCAGCGTGCTGCGTACTGCGCGCAACAGCTTCCAGAGCATCCGCACCAGTCGCGCACGCGTGGCTGCGCTACAGAAGGCGGTGCGCTCCAACGAGACGGCGCTGGAAGCCGCCGAGGCCGGCATCGAGGTCGGCACGCGTACGGCCGTCGACGCGCTGGACGCCCAGCAGACTCTTTTCGGCGCGCGCAGTGATCTGTCGCGCGCGCGTTACGACTACATGCTGGCCGTGCTGGAACTGGAGCGCGCCGCCGGCAGCCTCGGCCCGGACGACCTGCTGCGCCTCAACAAGCTGCTCAGTCCGGGCGAGCCTCTGTTGAAGGCCGCGGTCGTCGAAGCCGAGCTGATGCGGCAGTAGGCAGGCTCAGACAGCGGGCTCAGGCGGCAACGCGCGTCGCTGTATCGACGGCCTGCGCGGCCTCATGGTCACGGTTGCGCAGAAGCCGGCCCATGGGCTTGCAGCCGAAATCGGGCGTGAAGGCACCGTCGGCGAAAGCGCAGTGCCCGGCGACGTAAACGCGCCTCACCACACCTTCCGAGCGATTGACCAGCTGGTGGTGCTGGAAGGCGTCTCGCCAGATGTACTGATAGGTGGCCTCGGGCTCCCAGGCCGCCAAGGTCTTCGGGTCGACGAGCAACAGATCGGCGGCTGCGCCCGGCTCCAGCCGGCCGGCGTCAATGGCAAAGAAGTCCGCCGGCTCGCGTGTCAGCCGACGCACCGCCTCCGCCACCTTGGCCTCACCGTGGCGCTGCGCGATCTTGAGCATACGCAGGTTGCCGTCGTAGAAGGCCATATTGGTGAGATGCGCCCCGCTATCGTTGAATCCGGGCAGCAGTTTGGGATTGAACAACAGCTCCTCGACCACCGCCATGTCGCGGTTGGCCGAGATCGTCCACCAGCGCAGATCGGTGTCGAAGCGGCGCAGCAGGTGCAGAAAGAAATCGGCCTCGTCGGGGGCCTGCGGGAAGCTGGCGAAGGTCTCGGCCTCGGCCTCGCTGCGCACGCCGCTACCGTCGTGCTGCCAGACGAGCAGGCGCTCGCGCACGGCCGCCATGGTCTCGCCGCGCCACTCGGCAACCGGGCAGTCGTCGATGGTCATGTCGGCCAGATCGCGCGACAGCACGTTGTCATCCATGCGCAGCCAATGCTTGATGCGCGCCAGATTGAAGCCGTGCCGGCCGTGGTACCACATGCGCCGGAAGTCAGTGACGTACTCGGGATCAGCGAGGATTCGCTGGCGGCTGGCGCGATCTTCCAGGTCGCACTCATTGAGGCGGCGCAGCGCGGGAATCTCTTCGGCGATCGGCGTGATGACACCGTCGGCCCAGGTCTTGAAGCGCGCCGGCAACGCCTGGAAGCGGAAGTGCCCCCCCACCAGTCGCGAATTCAGAAGGCGCGACAGCAGCAGCCCCATCTTCAGGATGGAGCGGTTCATCGCGAGGTCGATGGCCGCGACGGCGGTGACCTTCAGCGGCTTGCCGAAGAGGCGCCCGGAAGTCAGCAGGAAGTTGCGGAAGACACCGACCTTGCTGTCTTTCGGCGGTGTCGCCTGCCAGACGCGCCCCCAGCGGCGCACGACGTTGGTCAGTCGCTTGAGCTCACGATAGGGCGCGAACTGCGTCGGAATCTGCTTGCGCACGTTGGGCTGGTTGGCGAGAAAATGGAAAGGCAGCGAATCGGTGGAGAAGCCGACGTAGCCTTCCGTCATCCCCTTCTCGACCAGTCGCTCCATCTGCGCCAACTCGGCTTCGGTCGGGTCGCGCTCCACTGAATCCTGCATACCCATGACCTCGATGCGCAGCATCGAGTGCGGGACCATGGCCACGACGTTCGGGCCCAGCGGCAGGCCGTCGAAGTGATCGAGATAGGCGGCGGAATCGGACCAGTCCACCGCATCGGCCACCTTGGTGAGTACATGCTTGGGCACGTTCTCGACGCGCGCGAAACAGTCGACGATGGGGTCGGCGCCGTCGCGCCGCTGATTGCCGTAGGCCAGGCCCAGCGAGCAGTTCGACATGACCACCGTCGTGCTGCCGTGGCGCACCGCCTCGGGGAGCCCCGGCGCCAACTCCACTTCCAGATCGAAATGGGTGTGGATATCGAGTAACCCAGGCATAAGCCAGAGCCCGTCGGCGTCTATCTCCTCGCGCCCCGACGCAAGGCCTTCGCCCACGGCAGCAATACGCCCGTCGCGGATGGCGACATCCTTCGTAACCGGTGCGCTTCCGGTGCCATCGAAGACGCGCGCGCCGCGAATCACCGTATCGAAAGTCGTGCCCGTGCTGCCTTCCATGAGCGTTTCTCCGCGTATCGTTTTGCGGTCAGCCTAGCGGCGCCTCGCCGGCATCGCATTCGTTGTTTTGCACGAAGACCGCTGAAAGACGCTCAGCGCCTGGGCCAGAAGGCGCCGATACCGGCGCAACCCTGTCCGCCACGGGCGCGCGCCTTGGCGGCGTCGGCCGGCTTCATGCCGCCGATTGCGTAAACCGGCAGGCCGGCATCGGCCGCCAACGACTCGAAACCACTCCAACCCAGCGGCGACACGCCGGGATGACTTGCGGTGGCCTCGACGGGGCCCAATACAGCAGCCTCCGCGCCAAGCGTGCGGGCGCGCCTGATCTGCTCGGCGTCGTGCACGGAGGCGATACAGCTCAAACCCGCCATAGCTTCCCCGGCAGCCAGTGCCGCGCCGTCGAGATGCAGACGGCAGCCCAGCCGCGCGGCCAGCGCCGACCCGCGGTCGACCACCAGCCGATGCGCTCCGATGCTGCCTGCGACTTGTTCGGCCAAGCGCGCGTACTCAGCTTGCGGCATCGCCGGCAGGCGTAGCCGCAGCAAGGCACCCTCCGGAAGATCGTCGAGGCCTCCAAGCACTGCCTCCACCTGCATATCGACAGCGGTAAATACGTAGTGCACCGGCAGGCGCAGCGCCGTCACGATGGGCGCGTCGGCAGCCAACAGCGGCCAGTCGACGAGCGCGCCCGGCGCCACCCATTCCAGGCGCTGGCCCTCGAGACCCTGTGGCTGCCCCTGCCAGTCACGGCACTCGAAGACTTCCAGTGCCACCGACAACTCCGGGTAATCGTGGCGCAGGCGGATCAGCGGCTCCAGCGCGCCGGCGGCAATGCCCAGTTCCTCCGTCAGCTCGCGCCGCAGGGCAGCTTCGGCGGTCTCGCCGGACTCGATCTTGCCGCCTGGGAATTCCCATTGCCCGGCGTAGGACTTATGCGGCCCGCGTTGGGCGAGCAGCACGCTGCCGTCGGGTGCGCGCAGCGCTGCCGCGGCAACCCGCAGCGGCTCGGCTTCAGCTGCGGTACTCGGCGTTGATGCGGACATAGTCATGCGAGAGATCGCAGGTATAGACCGACGCCTGCGCGTCGCCGCGACCGAGATCGATATTCACGCCGAACTCTGCGCGCGCGAAGACAGCGCTTCCCCTGGCTTCGCTGTACTCGGGATGCGGCTCACCGCCGGCGATCAGCGGCACCTCGTCGATGGCGATGGCCACACGCGACAGGTCCAGGGCCTCCACCGGCGCACGCCCCACGGCGGCGAGGATCCGTCCCCAGTTGGCATCACCGGCGAAGGCGGCTGTCTTGAACAGCGGCGAATGCGCCAGCGTGTAGGCCACGCGCCGTGCCTCGCTCCGGTCCCGCGCGCCGGCCACCGAGATGGTGATGAAACGGGTCGCGCCCTCACCGTCGCGCACCACAGCCTGCGCCAGTTCGACACAGAGCTCTGCCAGCGTCGCCTCGAAAGCGGCGAGCTGCTCGCTATCCGGGACCAACGCCGCGCCGCCGGCTGCGCCGGTAGCCATTAGCATCAGGCTGTCGTTCGTGGAGGTATCGCCGTCGACGGTAATGGCGTTGAAGCTGTCGGCGGCGGCACGCCCCAACACCTCCTGCAAGGTGGAACGCGAGATGGTGGCGTCGGTGGCAATAAAGGCGAGCATCGTCGCCATATCGGGGCAGATCATGCCCGCCCCCTTGGCGATGCCGGTGATGGTGAGGGTCTGTCCATCGATGCTGAGCTGCCGGCTGACCGCCTTGGGCTGCGTGTCGGTGGTCATGATGGCGCGCGCCGCCTCCAGCCATCCGTCCGGGCGCAGCCGGTCAGCCGCGCGCGGAACGGCCGAGGCGATGCGTGCGGCGGGTAACGGCTCGCCGATGACGCCGGTGGAGAAGGGCAGCACCATGCCGCCGACTTGCGTCTCGGCTGCCGCCGTGCAGTGGCGGGCAGCTTCCAATCCTGCCGCACCGGTGCCGGCGTTGGCGTTGCCGCTGTTGATCAGCAGGCCACGCACGGCAGTGCGCTCGCGTAGCCGACTGCGGCAGATCTGTACCGGCGCCGCCGAGAATGCGTTGCTCGTGAACAGGCCCGCGACGCTGGTTCCGGCGTCCAGCGCGATCAGCAGCAGATCCTCGCGGCCGGCCGTGCGCACTCCTGCCGAGGTGATCCCCAGACGCACGCCGTCGACCGGTAGAAGATCACCGGGAGCAGACAGATTCACCGCCATGTGCGCGCGCCCCTATTCCACCCGGCCGTGGCAGTGCTTGTACTTCTTGCCGGAGCCGCAGGGGCAGGGCTCGTTGCGGCCGACCTTGGGCACGTCGCGCTTGACCGTCTCCGGCTTCTGCGGCGCCGGCTGACGCGCGCCCGCGCCGATGGGCAGCTGGCGCCCGCCGCCCGAAGCCGCCCCGGCGGTGCCACTGGACGCGGCTTGCGCGGCAGCCGCATCCGCAGGCGGCGGCTGAGCACCGGCAGGCACCGCGCCGGTGGCCACGCGCTCGGCTTCGGCGTGCTGCAGCTCGACCTTGTCGGGCTCGCGGCGTTGGGCTTCCACGGCCTGAACATCCTCCTCGCTCCTGATCTGCACACGCGCCAGCACCGAGATCACCTCGTGCTTGAAGCGGGCGATCATGTCGCTGAACATCGCGAAGGCTTCCTTCTTGTACTCCTGCTTGGGGTCGCGCTGCGCGTAACCACGCAGGTGGATGCCCAGCCGCAGATAGTCCATGGCCGCCAGATGCTCACGCCAGAGTCGGTCGAGCACGTTCAGCGACACGGCCTTCTCGAAGTGCTGCAATACCTCGGCGCCAACCTGCTCGCGCTTGCTCTCGTAGGCGCTCACCATCGCCTCCCGAATACGCTGGCGCAGGCCCGCCTCGTTGAGATCCTTCTCCTCCTCCAGCCATTGCCGCAGCGGCAGCTCCAGCTCGAAGTCCTTGCGCAGCGCTTCCTCGAGATCACCCACCTGCCAGAGCGTCTCCACGCTCTGTGGCGGGATATGGGCATCGATAACGCCATCGACCACCTCGTCGCGGATGTTCTCGATGAGATCACCGACATCGTCGGCGCTGATCACGTTGTCGCGCAGCTCGTAGATGACCTTGCGCTGGTCGTTGGCGACGTTGTCGTAGTCGAGCAGGTGCTTGCGAATATCGAAGTTGTGCGCCTCGACCTTGCGCTGGGCGGTCTCGATGGCGCGCGTGACCCAGCGGTGCTCGATAGCCTCGCCCTTTTCCATGCCCATGTTCTGCAGCATCGAGCGCATGCGCGGCGGCGTGAAGATGCGCATGAGGTTGTCGTCGAGCGACAGATAGAAACGTGTCGCGCCCGGGTCGCCCTGACGCCCGGCGCGGCCACGCAGCTGGTTGTCGATGCGCCGCGACTCGTGGCGTTCCGAGCCAACGACAAGCAGACCGCCGGCATCCACCACTTGCTGATGACGCTGCTCCCACGCCTGACGCGCGGCCTCGCGGGCAGCAGTGTCCTCTTCGGGGATCCGGGCCAGCTCGGCATCCAGCGAACCGCCGAGAACGATATCGGTACCGCGGCCCGCCATGTTGGTGGCGATGGTGACCGAACCCGGCGCACCCGCCTGGGCGATGATGTCGGCCTCGCGTTCATGCTGCTTGGCGTTGAGCACCTCGTGCCGGATCTGGTTCTTGTCGAGGAGCTTGGAGAGCAACTCGGAGGTCTCGATGCTGGCCGTGCCGAGCAGCACCGGCTGGCCCTTGTTATGTGCCTCCACAACCTCCGCCGTAACAGCCTCGAACTTCTCCTCGGCGCTGATGTAGACGAGATCGGCACGATCGTCGCGAATCATCGGCTTGTGCGTCGGGACGACGACCACTTCCAGCCCGTAGATGGACTGGAACTCGTAGGCCTCGGTGTCGGCAGTGCCGGTCATGCCGGCAAGCTTGTCGTAGAGGCGGAAGTAGTTCTGGAAGGTGATCGATGCCAGCGTCTGGTTCTCCTGCTGGATCGGCACGCCTTCCTTGGCCTCGACGGCCTGGTGCAGGCCATCTGACCAGCGCCGGCCCGTCATCATGCGGCCGGTGAACTCGTCGATGATGATCACATCGCCGTCGCGCACGATGTATTGATCGTCGCGCTTGTAGAGATGATGGGCGCGCAGTGCCGCGTTGAGGTGATGCATCAGCACGATGTGCTGCGCGTCGTAAAGGCTGTCGCCCTCCTCGAGCAGCCCGGCCTCACGCATCAGCTCCTCGACGTGATCGTGGCCTTCCTCGGTGAGATAGATCTGTCGGTTCTTCTCTTCGACCGAGAAATCGCCTGGGCCATCCTCTTCTTCCTGCTTGACCAGCCGGGGCGCGATCTCGTTGACGCGCTTGTAGAGATCCGGCTTGTCATCGGTCGGCCCGCTGATGATCAGCGGCGTGCGCGCCTCGTCGATGAGGATGGAGTCGACCTCGTCGATGATGGCGTAGGCATGCCCGCGCTGCATCTTGTCTTCCGGCCGGAAGGCCATGTTGTCGCGCAGGTAGTCGAAGCCGAGCTCATTGTTGGTGCAGTAGGTGATGTCGGCCTGGTAGGCGGCACGCTTCTCTTCGCGCTCCTGCTGCGGCACGACCACACCCACGGTCAGCCCCAGGCCACGGTAGAGGCGGCCCATCCATTCGGCGTCGCGACGGGCGAGGTAATCGTTGACGGTGACTACGTGCACGCCCTTGCCCGTGAGCGCGTTGAGATACACCGCCAGCGTTGCGACGAGGGTCTTGCCCTCACCGGTCTTCATCTCGGCGATTCGGCCACTGTCGAGGACGGAAGCACCGATTAGCTGCACATCGAAGTGCCGCATGCCCAGCCAGCGCCTGCCGGCTTCGCGCACTACCGCGAAAGCCTCCGCGCGCAGCGATTCGAGGCTGGCGCCATCAGCCAGGCGCTGGCGGAGTTCAGGGGTCTTGGCGGCCAGCTGCTCGTCGGAAAGCGCCTGCAATTCCTCCTCGAACGTGCCGACCTGTCCGACCAGGCCACGCATGCGGGAGACGACGCGCTGGTTCCGGCTGCCGAACAGCCGGGACATCAGATTGTTGAACATCTAAAGCTCGCGGGAAGAAAACGAAGCCGCGCCGCACCAGTTCCGGGCGGCGTCAGCCGCGCATTATGCCGGCTGGCGCGGGCCGAGACAGGAGACGCGCGTATGTCCCGACGTTCAGCGTGCGGCGTGCACGTATTTCGAGGGGTTCACGGCCTTGCCGTTGTGCCAGACCTCGAAGTGCAGATGCGGGCCGGTGGCGCGCCCGGAGGCGCCGACCTCGGCGATGACCTGACCGCGCGTCACGCGCTCGCCGGCGCGCACCAGCAGCTTGCTGTTGTGCCCGTAGCGGGTCGAGTAGCCATTGCCGTGATTGATCTCGACCATCTGGCCATAACCACTGCGCATCCCCGAAGACTCGACAATGCCGGAGCCAACCGCCGAAACATCGGTACCCGGACGTGCCGCGAAGTCGAGACCGTAGTGAGACGCCGGCCGTCCCGTGAAGGGATCGGTACGGCGCCCGTAACCGGAGGAGATGTAACCGCTGGTCACTGGTCGACCCTCTGGGCGCGAAGCCTCACGCGCCTGGGCGTCTACGAGCATGTCCTCGAGCACGCTCAGCTGGCGCGAGCGGCTGCGCACCCGTGCTTCCAGCGCATCGAGCTCGTCGAGCAGCTGGCCAAGCTCCGGGGTATCGCCCTCCTCCGAAATGGGACCACCAAGCGCCGGTGGCTGGCCGAAGTCGAATTCCCCCTCGTCCAGATTGGCCAGCCGCGTCATCCGCTCGCCAGCAGCATCGATGCGCGCGATGTGCGCCTGCAGGGTCGCGATACGGCGCGCGAAAGCCGCCGATTCATCGTGAATGCGGCTACGCAGCTCATCGAGCTCGCCCTTGTGCTCCGCCGTATCCATCGTGCCGATGTCGACGACCTCCACGCGCGGCGGAACCAGCCAGCCGTGCAACTTCCAGCCGCCAACGATCAGCAGCGCCGCCAGCAGAAAAGCGGTGCAGCCAACGCCGGCTGCGAGCAGCCCTGCCTTCGCTCTGGCGGTATCGAAGCGCCGCGTCGTACCGCGCCGATGGTCTACGATAATGATCTGCATCGGTCAGAGATTTCCTTAAGTGACGCAGTCCGACGGCAATGAGCGCAAGCAAGCGGACAAGCTGTCCGAGCTGATCAGCGCCCGAGGCGCGACGACGTCGCGCATTCTCGCCCGTGCCAGCCGACTGCAGCAGCTGAGCGAAGCGGTCCAGGCAATGCAGGCGCCCTGGGCGGCCGCGCTGCGCGTGGGTAACATCCGGGATGACGCCGTGGTGCTGTTCGCCGACAACGCCGCCGCCGCCACGCGCGCGAAGCTGGAATCGCAGCGCATCGCTGACTGCCTGCGCGCTGAAGGCGTCGACTGCGCACGGCTGATCTTCCAGGTTCGGCCCGCGCGGCACGCAAGAGGCTGAGCGGGGCGCAGCGCGCCCCGAATATGACTCGGTGACAAATGCATGACGGGGAGTCTAGGCAGACAAGCGCTTGCTGACAACTCCGCGCCCGCCGCGCGGCACCTTTTCAGGCCGTCGCCGGCAGCGCCGGGCTGAAGCGTACCGGCGCCTCCTCGCTGTCGGGCACCGTTACCAACTCCCAGGCCTCGGGCGTGTCGAGCAGCGCGCGCGCCAGCTTGTTGTTCATCTCGTGCCCGGCCTTGAAGGCCGAATAAGCGCCGAGAATGCTGTAGCCGACGAGATAGAGATCCCCCACCGCATCGAGCACCTTGTGGCGCACGAACTCGTCGTCATAGCGCAGACCATCGCGATTGAGCACGCGGTACTCGTCCAGCACGACAGCGTTCTCCAGGCTACCGCCCAACGCGAGATTGCGCGCCCGCATGAATTCGACGTCCTGCATGAAGCCGAAGGTGCGTGCACGCGCGACCTCGCGCACATAGGCCGTACTGGAGAAATCCACCGTCACATGCTGACGTGTGCCGCGAACCACCGGATGTGCGAACTCGATACCGAAGGACAGCCGGAAGCCGTTATGCGGCTCCAGGCGCGCCAGCCGGTCACCATCCTGTACCTGCACGGGCTTCTTGATGCGCAGGAACTGCTTGGCAGCGTTCTGCTCGACGATGCCGGCCGATTGCAGCAGGAAGACGAAGGGCCCCGCGCTGCCGTCCATGATCGGCACCTCGGTGGCGGAAAGCTCTACCACGACGTTGTCCACACCCATGCCGGACAGCGCCGACAGCAGATGCTCAACGGTCTGCACCTTGAGACCGGTATCGCTCGTCAGGCAGGTGCAGAGCTGCGTATCGGTGACCAGATGCGCGCTTGCGGGAATCTCGGGCGCGTCGGGCAGGTCGATGCGCCGGAAGACCACACCGGTGTCCGGCTCGGCGGGCAGCAGAGACATATAGACCTTGCGGCCGCTATGCAATCCGACGCCGGAAGCGCGGACGGTATTCTTCAGTGTTCTTTGTCTGAGCATCGGCGCGGTAGCGGAAGCGCAAGAGCGCTATACGAGAGCATTAATTGTTCATTATGACAGCAGGATGAAGCTGCTTCCAGCCTGAACGCCCGGCGGGCGCGGCCCCGGCACGCGCCGGAGCCGCGCCTTCCGGAGGCCATCAGTCGGCCTGGTTGCGCAGGAAGGCCGGGATATTCAGCACCTCATCGTCCGGAATGCTGCCGCGATGAAAGTCCTGGCCGACCGCCACACGACCGCCCGATTCACGCATGACGGCGGGCACTTCGACCGAGCGCTGGCGGGGCTGGCCATTGACATCGGCCTGCTGCTGACGGCCGATGGGCGTGACGTTGCTGCTTGCGTCATGCACAGGCTGCTGCTGCGAATGCGAGCCGCCCAGGCCAGTGGCCACAACGGTGACGCGCAGCTCGCCGTCCAGCGACTCGTCGAGCGAAGTGCCGAACTTGAGATCGACGTCCTCGCTGGCGATCTCCAGCACGCGGCCCATGATGCGATTGATCTCGCCCATCTTGAGCGAGTGGTCGCAGGCGACGTTGACCAGAATGCCCTGGGCGTTGGTCAGCTCGATGTCATCCAGCAGCGGACTGGTCAGCGCCTCGTCGACGGCGTTGATGGCGCGATCGTCGCCCGAGGAGCGACCCAGCCCCATCATCGCCTTGCCGCGCGAGCGCATGACGGTGGAAACGTCCGCGAAGTCGACGTTGACCTGACCGGGGCGCGTGATGAGATCCGAGATACCCTGCACGGCGTTCTGCAGCACGTCGTTGGCCTTGCGGAAGCACTCGTTCATGGTGGCATCGTCACCCAGCACGCGCTGCAGCTGCTCGTTCGGGATCAGGATCAGCGAATCAACATGCTTGTGCAGCTCGCTGATGCCCGCCGTGGCGGCGCTGTTGCGCTTCTTGCCCTCGAACATGAAGGGCTTGGTGACCACCGCCACCGTCAGGATATCGAGCTCGCGCGCGATCTCGGCAATGACCGGGGCCGCACCGGTGCCGGTGCCGCCGCCCATGCCCGCGGTGAGGAAGAGCATGTCCGTGCCTTCCAACAGATCGCGGATGCGGTCGCGGTCTTCCTCGGCCGCGGCACGCCCCTTCTCGGGATCGCTGCCCGCACCGAGCCCCCGCGTCACGGTGGCGCCGATCTGCAGGATGTTCGCCGCCCGGGCCCGGTCCAGATGCTGGCGGTCGGTGTTGGAACAGATGAACTCGACGCCTTCGATCTCGGCCTCGACCATCTGGTTGACGGTGTTGCAGCCACCGCCCCCGACGCCGATAACACGGATGATGGCTCGATCCGGGGATTGTCCGTCCAGAACCTCAAAGATTTCGCTCATGGTGAAGCCTCCTAAAGTGCGCGTGCGCTTGACTGATGGGTGTCAGAAGTTCCCCTGAAACCAGTTGCGGAGACGTCCCCACAACTGCTTCAGGCCGGCCTGGTCGAAGTCGACGCGCTCTTGCGGTCGCTGGTCCCGTCCAAACAGCAGCAGGCCGACTGCTGTGGCGTAGGACGGATTCTTGGTGACGTCGGTGATGCCCTTGACCTGCTCCTGAGGCAAACCCAGACGCACCGGAACCTGGAAAATCTCTTCTGCCAGCTCGATGACCCCGGGCAGCCGGGCGCTGCCGCCGGTGAGCACGATGCCGCTGGCAATGAGGTCGTAGAAGCCGCTGCGGTGCAGCTCGCGCGCGATGAACTCGCGGAACAGCTCCTCGTAGCGCGCCTTGATGACCTCGGCCATCTCCTGGCGCGAGATCTGGCGGGCCGGGTGGTCCCCGGTCGACGGCACTTCGATGGCCTCGCCCGGCTCGCACATGGGCGGCCATGCACAGCCATACTGGCGCTTGATGGATTCGGCGGACTGGCTGGGCGTGCGGAACATCGCCGCGATGTCACGGGTGACGTACTCGCCGGCCACCGGCACCACCGCGATGTGGCGGATGGAGCCGTCCTTGAAGATGGCGATATCGGCGGTGCCGTGGCCGATGTCGACGAGGCATACGCCGAGATCGCGCTCGTCGGGCTGCAGTACGGCGTAGCTCGAGGCCAGCGGCTCGAGTATCAGGCGGTCAATTTCCAGGCCGCAGCCCTCGACGCACTTGTAGATGTTCTGTGCCGCCGAAGTGCCGACCGACACGATGTGCACCTTGGCTTCCAAACGCACACCGGCCATGCCGGCCGGCTCGCGGATGCCCTCCTGGCCGTCGACCGACCATTCCTGCGGGACGACGTGCAGCACGCGCTGGTCCGCCGGAATCACGACGGCGCGCGCCGCGTCGATGACGCGCTCCTTGTCGGTCTCGGTGACCTCGCGATTGCGCACCGCGACGATGCCCTGCGAGTTCACCGCGCGCACGTGGTTGCCCGAGATGCCGGCGTAGACCGACTGCACGCGGCAGCCGGCCATCAGCTCGGCTTCTTCGACCGCGCGCCGGATGGCCGAGGTCGTCGCCTCGATATCCACCACGACACCGCGCGAGAGCCCCTTCGAGGGCGCCTCGCCGTGACCGATGATCTCCAGGGTGCCGTCGTCGCGCGTATCGGCGACGATGACGGCGACCTTGGAGGTGCCGATATCGAGACCGACCAGCAGCTGGTTGTTGCCCTTCTTCGCCATTACTCGCTCTCCTCGGCGCTATCGTCCCAGCCCACCGCGAAACCATTGCCATAGCGCATATCGACATAGGCAACGCGCTCGATGCGCGCCCCCAGCGCTGGCACTACTGCATCGCGCAGCCGTTCCAGGTGCGCTTCCGGCGCGCCCTTGCCCAAGCGGAACGCGGCGCCATGCTGGTCGATGAGCGTCCAGCTTCCACGCGCGTCACGCGCAAGGGTCATCGGCGTCAGGCGGGTGGCTGCGAGGCCATCACGCAAGGTTTCGAATGCTTCCAGGGCGGCCTCGGCATGGACGGCGTCCGTATCCAGTTGCGGCAGCGCATCGGCATCCGCCACGCCCTCGAGAGCCACCACCTCGCCCGCCGCCGTCAGGAAGCGGCCATCGTCGAGGCGTGCGCGCGGCTCGTGCTCATCGAGATGAATCTCCAACCGGTCCGGCCAGGCGCGGCGGACGCGCGCAGAGGCAACCCAATCGAGGGCCTCGATCTCGGCGCGCAGCAGCTCCAGGTCAATGAGCGCCAAGCGCGCGTCGACATGCTCGGCGACCAGGTCCCGAAGTCGCTCGACATCCAGATGCTGCGGCGAGGGCGAAACGGCGATCTCGGCGACCCCGCCCTCCCGCTCGACCAGTACGTGCGTGGCCGCGCCCGCACCGCCAGCGAGCAGCATGCCCAGCAGCAGCGGCAGCAGGCGCTCGCGCCAGCGTGTCGTGAAGTCCTTCATGAGGCGTCCTCCATCGTCAACTCCAGCAGGCGCCAGCACAGCGCCTCGAAATTCATACCGGCCGCTTGCGCGGCCATGGGCACCAGCGAATGCGTGGTCATGCCCGGCAAGGTATTGATCTCCAGTAGCTGCGGCTCGCCACTGCCATCGAGCATGAAATCGACCCGTCCCCAGTGGCGCGCCCCGATGGCCGCAAAGGCGGCCAGGGCCATTTCCTGGATGCGGGTGGTCAGTGCCGCATCCACCGGTGCCGGGCAGAGATAGCGCGTAGCGTCGGAGAGATACTTGGCGTGGTAGTCGTAGAAATCGCCGTCCGGCTCGATGCAGACCAACGGCAGCGCCTCGCCGGCGAGCACGCTGCAGGTCAGCTCGCGTCCGGAGGCGAAGGCCTCGAGCAGCACGTCGCCGTAGATCGCCGCTTCGGCGAAGGCGGCCTCCAGATCCTTGGCGGAATGCACCTTGCTGATGCCCACCGAGGAGCCGTCAGCCACCGGCTTGACGAAGATCGGGTAGCCGATGGCTTGCGCGGCCTCCAAGGCCTCCACGGGGCTCGCCGGCGCGGCGAATCCCGGCGTCGGCAGCCCGGCGTCGCGCCACAGCCGCTTGCTGCGCAGCTTGTCCATGGCCAGCGCAGAAGCCGCCACGTCGGCGCCCGGATAGGGCAGCCCGCGCAGCTCCAGCACGGCCTGCACCAGCCCGTCCTCACCACCGCGGCCATGCATCATGTTCACGGCGCGGTCGAAGCCTTCGAGGCGATTGCCGAGCAGGTCCTCGCGCTGGATATCGAACAGCTCGACGTTCACGCCCTGACGCTGCAGGGCGAGAAAGACCTGCTCGCCGGACTGCAGGCTGATCTCGCGCTCGGGCGACCAGCCACCCGACAGAACGGCGACTCGGCCGAAGACGCGTGGATTGCTGATGTTCTGGCTCATGGGCGGTCCTCCGACAGCTCGCCGACAATGCGCACCTCCGGCTCCAGCCGGATACCGGTGCGCTCGGCGACGGTCGCCTGGACGTGCCCGATCAGGGCCTCGACGTCAGCGGCCGTGGCGCTGGCCTCGGTAAGAAGGAAGTTGGCGTGCTGCTCGGCCACACGGGCACCACCAACGGCGTACCCCTTCAAGCCGGCGGCTTCGATCAGGCGTGCGGCGAAATCGCCGGGCGGGTTGCGGAAGGTCGAACCGGCGCTGGGTCGGCCCACCGGCTGCGTCGCCTTGCGGCGAGCGAGCTGCGTGCGCGTGGCGGCAGCCTGGCTGCCGTCGGTGTCCGGCGTCACCGCAAAGCGCGCGGCAATGAAGCCCAGCACGTCGGCCGGCAGCGCCACATGGCGGTAGCCGAAGTCCACCGTATCGCGCGCCAGCCAGCGGGTACCGCCACCGCGCAACGCGACCTCGGCTTCGATCACGGCCGGCCAGGTCTCGCCGCCCCAGGCGCCTGCGTTCATTGCCAGTGCACCACCGACTGTGCCGGGAATGCCCGCCATGAAGCCAAGGCCCGCCAGGCCGCTGCGCTCGCAGAACTTGGCGAGGCGCGCGCAGTGCAGCCCGGCCTCGGCCTGCAACACGCCTTCGGAAGGCTGCTCAAGGCCGTCGAGGCTTCGATGCAAACAGACCACCGTGCCGCGCAGGCCGCCGTCGCGCACCAACAGATTGCTGCCCAGGCCGATCCAGTGCAGCGGCTCATCGGGCGGCAGCTGCGCCAGGAAAGCGAGCAGATCTTCGCGGTCAGCCGGCAGGTAAAGACGCTCAGCCGGGCCGCCCACGCGCCAAGAGGTATAGCGCGCCATCGACTCGCCCTCAAGCAGCCGGCCCCGCAGCGCGTCGTGTTGCATCGCCGCGTTCATGACAGCTCCTCCAGCGCGTAGGCAGCGCGCAGCTTCGCCGGCAGGCCACCGATATCGCCGGCGCCCAGCGTCAGCACAACGTCGCCGTCTTCGGCGACATCGGCCAGCAGCGGCACGACCTCGTCGGGGCCGTGCACGACCACGGGCACGATCTTGCCGCGCGCGCGCAGCGCCTCGGCGAGTGCCGCCGAGGTGGCGCCGCGAATGGGCTGTTCGCCGGCCGGATAGACCTCGCAGAGGACCAGCGCGTCGGCGGTGGACAGCACCGCGCAGAAATCGTCGAAGCAGTCACGCGTACGCGAGTAGCGATGCGGCTGAAAGACCACCAGAAGCCGCCGTCCCGGCCAGGCCGCGCGCACGGCCTGGAAGGTCGCCTCCAGTTCGCGCGGATGGTGGCCATAGTCATCGACCAAGGCCACGCGCGCATTGCCGGCCTGCAGCTCGCCGCAGGGTTCCAGCCGGCGGCCGATGCCCTGGAAGCCCGCCAGCGCGCGGCCAATCGCTTCCCACTCGACCCCAACCTCGCGCGCGATCGCAATAGCGGCCAGCGCATTGGCAACATTGTGTTCACCCGGCAACGCCAGGAAGAGATCTTCGTGAACGCCGTCGGGCGCGCTCACCTTGAAGCGAGTACCGCCCTGCCCCGGCGTCAAATCGATGGCGCGGAAGTCGGCTTCGCGATGCAGCGCGTAGGTCGTCACCGGCCGGCCGATCTGCGGGATCAGCTCGCGGTTGTAGCCGTCGTCGGTGCAGACCACTGCCAAACCGTAGAAAGGCAGCCGCTGCAGGAACTCCACGTAAGTCGCGCGAAGCCGCGCGAAGTCGCCGCCGTACGTTTCCAGATGATCGGCGTCGATGTTGGTGAGTGCGGCAATCAGCGGATTCAGATGCAGGAAGGACGCGTCGCTCTCGTCGGCTTCGGCCACCAGATAGGGGCCCTCGCCCAGGCGGGCATTGGCACCGGCCGACTTCACCTTGCCGCCAACGACGAAGGTCGGATCGCAGCCGCCCTCGGCGAGCAGCGCGGCGACCAAGCTGGTGGTCGTGGTCTTGCCGTGGGTGCCGGCAATGGCAATGCCATAGCGGAAGCGCATCAGCTCCGCCAGCATCTCGGCGCGGCGCACGACGGGCTTGCGCAGCGCCCGCGCCTCGGCGACTTCAGGGTTGGCCGGATTAATGGCAGTGGAAACGACCACCGCATCGGCGTCCTGGACGTGTGCCGCGTCGTGGCCGATCTGCACCGTCACGCCCATCGACTCCAGGCGCTCGGTCGCCGCCGAGGCGCGCACGTCGCTGCCGCTGACGGCGTAACCCAGATTGGCCAATACCTCGGCGATGCCGGCCATGCCGCTGCCGCCGACGCCAACGAAGTGGATGCGACGCACCCGGCGCATCGGCTGACTGCGCATATCCTGCTGCTGCACGGGTGTGGGCTCGCGCGTCATGGGCGGGCCTCCTGCAGACAGACTTCGGCGATTCGCTCACCGGAATCCGGCACCGCCGCGGCGCGTGCAGCGCGTGCCATGGCCAACAGGCGCTCACGTGAAGCCAAATCACGCAGAACCTGCGCCAGCCGATCGGGGGTGAGTTCTGCCTCTTGCAGGCAGCGCGCCGCACCGCTATCGACGAGCTGCTGCGCGTTGCGCGTCTGGTGATCATCCGTCGCCGCCGGGAAGGGCACCAGGATCGCGCCGACGCCGGCCGCCGCGAGCTCGGCGACCGTCATCGCGCCAGCGCGGCAGATGACCAGATCGGCCGCAGCGTAGGCGCCGGCCATATCCTCGATGAAGTCGCTGATCTCCGCCTCGCGCTGCGCCCCGGCATAGGCCGTGCGTGCGGCTTCGACGGTACGGCCGCCCTGATGGCGCACGCGGAAGCGCCCCTCCGGTAACAGCGACAGGGCGGCGGGCACCAGCTCATTGAGGGCGCGCGCGCCCTGCGAGCCGCCCACCACAAGCAAGTGCAACGCGCCGTCGCGGCCGGCAAAGCGCTCTTCCGGCGCAGCCAGCTCGGAGAAGGCGGCGCGCACTGGGTTGCCCACTGTCTCGGCGCCGGGCAGCGCGCCCTCGAAGGCCTGGAGGCTGCGGCGGGCGAGGCGGCGCAGCAGCCGGTTCGTCAGACCCGGTGCCGCATTCTGCTCGTGGATCACCAGCGGACGGCGCAGCAGCCAGGCCGCCAGCCCGCCGGGACCGGAGGCGAAGCCGCCCATGCCCAGCACGACGGCGGGACGCTGGGCGCGCAGGATGCCGAGGGCCTGGATGAGCGCGCGCAGCAGCACCAGTGGCGCCGCGAAGAGACGCTTGAGACCGCTGCCGCGCAGACCCTGGACCCGCACCAGATGCAGCGGAATGTCGTGCTCCGGGACGACGCGCGCCTCCAGTCCCTCCGGCGTGCCCATCCAGGCGACCTGATGGCCGCGCGCGCGCAGGATGTCCGCTACGGCCAGCGCCGGGAAAACATGACCGCCGGTTCCACCTGCCATCACCAGGATCTTCATGCCGGCACCTCACGGCGCGCGCTTCGGCGCGAGCGACTGGCCGGCGCCGATGCGGGAGCGGCCTGGCGATTCTCGATGTCGATGCGCAGCAGCAGGCCGACCATGGCGCAGACGGTCAGCAGGCTCGATCCGCCGTAGCTCATGAGCGGCAGCGTCAGGCCCTTGGTGGGCAGCAGGCCCATGTTGACGGCCATGTTGACCAGCACCTGCAGGGCGATCCAGTAGCTCAGCGCGTAACCCAGATAGGCCGCGAAGCGGGCGCCGCGCGCCTCCGCTTCCGCGGCGATCTGCTGGCCACGCCAGAACAGCGCCAGGTAGAGACCGATCAGCACCAGCACGCCGAACAGGCCGAACTCCTCGGCGTAGATCGCGAAGATGAAGTCGGTGTGTTGCTCGGGCAGATAGAGCATCTTCTGCAGGCTGTTGCCCAGCCCCTCACCGAACCAACCACCGCGACCGATGGCGATCAATGACTGCGACAGCTGCCAGCCGGCCGATTCCACCTGAGCCCAGGGGTCCGAGAAACCGAGCAGTCGGCGCAGTCGGTAGGGCTGGGTCACGGCCAGCGCGACGAAGCCGGCGCCGGTCACGAGCATCGGGATGCCCAGATAGCGCAGCTTCGCGCCACCCAGGAAGAGCATCAGGAAGCAGATTGCCGACAGGATCACGGCCGCGCCGAAGTCCGGCTGCATCAGCAGCAGACCACTGGCCAGCAGAATCACGACGAAAGGCTTGAGCAGGCCGCGGAACTGGTTCTGAACCTCCAGCTGGCGCCGAACGATGAAGCCGGCCAGATAGAGCACGATCATCAAGCGCGCCGGCTCGGAGGCCTGCAGGCGCACGATGCCCAGATCGATCCAGCGCCGGGCGCTGTTGACCTCCACGCCCACCGCCGGCACCAGGACCAGAAGCAACAACAGGAAGGCACCGCCGAGCAGCAGCATGCCGTACTGCTCGAAGGCAGCCAGCGGCAACTGCATGAGCGTCACTACCGCGCCCAATCCGATCAGTGCGTAGATGCACTGCTTCCAGAAGAGCTGCAGCGGCGAGCCGCCGCCCTGCTCGGCAACCGCCACGGAGCTGGAGGCCACCATGATCAGTCCCAGCAGCAGCAGCGCCAACGCCACACCACCCAGCCAGCGATCCGGCATCTCGGGACGCGGCAGCCGCTCGATCAGCGCGCGCATCATGCCGCCACCTCCCGCGCCAGCCGCGCGAAGGCCTGGCCGCGCGCGCGGTAGTCGCTGAACTGATCCAGGCTGGCGCAGGCCGGCGACAGCAGCACGCAGTCTCCCGACTGCGCCGTCTGCGCGGCGTCGCGCACGGCGGCCTCAAGATCCCCGACGACCTGCACGGGCACCGCGCTGGCGCGCAGCGTCTCGGCGAGCAACTCAGCATCCTGGCCGAAAACGATGGCTGCGCGCGCGCGCTCGGCCAGCTGCGCCGCCAGCGGTGCGAAATCCTGACCCTTGCCCTGACCGCCGCCAATCCAGATCACCGGCGCATCCATGCCGGCGAGGGCGGCGCAGGCCGCGCCCACATTCGTGGCCTTGGAGTCGTCCAGCCATTGCACGCCGTGGCCTTCGGCAACCAGTACGCAGCGGTGCGGCAGGCCGTCGAAGTCGCGCAAGGCCTGCAGGCAGCGCTCGCGTGGCAGGCTGGCAGCCTCGGCCAGCGCCAGCGCTGCCAGCGCATTCAGATGATTGTGACGCCCGCGCAAACGCATGGCGTCGATGGCGATCAGCGCCTGCTCGCCGGCCACGAGCCAGCCATCGCGGATGCCGTAGTCGGCCTCGCTTTCCGGTGCGCCGGCGCCGAAGCGCAGTTGCCTGCGCGCGGCCTCGGCGCCCTCCGCGGTCAGTGGCTCGTCGCGATTGATGACGGCCGTGCCGCAACCACGATAGACCCGCGCCTTCGCGGCGGCGTAACGCGCCATGTCACCGTGGCGGTCGAGATGATCCTCGGAAAGATTCAGCACCGTGGCCGCCGCAGCCACCAGGCTGTGCGTCGTCTCCAGCTGGAAGCTCGACAGCTCCAACACATAGAGCTCGGCGGCCGGGTCAAGCAGATCCAGCGCGGGCGTGCCCAGATTGCCGCCGACCCCCGCGCGCAGACCCGCGGATTCAGCCATGGCGCCCAGCAGCTCGGTCGTCGTCGATTTGCCGTTGCTGCCGGTGATGGCCACCACCGGCGCCTCCGCCGTCTGAGCGAAGAGTTCGATGTCCCCGATCAGGGGCAGACCATCGGCGCGCAGCGCGCGCACGAACGGTTCCTCCAGCGACACGCCCGGCGACACCACCGCCGCCGCGTAGCCGGATACCGGCCCGGGTGCGGCGAAACCACCAAGGGCGAAACGTGCCTGCGAGTCGAGAGCCTGCAGCTCCGACAAGTCGGCCGGCTCGGCGCGGCTGTCGGTAGCGTCGAAGGCGATGTTGCGGGCGGCACAGAAACGCAGCACCGAGGCCCCGGTAGCACCGAGGCCGATGACCAGCATGCGTCCGCTGTGCGCGCCCGGAATCATCGGATCTTCAACGTGGACAGGCCGATGAGGACGAGGATCAAGGTGATGATCCAGAAGCGCACGATGATGCGCGGCTCCGGCCAGCCCTTGAGCTCGTAGTGATGATGCAGCGGCGCCATGCGGAAGATGCGCTTGCCGCGGAGCTTGAAGGAGCCGACCTGCAGGATCACCGACAGCGTCTCGGCGACGAAGATGCCGCCCATGATTACCAGCACCAGCTCCTGACGCACCAGCACGGCGACGGTACCCAGCGCCGCACCCAACGCCAGAGCGCCGACATCCCCCATGAAGACCTGTGCCGGATAGGCGTTGAACCAGAGGAAGCCGAGGCCGGCGCCGGCGATGGCGGTGCAGAAGATCGCCACCTCACCAACGCCGAGGATGAAGGGGATGCCCAGATATTCCGCGATCTCGGCGTGGCCGTGGGCGTAGGCGAAGACCGCCAGCGCCGAGGCGATGATGACGGTCGGCATGATGGCCAGACCATCGAGACCGTCGGTGAGATTCACCGCGTTGGACGTGCCGACGATGACGAGATAGGCCCAGATAATGAAGCCCGCACCCAGCGGAATGGTCAGATCCTTGACGAAGGGCAGGATCAGCGCCGTCTCCACCGGCGTCTTGGCGGTGACGTACATGGTGGTGGTGGCTGCAAAACCGGCCAGCGACAACCAGAAGTACTTGTCTCGCGCAGACAGTCCCTTGGACTTGCCGTAGCGGATCTTCTTGTAGTCATCGACGAAGCCGACGATGCCGAAGGCCAGCGTCACGCCCACACAGATCCAGATGTAGTGGTTGCTGAGGTCGCTCCACATCAGCGTGCCGACCGTCACCGCGGCAAGGATCAGCGCTCCGCCCATGGTCGGCGTGCCGGACTTGACGAGATGCGTCTGCGGCCCGTCGTGGCGCACCACCTGACCGATCTGGCGCAGCTGCAGGTGCCGGATCATCCAGGGTCCGGCGATGAAGGAGAAGATCAGCGCTGTCAGCACGCCCAGCAGGGAGCGGAAGGTCAGATACTGGAAGACCCGGAAGCCGCTCTCCCACTCCTGCAGGTACTCAGTGAGGTGGTAGAGCATCGGTCTCCCCCGTCGACACGTTGTTTTCGCGCAGCACTGCCACGACCCGCTCCATGCCGGCCGCGCGTGAGCCCTTGGCCAGCACGATCCAATCCGACTGCAGCCGCGCACGCAGCGCCGCAGCCAGCGCCTCGGCGTCGTCGAAAACCTCTGCGCCGGGGCCGAAAGCCTCTGCAGCGCGGGCTGCCAGCGGGCCTGCGGCAAGCAGGCTCTCGATACCGGCTGTGCGCGCAGCGCGGCCTGCCTCAGCGTGCAGCGCCGGACCCGCCTCGCCAAGCTCGGCCATATCGCCCAGCGCCAGCACGCGGTGGCCGCGCATCGTTGCCAGCCAGTCGATAGCCGCGGCCAGTGAGGCCGGGTTGGCGTTGTAGCTATCGTCGATCAATCGGGCGCCGCCGCGCGCGGCCACCGGCGCAAGGCGACCGGCCGGCGCCCTTGTGGCGGCCAGCCCGGCAGCGATGATCTCGGCGTCGAGGCCCAGCGCGTGGCCCGCGGCCGCGGCGGCAAGCGCATTGCGCACGTTGTGCCGTCCCGGCAGCGGCAGGCGCACGGCGGCCTCACCGTCCGGCAGCACCAGCCTGAAGCGACTGCCGTCGGCCTCCTGCGCTATATCGCGCGCCGTGACATCGGCCGCCACGTCCAGCCCGAAGGCGAGCTGCCGACCGGCCGTGCTGAGCTCGCGCCAGAGACCGGCATAGGCGTCGTCGGCGTTGATGATGGCGGTGCCCGACGCCGGTAGCGCGGCGAAGAGTTCGCCCTTGCCCCGGGCGACACCGTCGCGCGAACCGAAACCTTCCAGATGTGCGTCGCCCGCATTGCTGACGATGCCGATGTCCGGCCGGGCGATAGCCGCGAGCTGAGCGATCTCGCCGCGGTGATTGGCACCCATCTCGATAACCGCTGCAGCGTGGTTCTCGCGCAGGCCACAGAGCGTCAGCGGCAGGCCGATGTGATTGTTGAGATTTCCGCGCGTCGCCAGCAGTGACCCCAGCGGCGCCAGCACGGCTTCGCACATGGCGCGCAGCGTGGTCTTGCCGTTGCTTCCGGTGATACCGACAACCGGCAGCGCGAAGTTGCTGCGCCAAATAGCCGCCCAGGCCTGCAGCGCGTCGAGGGTGTCGGCGACACGCACCTGCGGCAGCGACACTGCCGCGCTGCGCGCCACCAGCGCGACAGCGGCACCGGCATTGGCGACATCCTGTAGGAAGTCGTGGCCGTCGAAGCGTGGCCCGGACAACGCAACGAAGCAATCGCCGGCAGTCACGGCACGGCTATCGGTCACCACGGCTTCGAAGGGCACGTCGGCGCCCTCCAGAAGGCCGCCAGTCTGCTCGGCGAGGGCCGCTGCGCTGCGCGCGGTCATGCCAGGGACTCCAGACCGAGTGCGGCGCGCGCGCAGTCGCGATCCGAGAAGGGGTACTCAACGCCGCCATACTGCTGCACCGTCTCGTGCCCCTTGCCGGCAACCAGAACAATGTCGTCGGCACCGGCGGCAGCGATGGCCTGGGCGATGGCGTCGGCGCGGCGATGGATGACCTGCGTTTCGCCGTGGGCGCCGACGCCTTCGAGGATCGCTGCGGCAATATCCTCGGGTGCCTCGTTGCGTGGATTGTCATCGGTGATGACGATGCGGTCCGCCACGGCCGCGGCAGTCTGACCCATCAAGGCACGCTTGCCGCGATCGCGATCGCCGCCGCAGCCGAAGACGCACCACAGCTTCCCGCGCGTATGGGCACGACAGGCCAACAGCGCCTGCGACAGCGCCTGCGGGGTGTGCGCGTAGTCGATGATGACCAGTGGCTTGCCATCGGTGCGCACCGGCTCCATCCGGCCAGGTACGACGCCAGCGCGCGACAGCGCTGCACCGACATTCTTCAGGGGATGCCCCTGCGCTAGCAGCGCCGCGCCCACAGCCGCGAGATTGGAGACGTTGAAGCGCCCCATCAGCGGCGCCTTCACCTGCGCACGACTGCCCTGATACTCGAGCGCAAAGCGCAGGCCGTCCTGACTGAAGACCGGATCGATCCCTCGCACATCGGCATCGTGATCGAGCGCATAGCACCACGCAGACGGATCGGCCTGCGCCCATTCCCGGCCGATGCGGTCGTCGGCGTTAAAAACACTGGTCGTCGGCGCGCAGTCCGCGAACAGTCGGCGCTTGGCTTCGTGATAGGCCTGAACGTCCGGGTGATAGTCGAGGTGATCGCGACCCAGATTCGTCAACAGGGCGCAGGCGACTCGCGTGCCGGACAAGCGGTGCTGATCGAGGGCGTGCGAGGAGACTTCCATGACGACGGCACGCGCGCCCGCGTCGCGAGCCTCAGCCAATGCCGCCTGCAGCCGGATCGGATCGGGTGTGGTGTGCTGGGTCGCCGAGAGGCCACCCGGCACGCCGCTGCCGAGCGTGCCGATGTAATGCGCCGGAACGCGCAGATGCGCCAGCGCCCCGGTCATCAGCCAGGCCACCGAGGTCTTGCCGTCGGTTCCCGTGATGGCCGTCACGGCAAGCGCGTCGGAGGGGCGCCCGTGGAAGCGCGCGGCAATCTCGCCGACATGACGCGACAGCTCCGGCACGCCAACCGAGGGCACGGGGAGATCAGGAGCAACCGCCCCCTCACCCGATTCGTAGATCACGCAACTGGCGCCACGCGCCACCGCCTCGGCCGCGAAGGCCAGGCCGTGCATGCGCGTGCCGCGCACGGCGAGGAAGGCCTGACCGGAGCCCGCCTCCTGACTCGACATCGTCAGATCCGAGACGATCAGGTCCGGAACCTCGGCGGCATCGACCAGCCCTTCAAGCAGCTCGGTCAGCCGTTGCACGCCTTCGCCGATGGGGCTCATGAGCGTGACTCCCTGTCGAGGCGATGTTCCACGGTGGTGAAACCGGGGGCGCTGGGCGCGCGCGGCGCCAGCTGCATCCAGTGGGCCGCGCCCTGCATGACGCGCGAGAACACCGGGCCGGCTGTGGCGCCGCCGTAGTATCCCCCGCGCGTGGGCTCGTCGATCATGACCAGCCCGACGAGGCGTGGATTCTCGGCCGGCAGCATGCCGACGAAGAGCCCCTGGTGACGGTCCTCGGCGTAGCCGCCGGCGCCGACCTTGCGCACGGTGCCCGTCTTGCCGGCAACGCGGAAACCCGGTACCGCGGCTTGCGGTGCGGTACCAGCTTCGCTGACCACGCCTTCCAGCATGCGGCGGACTCTGCGTGCAGTATCAGCGGAGATGACGCGCTCGGGGGGCATGGCCGCCTGATCCGTGCGCAGGCGCAACCCGGGCATCTCCCCGTCGCGCGCGAGCGCTACATAGGCGCGCAGCAAATGGACCGCCGAGGTCGAAACGCCGTAGCCATAGGAGGCGGTGGCGGTCGTGACCTCGCCCCAATCGCCCCAGAAGCGCAGCAGGCCCGGGCGTGAGCCGGGGAAACCGAAGTACAGCGGCTGGCCGAAGCCGAAACGTTGATAGGCCGAAAAAACCTCTTCGGCGCCGATATCGAGGCCCAGCTTGGCGGCACCGACATTGCTCGACTTCTGCAGCAGGCGCGCCAGATCGACAACCCCGTAGGCGCTGACATCCTGCACGGTCAGCCGCCCGACCTGCGTCCATCCGTCACCGGTGTCATAGGTGGCATTGGGGGCGATCAGGCCGGCGTCGAGGGCGTGCGCCACCAGCAGCGGCTTCACCGTCGAGCCGGGCTCGAAAAGATCGGCGACTGCGCCATTGCGCATGCGCGCGTCGCCGATGCTCGAACGATCATTGGGGTTATAGCCGGGCGCGCTGGTCATGGCCAGGATGTCGCCCGTCTTCACATCGGCGACGAGCACCATGCCGCCGGCGGCGCCATGGCGCTGCACAGCGGCCTTGAGTTCGCGATGCGCCAGGTACTGCAGTCGCAGGTCGATACTCAAGCGCACGTCCTGCCCCGGACGCGCCGGCTGCAGCTCGACGCCAGCGTCGACGACGCGGCCGTCGCGAGCACGCGTCACCCGGCGCTTGCCAGGGCGCCCGGAAAGCGCCTCCTCGGCAGCAGCTTCGAAACCCTGCAGGCCCTTGCCGTCGATGTTGGTCAGCCCGACCAGATGCGCCGTGATCTCGCCGGTGGGGTAGAAGCGCCGGTACTCGCGCGCGCTCGCCACGCCGGGGGCTTCCAGCGCCTTGATGCGACGCGCCTGCGCCGGCGCCAGATGGCGCTCCAGCCAGTAGAAACGGCGCTCACTGCGCGCGGCCAGCTCGGCGCGCAAGCTCTCGACGTCCCGGTCGAGCAAATTGGCCAGCGGCGCCAGATACTCGGGCGCAGCGAGCAGGTCGCCGGGCACCACCCAGATCGACTCTACCGGTGCGGAAACCGCCAGCGGCTCGCCGTTGCGGTCGCGGATCGCGCCGCGGTGAGCCGGGATCTCGACATGGCGCAGCGCGCGCTTAGCGCTCTCGTTCTCAAGGAAGGCACGGTCGAGCACCTGCAGGTCGAAAGCGCGCAACGCCAGCACCGTACTGGCCGCCAGAATCAGTGCCGTGATGCTGTGACGGCGCCACGTCGGCACGGCCTTGACCTGCGGCTTGCGGCGGGCCCGACTCATGGCCGCTCCTCGACCACAGTGCGGTGATCAGGCAGGCGCATGCCGAGCTCGCTGCGCGCAGCCTGATCGATGCGTCCCGGATGCGCGAGCGAGGCCTCCTCGATCTGCAGCTGGCCGTACTCAACCTCGAGCTGATGCTGCTCGGCGCGCAGCACCTCGACCTCGGAGACCAGGCCGCGATAAGCATGCGTGCTCCACACCACGCCGGAAGCCGAGACCATGACCGCCGCCAGCAATAGCGCGCGCAGCAGCATCATGCCCGCAGCTCCGCTGCGCGCAGCACGGCACTGCGTGCACGCGGGTTGTCACGGGCGTGCTGCTCGTCGGCGAGCACGCGCTGCACGGCCTTGAGCTGCGACGCGTCGCGGATGAAGCGCTTGACGATGCGGTCTTCCAACGAATGAAAACTGATGACCACCAGCCGACCGCCAGGCGCCAGAATTTCCGCCGCGCGGGCAAGCCCCGCCTCCAGCGCGCCCAGTTCGTCGTTGATGAAGATGCGAAGTGCCTGGAAGCTGCGTGTCGCCGGATGAATACGGCCGCGCCGGCCCATCGTCCGGCGCACGATCTCCGCCAGCTGCCCGGTGGTGGTGATCGGCGTCTCGACACGGGCGGCGACGATGGCGCGCGCGATGCGGCGGCTGGCCCGCTCCTCGCCGTATATATAGAGGACATCGGCGATCTCCTCGGCGCTGGCACGCGACAGCCAATCGGCCACCGGCTCGCCACGCTCGGGATCCATGCGCATATCTAGGGGGCCGTCGTGCTGGAAGGAGAAGCCGCGCGCGGCGTTGTCCAGCTGCGGCGAGGACACACCCAGATCCATGAGCACGCCATCCACTGCCCCGACGCGATCGGTCTCGACCACCCATTCACCGAGGGCATCGAAGCGCGCATAGCGGATACCGAAGTTGGGTGCGTCGCCGAAGCGCGTGCGCGCCGTCGCGACGGCCTCCGGATCCTGATCGAAACCCTGCAGCCAACCACCGTCGCCGAGCTGCTCCAGGATGGCGGCAGCGTGACCGCCGCGCCCGAAGGTCGCATCGATGTAACAGCCACCCGGCCGGACCGCGAGCCCGGCCAGGGCTTCCTCGAGCATGACTGGCCGGTGGCTGTCCATGTCAGCGAGTGGGCCGCCTACCCGGGGGCGGAGCGCGATGTCGGAGGCGGGCAGCATCGAGGATCACCGCCGAATCTTCTGTAGCGCGGTGGCGAGCTGGTCCTGCGGCACGCGCGTCGCCTCGTAGGTCGCCTGCTCCCAGACGTCGAAACGCGTGATCTGGCCCACCAGCATGGCGCGGTTATCGATGCCGGCATCGCGGCGGAGCAGCGGCGGCAGCACGATGCGGCCCTGGCGATCGATCTCGGTTTCGACAGCGCGGCCGACGAAGCCGAGCTTCAGCGCCTCGGCGAGGTCGCGATCCTCCATCTGCTGGATCTGTTCGGCGATCTCCTTGAAGACCGGCGCCGGGTAGATCTCGAGCCGCGCATTGCCGTCCAGATTGACGATGGTGACGTAGAGCTGCAGCCCGTGGGTATCGGCCAGCTGCTGTCGATAACGCGCCGGCACTGCCAGGCGTCCTTTGTCATCGACATTGAGCGGGTGTTCCCCGGTGAACATGAGCTACGCCTCTGGAAGCGGTCAGTCTCCTGCGCTCCCCACCTTAGTGCACGTGTCACCCACTTTACTCCACGTTCCCCCACATCGCAACCGAAAATCGAAGGCGAAACAGTTAGTTGCGGCAGCATTTGCAACTCTGGCGAAAAACTCTCAAAAACATGCACTTGGGTGTTTTTCTTCGATTTCTCCTGAAATACGCCATCGCGCGGCCGGACAACAGACGGCCGCGGGCGGCCGTCACCGGCAACGCCCGCTGGGTAAGGCGGGGGAAAAGTGGGGCGCTTTGGCTCAGCGCGCGGGCAGCACCCGAAGCACGGCGCCGTCCGCCGCGTCGGTGAGCAGGTACAGCGCGCCGTCAGGCCCGTTGCGCACGTCGCGGATGCGCTGGCCCTGGGCCTCGAAGAGCACTTCCTGGCCGAGCACCTCGTCGCCGCGCAAGCGGACGCGGCGCACGCCCGGCTCGACCAGGGTCGCCACGAAGAGATCGCCCTGCCATTCGCCGAAGGCATCGCCCGTGTAGCGCATCAGCCCGCTCGGGCCGATGGAGGGCGTCCACTCCAGCAGCGGCGGCAGCATGCCGGGCCGACTGTCGAAGGGCGTGACGCGGGCGTTGTTGTAGTCCAGCCCGCCGGTGACCACCGGCCAGCCGTAGTTGGCGCCCGCTTCGATCCGGTTCAGCTCGTCGCCACCCTGCGGGCCGTGCTCATGGGCGAGCACGCCGTCGGCGTCGCAGAGCAGGCCCTGCACGTTGCGGTGGCCGTAGCTGTAGACCTCGGGCCGCCCGCCGCCATCGGCGAAGGGATTGTCTTCCGGCACGCCGCCATCGGCAGTCAGACGCACGATGGTGCCGAGGTGGTTATCGGGGTCCTGCGCCTGCTCGCGAAAATCGAAACCGTCGCCCATGCCGAGCAGCAGCGTGCCGTCGGCCATCCAGCACATGCGCCCGCCGTAGTGCACGGGCGTGTCCTTGGCCGGCTTGGCCCGAAACAGTGGCTCCGACGCGATCAGTTCCCCGCCTTCCAGCCGCGCGCGCATCAGCGCAGTGGCGTTGGCGCCGGCCGGGCCATCGGCGTAGGAGAGATAGATCTGGCCGCTGTCGGCGAAGTCGCGCGCCGGCAGCACATCGAAGAGACCACCCTGGCTCTCCGCGTGGACCGCAGGAACGCCCTCGACCGGCGCCGACAGTGAGCCATCCGTACCGATGACGCGCAGGCGGCCGACGCGCTCGGTGACCAGCATGCGCCCGTCGGGCAGAAAGGCCAGCGACCAGGGATGGTCGAGGCCCTCGGCCACGGTTTCCACGCGATAGTCCTCGGCCTGGGCGGCAGAGCCGGCCAGCAGGAGCAGCACACAGCAGAGCAGTCGGCGCATGGGCGAAGTTCGTCCTCGGAGAGTCGCTGCCGCTACGATAGCAGCCGCATCCGCCGACTTCGGACCCCGTCATGCATCTGCTGCGCCTTTTCCTCGCCTTCATCGCCGGCGTGCTGGCCACCGCTGCCACCGGCAGCCTGTGGCAGACCCGGCACAATCTGGCCGCCATCGAGCAGCTTGGCCACGAGGTGCCGGCGGGGCTGGCGGCGGAGACCATGCTGGCCGACCTGCTCGGCTTCGGGCCACTGTTCGCGGCGCTCGCCGGCATGGCCCTGCTGGTCGCCTTCATTGTGGCGGCCCTGCTGGTGCGCGCGCTTGCCGGGCAGGCGCGCTACGCCCTCTACGCGCTGGCCGGCGCGGCCGCCATCCTCGCCCTGCTGGCGATCATGGGCATGAGCCTGCCGGTGACGGCCATCGCCGCGGCGCGCACGGCTGGGGGCACGGCCGGGCTGGCCCTGTGCGGCGCACTGGGGGGGCTGGTCTTTGCCACGCTCAGCCGACCCGCTCACTGATAGCCGCGCGCCTGCAGCCGGAAGAGATGCGCGTAGCGGCCGTCGTCGGCCATCAGGCTGTCGTGGGTGCCGGATTCGACGACGCAGCCACCCTCGAGGACGAGGATGTGATCGGCGATGCGCACCGTCGAAAAACGGTGCGAGATGATGATGGTCATGCGCCCGCGCGCGTAGTCGCGGAAGCGCTGGAAGATGTCGGCCTCGGCCTGGGCGTCCATTGAAGCGGTCGGCTCGTCGAGCACGAGGATGTCGGCCTCCTCGCGCATGAAGGCACGCGCCAGCGCGATCTTCTGCCACTGCCCGCCGGACAGCTCCTGGCCGTCGCGGAACCAGCGGCCGAGCTGCGTGGCGTAACCGGCCGGCAGCTGCTCGATGAAGACATCGGCCTGACCGAATTCGGCCGCCCGCCGCCAGCGCGCCTCGTCGGAGAAGGCGGCGACATCGCCGGCGCCGACGTTCTCGCCCACCTGCATCTGATAGCGCATGAAATCCTGGAAGATGACGCCGATGCGCCGACGCAGCACGTCCAGCTTCCATTCGCCCAGCGGACTGCCGTCGAGCAGGATACGGCCGGCGCTCGGCTCGTAGAGGCGCGTCAGCAGCTTGATCAGCGTCGTCTTGCCGGAACCATTGGCGCCGACCAGTGCCAGGCTCTGACCCGACTGCAGGTGGAAGCTGACATCCGACAGCGCGTCGGCCTGCGCCCCCGGGTACCGGAAGGCCACGTGCTCGAAGCGCACGCCGTCGCCCGGCGCGACGCCTTGCTCGCGCCAGCCCGTCTCGGCGCCGGTGGGCTCCTCCAGATACTCGTAGAGATTGGAGAGGTAGAGATTGTCCTCGTACATGCCGCTGATGGCGGTCAGCATCGCCGACACCGCGGCCTGCCCCTGCCGGAAGACCGCGACATACATCGTCATCTGGCCCAGCGAGATGCGGCCGCGCACCGCATCGACCACCACCCAGGCATAGGCGCCGTAGAAGGCGATGGAACCGATGATGCCCAGCCCGAAGCCCCAGCCCTCGCGGCGCAGCGTCAGCGCGCGATCCTCGCCGTAGAGACGCTTGAAGATATCGCGGTAGCGGCCCAGCAGCAGCGGACCGAGGCCGAAGAGCTTGACCTCCTTGACGCTGTCCTCGCGCGCCAGGACCGTCTCCAGATACATCTGCATGCGCGTCTCGGGCGAGCGCCAGCGGAACAGTCGAAAGGCGTCGCCGGAGAACTTCGCCTCGGCCGCGAAGACCGGCAGGGCGCCGGCGACGAGGATCAGCAGCGCCCAGGGCGAGAACTGCACCAGGATCACGGCAAAGCTGATCAGCGAGATGCCGTTCTGGATCAGGCCGAAGGTCTTGTTGACCAGCCCCAGCGGCCGCTGGGAGGCCTCGCGCCGGGCGCGCGTGAGCTTGTCGTAGAGCTCGGAATCCTCGAACTGGGCCAGCGACAGCTGCCCGGCCTTGTCGAGAATCATCTCGTTGACGCGCTGACCCAGCAGCGCGCGCAGCAGCGACTGGCAGGCCGCGATGCCGCGCTGGGCGCCGGCGATGCCCACCATGATCAGCCCTTCCAGTGCCACCCACTGCAGCGGCGTGCGGAAGTCGACGGCCTCGCCGGCCTCGCGCGCCTCGATGGCCGCCACCACCGAGTCGACGATGAGCTGCCCGACCCAGGCCGCGGTGGCCGGCAGCACACCGGCCACCAGCGTCAGCAGACCGAGGGCGATGCCCAGCGGCGCCGACGTACTCCAGACCAGCTCCAGTGCACGTCGCGTGTAGCGGAAGACACCCAGGCTGCGCGTCAGCAGCGAGGCGTTTTCCGCTTCACCGTAGGAAGCGGGCGGACTCACCGCGAATCACGCGAGCGGACGACCGACGCGCGGCATGCGCGCCGACGCGCGCCGATGGCGGGAATCGTCGGTGGCCTCAGAGCTGGATATTGCCGCCGCCGGGCATGCCGCCGCCCTGACCCGGCATGCCGCCGCCCATGCCGCCACCGCCGCCCTGGCCGGGCGCGATGATGCCGCTGCCCTGCTGCTCGCGGCGCATGCGCTGCATTTCCTCGAGGGTCTCCAACAGCGCCTGCTGTGCGACCTCCGGATACTTGGCCAGCGCCTCCTCGATGCTCGTCGCCTCGATCTCGAAGTGCAGCGGTAGCGCGCCGCCCGGCGTCATCAGGCTGGCCTGGCCCTCGAAGACGACGCTCCGGGAAGGATCGTCCGAACCGTCGCTGGTAACCGGCGTCAGCCGGCGCAGCGTACCGACCCGGCGGTCCGTGAAATTGTCCTCGCGATAGAGCTGCTCGCCGTCGAGACGGATGTCGGGCAGCTGCTGTTCTTCTTCGGCCATGGTTTGGGTCTCGTGATTGCTTTGCGGGTCGCGCATGTTATGACGGGCTGCACGATCCGGCAAAAAGGGGCTCCCTTGCCGGAGTACGGGGATCGCGTTGCTGGCGTGCGTTCATTCATTACATGTGGCTGAGCTGGATTCGGAATGCGGCGGTAGTGCTCGCTGGTTCCGCGCCCTGGCACCGTCTCGCTCCTGGTTCCGCGCTTGGAACGAGTCCGCTTGCGTAGCAGCCCTTGCGCACGCGCGGGTTCCTTTGGTTACGGCCAAAGGAACCAAAGCCATGGTGCCCGCCGGGTGGCCTGCCGCGGGTGAGATCGACCGAAGCGCCAGTGGTGCTTCGCAGCGAGCGAACGCCCGGACAGGGATGTCCGGGCCGGGGGTGGTTCGGACGATGCCGTAGCGCCATGGAAGGCGAGCATCTGCTGATCGAGTGTCGCGCGAAAATCGCCGCGGTCACTAGGCTCGGTCGTCCGGACCTCGCCAAGTGACCCGGGCTGGCCCTTCCATGGCCCAGCCGTGATGCGCGCTGCGACTTGCCACCGGCAAGTCGGTCGCGCATCACCCTCAAAGGGCACGTTCCTAAACGGCTCGCCGCTTCGCGGCATCGCGGCAAACGGCGACTGCGCTCTGTCGCGATGTCGCGCAGCGACGAGCCGTTCAAGAGTCCCCGTCAGGAGGCGCGGCGGCTGGTGGCGCGCGCAGGGGGAGATCGGCCCGGATGGCCGATCTAGCCGTGACGGGACAGGATGTCCCTTCACGGCGACCCCGAGCACGCCACCAGCCGCCGGGACTTCGGCCCGCCCAAAAGCGGGCCGGAGCGCCTCCGTAGGGTGCCCTCTCTTTGGCTACTTTCTCTGGGCAAGCAGAGAAAGTAGCCCGCGCCTCGCAGAAGCGCTTATTCGACAGCGACAAGGTCTTGGGGCGCGGAACCACGAGCACAGCGGAGCCAACTAAAACCAACACGCCACCAGCGCCACCTTCCGCAAAATCAATCCGGCTTGTAAATCTCCGCCCCGGATTCCCGGAAGGCCTCCGCCTGCTCGGCCATGCCCTGCTCCAGCGCGGCCTTTTCGTCGAGCCCCTTGGCGCGGGCGTAGTCGCGCACTTCCTGGGTGATCTGCATGGAGCAGAAGTGCGGGCCGCACATGGAGCAGAAGTGCGCGGTCTTGGCGCCCTCCTGCGGCAGTGTCTGGTCGTGGAATTCGCGTGCCTTGTCCGGATCGAGGCTGAGGTTGAACTGATCCTCCCAGCGGAACTCGAAGCGCGCCTTGCTTAGGGCGTTGTCGCGCACCTGGGCGCCGGGATGCCCCTTGGCCAGATCGGCCGCGTGCGCGGCGAGCTTGTAGGTGACGATGCCTTCGCGCACGTCGTCGGCATCGGGCAGGCCGAGATGCTCCTTGGGCGTGACGTAGCAGAGCATGGCCGTGCCGTACCAGCCGATGTTGGCGGCTCCGATGGCGCTGGTGATGTGGTCGTAGCCGGGCGCGATGTCGGTGGTCAGCGGGCCGAGCGTGTAGAAGGGGGCCTCGGCACAGGCCTCCAGCTGCTCGGTCATGTTCTCGCGGATCCGCTGCATGGGCACGTGGCCCGGCCCCTCGATCATGACCTGCACGTCGTGCTTCCAGGCAATCTGTGTCAGCTCGCCGAGGGTGCGCAGCTCGGCGAACTGCGCCTCATCGTTGGCATCCGAGATGCAGCCCGGGCGCAGGCCGTCGCCCAGCGAGAAGGCCACGTCGTAAGCCTTCATGATCTCGCAGATCTCCTCGAAGCGGGTGTAGAGGAAGGACTCGGTGTGGTGCGCCAGGCACCACTTGGCCATGATCGAGCCACCTCTGGAGACGATGCCGGTCAACCGGTCGGCCGTCATCGGGATGAAGGGCAGGCGCACGCCGGCGTGGATCGTGAAGTAGTCCACGCCCTGCTCGGCCTGCTCGATCAGCGTGTCGCGGAAGATCTCCCATGTCAGATCCTCGGCCTTGCCGTCGACCTTCTCCAGCGCCTGATAGATCGGCACGGTGCCGATGGGCACGGGCGAGTTGCGGATGATCCACTCGCGCGTCTCGTGGATGTGCTTGCCGGTGGACAGGTCCATGACAGTATCGCCGCCCCAGCGGATGGCGCGCACCATCTTCTCGACCTCTTCGGCGATGGAGCTGGTCACCGCGGAGTTGCCGATGTTGGCGTTGATCTTCACGCGGAAATTGCGGCCGATGATCATCGGCTCGGATTCCGGATGGTTGAGATTGTTGGGGATGATGGCGCGGCCCGCCGCGACCTCGGCGCGCACGAACTCGGGCGTGACCTCAGCCGGCAACTGCGCGCCGAAGGTCTCACCGGCGTGCATGCGCCGCAGGTAGCCAGCCTGTTCGTAGGTTGCGCGCAGTTCATTCAAACGCGCGTTCTCGCGCACGGCGACGAATTCCATCTCCGGGGTGACGACGCCGCGCCGGGCGTAATGCATCTGGCTGACATTGGCGCCTTCCTTCGCGCGCCGCGGAGCTCGTGGCTCCGGAAAGCGCAGGCCGGAGGTGGCGGGGTCTCCGGCGCGGATACGACCGAAGAGGGAGCTGGGGCCGGTCAGCTGCTCGCTGTCGCCGCGCGCAGCGATCCAGTCAGCGCGCAGCGGCGCCAGACCACGCGCCAGATCGATTTCAGCTTCCGGGTCGGTATAGGGCCCGGCCGTGTCGTAGACGGTAATAGGTGGATTGTCGACCAGCCCGGCTTCGCTGCGCGTCGGCGAGCAGGCGATCTCGCGCATTGGGACGCGTACGCCCTGCCCACCTTCGACGAAGATGCGCCGGCTGGCGGCAAAGGGCTGGCACAGCTCGGGCTGCAGCTGCAGGGCGTTGTTGGGTGTGCGGGTTGCGTCGTCAGCCATCGCTTCGATCCTCTTGGCGGGCGAAGAGACGACGCGCGATGGCGCGCACGGCACCACCGAACGCCTTCCCTCCGCCGGCATGATCCGGTTCAGGTACGAGGGGACTCTCTCAGCCCGACATGGTCGGGCACCCCCGGCGTGACCCCAGCTTAGCGCAGGCCCGGCCCGCTACGCGATGGGTTCGTTCGCCCTCAGGGCGGCGTCAGACGCAGCCTCCGGCGGAAGCCCTCGCCGCGCAGCGTCAGGCGCTCTTCTTCCTCACTCAGAAGCAGCCCCTCGGCGTGGTCCAGCCGGGCGCTCAGCCGGTACTCGCTGTCCAGCAGCAGCGGCTCATAAGGCAGGCGAAACTCGGCGCTGCGCGCGTCGGGCTCCAGTGCCTGCGTCACCGAGAAGACGGGCCGCCCGGCAGCGTTGCTGACCGGCACCAGCTCGACAGTCAGCGTCACCGGTGCCGTGATGGGCGCCTCCCATCGCGCACTGCCCTCGACGGCCGGCTCCCCCGGCGCGCGGCTGCATGCCGCGACAGCGAGCAGACAAAGAGCAAGCGTTATATTCTTTTTAGGATTATTCATATACTATTATTTATATTGAGCCCGATTCGCCTCGTGAGCAGCGGCTCTCTACAATGCCAGAAGGGCCGCGATACCCCCGTATCGGCGAAGGAGAAACCATGGAACTCGATCCGCTGCTGCTGTCCCGCCTCCAGTTCGCCTTCGTGGTTTCTTTCCACGCCATCTTCCCGGTTTTCACCATCGGGCTGGCCGCCTACATCGCAGTATTGGAAGGTCTGCTGCTGAAGACGGGCAACCCGGTCTGGAAGCAGCTCAGCACCTTCTGGACGAGAGTCTTCGCGGTGGTCTTCGGACTGGGCGTGGTCAGTGGTCTGGTCATGGCCTTCCAGTTCGGCACGAACTGGAGCAATTTCTCCTTCGCCGCCGCCAACTTCCTCGGGCCGGTACTCAGCTACGAGGTCGTCACGGCCTTCTTCATGGAGGCCACCTTCCTCGGCGTGCTGCTCTTCGGCCGCGACAAGGTACCGCCAGCGGCGCACTTCTTCTCCGCGGTGATGGTTTCGGCGGGCACCTTCATTTCCTCCTTCTGGATCCTGTCCGCGAACAGCTGGATGCAGACGCCGGCGGGCTTTGAGATGCGCGAGGGCATTGTGCATCTGACCTCCTGGAGCGAGGCCATCTTCAACCCCTCCTTCTGGTACCGCTTCGCGCACATGGGCCTGGCCGCCTTCCTGACCGGCGGCTTCGTCGTCGCCGGCGTCAGCGCCTGGAATCTCATCCGCAATCACGCCGTGGAGGCCAATCGGCGCGCACTTTCGATGACCATGTGGCTACTGCTGATCATCGCGCCGCTGCAGCTATTCGTTGGTGACCTGCACGGCTTGAACACGATGGAGCACCAGCCAACCAAGGTTGCGGCCATGGAGGGCAACTGGGAACGCGCCAGCCACGTGCCGCTGTTGCTCTTCGCCTGGCCGGACCAGGAAGCCGAGACCAACCGCTTGGCGGTCGGCATCCCGAACGCCGCCAGCATCATCCTCAAGCACTCTGCCGACGGTGTCGTGCCGGGGCTGAAGGAAGTCCCGGCCGACGAGCGCCCGCCGGTGGCCTGGGTCTTCTGGAGCTTCCGCATCATGGTCGGCATCGGCATGCTGATGATCGTCGCCGCGCTGGCCGGGCTCTGGCTGCGCATTCGCGGCCGGCTGTTCGAGTCCCGCCCCTTCCTGCAGGGCCTGCGGCTGATGGTGCCGTTGCCCTTCGTTGCCGTAACCGCCGGCTGGTTCACCACCGAGATCGGCCGCGCGCCCTGGGTGATCCAGGGTGTGATGACGCAGGCGGAAGGGCTCACGCCCTCGCTCACTGGCTGGATGGCGCTGTTCACGCTCATCGGTTACTTCCTGGTCTACGCGGTGGTTTTCTGCCTCGGCATCTTCTACATCACGCGCCTGGCAAGCGCGGGTATGGACGAGATGGAAAGCTCGCAGCACCACCCCGAATGGCAGCAAGCCAAGCGGCCCTTCTCGGCCGCCGAGACCGGGCTCGACGATCAACTCGATTTCCGGCCGCAGGGCGGCTAAGGGGCAGGCGCCATGGAACTCATCGACCTCACGCTTATCTGGGCCGTCATCATCGCCGTCGGCATCATCATGTATGTGTTGATGGATGGCTTTGACCTCGGCGTCGGCATCCTCTTCCTCTTCGCCCCGGACGACGGCGCGCGTGACACGATGATGAACTCGGTGGCTCCCGTATGGGACGGCAACGAGACCTGGCTCATCCTCGGCGGCGCAGGCCTGCTCGGCGCTTTCCCACTGGTCTACGCGGTCTTCCTGCCGGCACTCTACATCGGCGTCTTCCTGATGCTGGCCGGCCTGATCTTCCGCGGCATCGCCTTCGAGTTCCGCTTCAAGTCCAGCCGCAATCGCCACTGGTGGAATATCGCCTTCGCCGGCGGCTCCACCGTCGCCGCCTTTGCGCAGGGCGCCGTCGTGGGCAGCTA
Source organism: Algiphilus aromaticivorans DG1253 (assembly GCF_000733765.1). NCBI lineage: Bacteria > Pseudomonadati > Pseudomonadota > Gammaproteobacteria > Nevskiales > Algiphilaceae > Algiphilus > Algiphilus aromaticivorans. The sequence goes on along the minus strand of NZ_JPOG01000001.1, from coordinate 557,022 downwards.
TATCCAGGGCTTCGAGGTCGAGAACATGCGCTACGTCGGCGGGGCCTTCGACTGGCTGACGCCCTTCACGGTACTCACCGGCGTCGGATTGGTCATCGGCTACGCGCTACTGGGCAGCACCTGGACGATCATGAAGACCACCGGCGAACTGCAGGCCTGGGCCTATCGCGTCACACCGCTCCTGCTGGCGCTACTGATGGCCGTCTTCCTCATCGTCAGCATCTGGACCCCACTGACCTCGGATTTCGTACGCGAGCGCTGGTTCGGCCAGGCCAGCCTGATCTGGCTGCTACCGCTGATCACCCTCTTCTTCGCCTGGCGCATCTGGGCAACGGTCCGCAAAGGCCGCGAGTACATGCCCTTCATCGCCACCATGGGTGTCTTCGCGTTCACCTATCTTGGCCTGCTGGCGAGCAAGTGGCCGTACATCGTGCCGCCGGACCACACCATCTACGACGCGGCATCATCGCCGGCCTCGCAGCTCTTCCTGCTCATCGGCGTCCTCTTCCTTATTCCGGTGATCCTGGCCTACACGGCCTGGAACTACTGGGTCTTCCGGGGCAAGGTAGGCGCCAGTCACGGCTATCACTGAAACCGGCGCCGCCGCGGGCGCGGAGCAGGCCGCCGACTGGCTGAAACGCGAGACCGGAAGCCGCTCGCCCGCACTGCGTGCAGCAGTGGCGGCAGGCTGCGGGGCGGGTCTGTGCATCGTCGCCCAGGCCATGCTCATCGCCTGGCTGGTGGACCGCGCCGTCACCGAAGGTGCTAGCCCGAAGGTGCTGGCGCCCACCGCAGCGGCTCTGATCGGCGTCATCCTGCTGCGCGGTGCACTAGCCTATCTGCGCCGGCATCTGGCCGCCAGGGAGGCGCTGCGCCAACGCCACCGTATCCGCGGCGCGCTGATGCAGCATCTGCACGCCGCCGGACCGGCGCGGCTGGAGGACTGGCACAGCGCCGATCTGGCCAGCCGTGCGCTGCACGCCGTCGACGCCGTCGACCCCTACATCGCCAACTATCTGCCCAGCCGCCAGCTTGCCGTGCTGCTGCCGTTGATCATCGGCGCGGTCGCCGCGCTGCACGACTGGCTGGCCGGCCTGCTACTGCTGCTGACCGCGCCACTGATTCCGCTCTTCATGGCGCTCATCGGCTGGGGTGCGGCGGCACTGTCGGCGCGCTTCGAGTCCCGCCGCGCCCAAGCCGCGGCCGTCTTCGCCGATCACTGCCGCGGCCTACTCAGCCTGCGCCTGTTCAACGCGGAGAATCAGGGCACCGCGCGCGTGCGCGACTTCGCCGAGCGCTTGCGCGACGACAGTCTGCGCGTGCTGCGCGTTGCCTTCCTGTCCTCGGCGGTACTGGAGTTCTTTGCCGCCGTCGCCGTGGCGGCCGTGGCCATCTACGTCGGCATGGGCCTGCTCGGCTACATCGACTTCGGGCCGGCGCCGGAGTTGACGCTCTACAGCGGCCTCACCGTGCTGCTGCTCGCCCCCGAGTTCTTCGTTCCGCTTCGCGAGCTGGCCACGCATTACCACGACCGCGCCAGTGCGCTGGGCGCTGCCGAGCAACTGGCGCCGCTGTTCGCGTTGCCGCCGATGCGCAAGAAGGAGACGGAGCCAGCAGAGACCGTGCCAGGGCCCGTCGCCAAGCTCGAGGGCGTCGCGCTGACGCGGAATCACGGTCAGGTGCTCAGCGGGCTATCGCTGGAGCTGGCCGCCGGCGAGCTGCTGCTCCTCTGGGGCCCCAGCGGCTGTGGCAAGAGCAGCGCATTGCATGTGCTCGCCGGTCATCTGACGCCTGACGCGGGTTTCGTCACCGTCGCCGGCGGCGCGCCCGGTCGCCCCGGCGCGACAGCCTGGCTGGGCCAGCGCCCATTTCTCGCGCGCGGCAGCCTGCGCCGCAACATCGGCCTCGGCCACCCCGAGGCCGACGCCGCCGCCATCGAGCAGGCCGCCCGCCTCTGCGGCGTCATGGATTACGCCGCGGCGCTGCCCGAGGGTCTGAACACCCGTCTCGGCGAGCGTGGCCTGGGACTGTCGGGCGGCCAGGCGCAACGGCTGGCGCTGGCGCGCGCCTGGCTGTCGCGGGCACCACTGTTGCTGCTGGACGAACCCACCGCCGGACTCGACGCCGATGCCGCCGCGCCCGTGCTCGCCGCCATGCAGACGCTGCGCGCCGAGGGCCGCGCGCTCATAGTCGCTTCGCACGACCCTCAATTGCGCGAACTGGCGGATCGCGTCGTCGACATGGCGGACACTGGCTGATGCGCCCCCTGCGCGCGCTACTGCCCTACCTCGCCCTGCTGCGCCGCCGCCGCGGCACGGCCCTGATCGGCGTGCTGCTGCTCGCCGCCACCGTAGCCTCGGCGGTGGGGCTGCTCGGGCTCTCCGGCTGGTTCATCACCGCCACCGGCGTCACGGCGCTGGCCTGGGCCGCCGGCAGCCGCGTGGTCTTCGACATCTTTCTGCCCGGCGCCGGCATCCGCTTCTTTGCGCTGTCGCGCACCGTCGCGCGCTACTTCGAGCGGCTGTGGCAGCACGCGCTGACGCTGGACCTGCTTGCCGCGCTGCGCACCGCCGTATTCGCTCGCCTGGCCGCGCAACCGGCGGCGGTGCTGGCCCGCCTGCGCGACGCCGCGCTGCTCGACCGGCTGACCAGCGACGTCGACGCCATCGACAACCTTCCGCTGCGGGTGGCCGCACCGCTGGCCACGACCGCGCTGCTCGTGCCGACCGTCGCCATCCTGCTCGCCTGGCTCGCCACGCCCTGGATGCTACTGCCGCTGGGAGCCCTTAGCGCGCTGACGCTGGGTCTCGGCCTGCTGGCGCTGCGCAGCGGCATGCGGCCGGGCCGGCGCCTGCGCGCGCGCTCCGAAGCCTTGCACGCGCGACTCCTGGAGTCGCTGACCGGCCTCGCCGAGCTGCACCACGCCGGCAGCCTAAATGCCCACGCCGCGCGCAGCCGGCAGCTCGACGCACGGCTGGCGCAGGCGCAGCGCCGGCGCGCGCAGCGGCTGGGCGCGCTGGACGCGGCAATGACCACGGCCGTGCAGCTCAGCGCCGCGACTGCTCTGCTTCTCGGCCTGCTACTGCTCGACGCCACGCCGATGGGTGCGGCAGCGGCCGTGCTGGCGGCGCTGGCCCTGCTCGGTCTCAACGAGCTGCTGCCCGGCCTGCCGCAAGCGCTGTATCAGCTGGGAGAGACACAAACCGCCGCCGCACGCCTGAACCAGCTGCTGAAAGGCCCCGGCGAGGCCCCTGCCCCCGCCGAGTCGATGCAGGAAGCCGCCGAAGCGCCAGCGCTGCAGCTGGAAGGCATCGGCCTCTGGCACGCGGGCCGCCCAACGCCGGCGCTGGCCGAGGTATCACTGACGCTCGCGCGCGGCGAGCGGCTGGCCATCACCGGCGCCTCGGGCAGCGGCAAGTCGAGCCTGCTACAGGTCATCGCCGGGCTGCAGACAGCCGACGAAGGCCGCATGCACGTGCTGGGCAGACCCAGCGAGACGCTACACCCGGCTCAATTGCGAGACCGTATGAGCGTGCTCACCCAGCACAGCGAGATCTTCGCAGCGAGTGTGGCCGACAACCTGCGCCTGGCCGCGCCCGAGGCCAACGAGGCCGCGCTCTGGCGCGCGCTGCACATCGCCGCCCTCGACGAGGTCGTCGCCGCATTGCCCGAGGGCCTGGACACCTGGGTCGGCGAGGCCGGCGCGCGCCTGTCCGGCGGCCAGACGCGGCGGCTGGCGCTGGCACGCGTGCTGCTGCGCGACGCCCCCATCGTGCTGCTCGACGAGCCGGCCACCGGCCTCGACGCCGCCACGCGCGCCACCGTCTTCAGCCGCCTCGACGCCTGGCTGGCCGGCCGCAGCGCCATCTTCCTCGGCCACGACGCCGCCGTGCTGCCGCGCGCCGACCGTTCCTTGCAGCTCTACGAAGGCCACATCCGCGCAACCACGACCGATTAATCGCTCTCGCGCTTAGGGCCGCTCAGGGCTATGCGGGACGGCCTGGGAAAAATTCAGGGCGGGATTGCCGAAATCCCGGAGCTTGAACGCAAAGCCGGCCATGGGATAAGGCGTCACCGCCTGCCCCGTCGGAAAATCCAGCCGAAGCCAGCCGCTGCTCGGCGCATCGGCAAACACGTCGCTATCGGTGGGCAGCGCTATTGGCGAGTTGAGTGCAGAAGCCAGGCCACCGCTACCTATCGACAACACATTGGCCGCGTAATACAACGCGCCGGATGACGCGCTATCCGCCGCGGTGCGCTCCCCGGACTCCGTGGCGCGGTCGTAGAAGCGGTAGCGAACCGGTGCAACCTCGGCACGCCCGTTGTCCCCGTCCTGAAAGACTTCGGGGAAGCCAAGATCCGGGCAGAGACGCTCCGGCTCAGCGGCGTCGGCGTCAGCTACCACGGGCCTTGGAGCACGAGCGCGGTCCCGGCCCTCATATTTTTCCCCACCCTCGCCAACCGGTACACCACCGCTGGTGCGGGAGTTGCGCCACTTGCTGCAGCCAGCGCGTACATTCAGTGCGTTGTCGTCGGCGTCGAAGCGCTTGGTCGGAAAAGTGAGCACCCAGTCCGTTGCCGCTCCGGTCGCCGGATTGCTCGACCACTCGTTCTCCATCGAGACCACTGCAAGCGCCTCCGTCACCGCCTCGAGTCCGGAGGTACTCCACAGCCCCTCGTGCGAGGCCAGTGTCGGCTCGAACATCCAGGGAGGGTATTGCGCCGTCATCAGATTCTGCCCCAGCCCCCAGCCGGCGATGTGCTGGGCCGGAACGGCGGCCCCCGTTCCGGTGGCCTGGTTGACCAGGCCGACGCTGACCTTCAGCGGTGCGGCACTGACGAGCGGACCATAGTTCGCCCCCCCACGAGCCTCGGGGTCCCCGGAACCTTCAACGCCGTGAATGGCCCCGCTGGACTCACCCCATTGATCAGTCGTATTGCCGAAGGCGCTGGCAACCGCCCCGCAATCACGAGGCTCGCCATTCTCGTGCTCGGCGTCCCAGGGCACATCGAGAACACGACCATCATGGACGGCCTCGCCCATGACCAGCACCTCGATATAGCCTTCCGTCATCCTGGCTACTGATCCAATTGTCCCCGTGTAGTCTGAATCCTGGGATTCTCCTGCTGGCGCGAGAATGAGGTTTTCCGAGTAGCCGGTAAAGTCCCCGGATAGACCTTCGCTCCGAAGCCTTGAAGGGGCCGTGCAGGAGCGGTCAGCAGTCTTCATGACCGGCGGCGCGCCCTCGCGATCTTCCCGGCTCAGCCAACCAGCCCAGGCATCGCCGGGCGCGAGTGCGATGGTGAAATTCAGGATGTCGCGACCATTGCGGGCCTCGAGAAAGCGCACCTTGACCGCCAGCGAATTCGCCGTCGTGTTCGTGATGTTCAGCAGCGTGCGCCAGTCGTCGTTGACCGTGTAGTAAGGCACGACGACGGCGCTGCCCTTGCCGTCCAGCGATGCCGAAAGCGTCTGTGCGCCAGATGGCTGTGCAACGAACAGCGCAATGGCCACGGCAGCAAGCACGCGGGCAGTACCGATGATTGTCTTGGTACGGTTCATGTTCCCCTCCCCCTGTATCTGTCGGCGCCTTCTCGCATGACCGTATGCGACAGACGCTGCTTGTCGGCCCCGACATCCAGCCGCTGAAACGCTCGGGCTCCGTGTGCGCTACCCGAGTCCGAATCCTGAGCGTGCTCGCGCGTGCGCCGAATAGCAAGCCGCACGGCTTACCCCCCCCTCGTTACAACATAACTAACTGATCTACAACGTTTTTTATAAAACCCACCGGGGCAGGGGCGCCGGCGCGATACCCGCGACGAACTAGGGCGCCTTCTCGCTTCCAGGACGCGCCGCCACCATCGACCGGGTTGGCTCGCCACTACCCATTCCAGGCGCCACATCGGCATCGAAGTTGATCTACGCGGCCCGCAGCGTCGTGCAACGCTTCGCGCTGCGCTTAAACTGCCACCATGCAGGCGAAAGCCGAAACCGCGAGCGCGCTGACGGCGCGCGCGCTGCTCACCGGGGCGGTGCTGGGGGCGCTGCTGGTGCCCTGCAATGTCTACAGCGGGCTGAAGATCGGCTGGTCCTTCAACATGTCGATCGCCGGCGCTTTGCTGGGGCTGGCCTTCTGGCGGCTGGCCGGGCAGCTGCTCGGTGCGCGCGCCTGGGGACTGCCCGAGAATCTCGTCAACCAGACCACGGCCTCGTCGGCGGCCTCCATCGTCTCGGGCGGGCTGGTCGCGCCGATCCCGGCGCTGGCGCTGCTCGGCGGGCCGGTGCCCGAAGGCGCGCTGTTGATGCTCTGGGTCTTCGCGGTCAGCGTGCTCGGGCTGGGCATCGCCGCGCTGCTGCACGGCCGCTTCGTCGCAGCCGGCAATCTGCCCTTCCCGGCCGGCACGGCCGCCGCCGAGACACTGCGCGATATCCACGGCGACGGCGCGGAGGCGCGCAACCGCCTGCGCTGGCTGGCGGGGGCGGCCGGGGTATCGGCGGCGCTCAAGCTCGTAGCCGAGACCACGGGCGCGACGCTGCGCGCGACCCTGCCGGGCAGCCTGCCGCTGGACGGCGCGCTGCCGTCGGTGGGCTTGCGCCAGCTCGGCATCGGCATCGACGGCTCACTGCTGATGATCGGCTTCGGCGCCATCATCGGCCTGCGCGCGGGGCTGTCGCTGGCGCTGGGCGCGCTCGTCGCCTGGCTTGGGCTTGCGCCCTGGCTGCTGGCCAGCGGCGTCGTCGCCCCCGGCGAGCCGGGCACGGTCTGGTTCGGTGTGCTGGTGGAGTGGCTGATCTGGCCCGGCGTTGCCATGATGACCACCGGCGCGCTGGCGAGCCTGTGGCTGGGACGACAGCGGCAAAAGGAAGCCGGAGCGGCGCCGCCGCCGGGCCTGCCGCTACCTAAACCCGTACTCGCCGCGGGTGCAGTGCTGGCGGTGGCGCTGGTTGTCGGGCTGCAGCTGGCGCTCTTCGATACCCCGCTGCTGACGGCTTTGGTCGCCGTGCTACTCGCCGGGATACTGGCGATGGTGGCCGCGCGCGTGGTCGGTGAGACCGGCATCCCGCCCATCGGTGCCCTGGGCAAGATCGCGCAGCTGGGCACCGGCAGCCTCGCGCCGGGCCTGCCGGCAGCCAATCTGATGGGTGCCAACGTCACGGGCGGCGCGGCCGGCCAGACTGCCGATCTGCTCAACGATCTGAAGGCGGGCGCTCTGCTGAACGCCGCACCGGCGCCGCTGTTTGCCGCGCAGCTGCTGGGCGTGGCCGTGGGCAGCATCGCCGGTACGGCGAGCTATCTGCTGCTGATTCCGGACCCCGCTGCCCAGCTGCTGACCCCGGAGTGGCCGGCGCCGGCGGTGGCCACCTGGAAGGCCGTGGCGGAAGTCATGGCCGGCGGTCTGGCGGCGCTGCCGCCGCTGAGCGTTACCGCCGCAGTGCTGGGCGCACTGGCCGGGCTGCTGCTGGCCTGCTGGCAGCATCGTGCACCGGCGCGACTGGCAGCTTGGGCCCCCAGCGCCAGCGCCGCCGGACTGGCCTTCGTCATCCCGGCCTGGATCGCCTTCGGGCTCTGCCTGGGTGCGCTGGCCGCGCGCCTGCTGGAGCGGCTCGCGCCGCACCGGGCGGCACGCGCGCTGCTGGCCACGGCCGCCGGGCTGGTGGCCGGCGAGAGCCTGGCCGGCGTCGCCGCCGCGATGGCGCAGCTGCTGGAGAGTGGCTAAAGGGTCAGCGGGTCCAGACCAGACAGTAGTTGTTCGCCGGCATCGCCTGGGTGGCCACGCGCCGCAGGCCGATGCTCTCGGCCAGGGCATCGACATCGGCCATGTCGCGGATGCCGCGCTCGGGATCCTGCGCGCGCAGCTGGGCGTCGAAGCTGGCATTGCTCTGGGCGGTGTGAACACCGTCGCGCTTGAAGGGCCCGTAGATCACCAGCGTTGCCGCCTCGGCGAGCAGCCCGCCGAGGCCACGGAAGAGCCGTTCGACCTCCGCCCAGGACAGGATGTGTAGGGTATTCGCCGAGAAGACCGCGTCGAAGCAGCCGTCCGGCCAGTCGCCGTTGACGTCCAGCGCGATCGGCGGCGGCGTGTTGGGCAACGCGGCCTCCCCCAGCCAGGCGCGAACGCCCGGCAGATGCGCCGGCACATCGCTGCATTGCCATTCCAGCCAGGGCATGGCTGCAGCGCAATGCGCGGCATGCTGGCCGGTGCCACTGCCGATCTCGAGCAGACGCTGGTGATCGGCGAAGGCTTCGCGCAGCACGCCGAGGATAGGCTCGGCGTTGCGTGCAGCCGCCGGCGCGAAGGGCTTGTCAGCCGTCGAGCCGCTCACAGCAGCTCGCGCACATTCTCCGGCGGCCGTCCGATGACCGCCGTCTCGCCGCGCAGCACGATGGGACGCTGCAGCAGCTTCGGATTGTCGGCAAGGATCTGCAGCCAGTCGGCGCGCAGCCGCGTGTCGTCTGGCTTGAGCTTGAGCGCCTTCGCCTCCGGCTCGTTGAAGCGCAGCATCTGGGTTGGGTCGCCGCCAAGCGCGGTGCACAGCATGTCCAGCTCGCCGAGTTCCAGTGGCGTCTTCAGGTACTCGACAATGCTGGGGTTCATGCCCTCATCCTGCAGCAGTTTGAGGGTCTCGCGGCTCTTCGAGCAGCGTGGGTTGTGATAGATCGTGATCGGTCCGTGGCTCATGAATCGTCCTCGTGATGGCGATGGGCGGCCTCTTCGGGCGCCGTCGCTGTTTGGCCCCGTCAATTGGCGATGTCAAAGGCACAGGGTAGCCAATCATGGTCGCCGAAGATGCCGCGCGGGGGCACCTCCGCGACGAAGCGCACGCAAGCCGGCTTCGAGAAGCGCATTGTCGGGCGATGCTCGACCCACTCCGCGAACAAACCCGGAGCGGCTTGCTGGTGGGCGAGCCCGGAACGGCTTGCCAGCGACAAGCCGCAGCCCGGCGAGCGCCCGAGCCATGGATGGCTCGGGCCGGGCCACTTAGCGAGGCCCGGATGACCGAGCTTAGTGGCCGCGGGTGAGCCCGACCGAAGCGCCGGTGGCGCTTCGCATGCGGGCGAACGCCCGGACAAGGATGTCCGGGCCGGGGGTGGTTCGGGCACGGCGGCAACGCCACGGATGGCCACGCCACCGTCGCGCCAGAACCCTCGACCGGTCGCGTTGCTCGCACCACAACCGCCCAGGAATAAAAAGGAGCCGGCCTGTAAGCCGGGGCGAGCCGGGACCGGCTTGCCAGTGGCAAGCCGCAGCTCGGCGAGCGCCGCGGCCATGGATGGCCGCGGCAGGGTCACTTAGCGAGGTCGGGAAGACCGAGCTTAGTGACAGCGGCGATCGCTGCACCACGACCGCCCATGAATAAAAAAGGAGCCGGCCTGTAAGCCGGGTTCTGTCAAGAACAGCCATTCCTCTAGGACGCACGTCACCGTGCGCCTCAAGCAGCCTACCCGGAAGCCGCGCGCGGGCCACGCGCTGGCGGTCATGCCGCCCTGCTTCCCTATTTGGCCTTGCTCCGGACGGGGTTTGCCGTGCCACGAACCGTTACCGGCCGCGCGGTGCGCTCTTACCGCACCCTTTCACCCTTACCTGTGCCGCGATCCGAGGATCGGGCCATCGGCGGTCTGCTCTCTGCTGCACTTTCCGTCGGCTCGCGCCGCCCAGGCGTTACCTGGCGTCCTGCCCTGCGGAGCCCGGACTTTCCTCCCCCGCTTGCGCGGCGGTGGCTGTTCAGCCGACTCCGCTAACTATTCTACGCCTCCGGCGCCTGCGAGTCGCCCGCCTCTGCCAACGCCAGGGCGCGGCGGTAGACGGCGTTCCGCCGTTCGCCAAGCGCCTCCGCTGCCACGCGCGCGGCGCGCGACGGCTCCATGTCACGCAGCAGTGGACGCAGCAGCGCGTCGATATGCGCCTGCGTGTCGCGCGCTGGTCCCGGGCCGATCATGACGACGAACTCGCCACGCAGCCGATCCGCATCCCCGGCAAGCCATTCCGGCAGTTCCCCGGCGGAACCGCGCCAGTGCTGCTCGAAGCGCTTCGAGATCTCACGCGCCACTGCCACCAGACGGTCAGCACCCAGTGCCTGAGCCAAATCGTCGGCCAAGCCCTGGATGCGGTGGCTCGACTCATAGAGAACGATGGTGTGCGGCCAGTACGCGTGCTCGCTCAGCCATTGCCGACGCGCAGCCGGCTTGGGTGGCGGAAAGCCGAAGAAGCTGAAGGCGTCGGAGGGCAACCCCGCCGCAGACAACGCGGTCACAGCCGCGCAGGGGCCGGGCAGCGCGATGACCGGAAGCCCGGCCTCGCGCACCGCCGCCACCAGCCGATAGCCCGGATCGGAGACCAGCGGCGTGCCAGCGTCACAGACCAGGGCCAGGCTCTGGCCCTCCGCAAGCCGCGCGAGCAGCGTGCCCGCAACCTGCTCCTCGTTGTGCTCGTGCAGCGCAGTCATGCGCGTACGCAGGCCGAAATGCCCGAGCATGCTGCCTGTAGTGCGCGTGTCCTCGGCGGCGATCAGATCGACGCTGTCGAGAATCTTCAACGCGCGCGGCGACAGATCGGAAAGATTGCCGATCGGGGTGGGTACGATGTAGAGGGTTCCGGCAACTGCCGCCGGCGTCGGGCTCGGCTCGTTCAAGGCCGCCTCTTCGCTATGCGCATGCCATACTTTACGCATGAATCTCGCGTGCCGATGGACTGCGCTGGCTGGCGCAGCTGCAATCCTGCTCGTCACCACCGGATGCGTCAGCGCGCCGCGCGAGCGGGCGCCGGACCGCGGCACGGTGCAACAACGGGACGAGCCGCCCCTGACACGCGCCGAACGCCTGCTCGATGCGAACCGGCTCTACGAGGCCGAAGCCACGCTGGCCGAGATCGATTCCAGCACGCTGAGCGCGCGCGATCGGCATCGTCTGCGCGTGTTGCGCGCCGAGCTGTCGTTGGCCGCGCAGCAGCCGCTCTCCGCGCTGCGCGATCTGCCCGCGCCGCGCGCCACACCGGATCGCGAGCTGGCCGCGCGCACCGAGGCAGTGCGCGCCGAAACGCTACTCGCCATCGGCGATGTCGCCGGCGCCGTCAGTGCGCTGGTCACCCGCGGCGAGCTGCTCGACGACCCGGCTACGCACGCGACGAATGCCGACCGCATCTGGGAACTGCTTGCCAATCAGCCGCTGGACGCCGGCGCCCAGTCGCGCTTTTCCGGCGCCGACCGCGTCACGCGCGGGTGGTTCGAGTTGGCACTGATCGCCCGCGGCGCTGTCCCCGGCGAGCGAGTCGAGCTGCTCGAGCGCTGGCGCAGTCGCTTCCCCAACCACCCGGCTTCGGCGGGGCGCGCGATGAACTTCCGCGCGCGCCGCGTCGGCGAGGACTGGATCAAGACCGAGAGCGGCGGCGACATCGCCGTGCTGCTACCCGAACAGGGCCGCTTTGCCGCCATCGGCGGCTCCGTGCGCGACGGCCTCGTCACCGCATGGCAGGAGCGGCCGGAACCGCGCCCGAAGCTGCGCTTCTACGATAGCGGCGAAGCGCCCGAGGATGTGCTGAGGGCCGTCGACCGCGCCCTCGACGACGGCGCCACGCTGATCCTGGGGCCGCTGCGCAAGACACACGTCAACGCCCTTGCACGCTACGGCGCCCCGCCGGTGCCGATCCTCACTTTCAACCAGATGGATCCCGAGTTGCTGCCGCCGCGCAACATCATCCAGTACGGCCTGGCGCCGGAGGATGAGGCTCGCGCGGCCGTACGACGGGCCACGGCTGAAGGCAGCGGACGCATGCTCGCGCTGCTCATGCAGGCGGAGTGGACCGACCGCATCCTCGGCAGCCTTGAGCGCGCCGTCGACGAGCTCGGCGGCCAGCTGCTGGAGGTTCAGTTCCTGGCCGAGGGCGGCGACCTCTCCGCGCCAGTGAAAGCCATGCTCAACGTCGATGCCTCCGAGGCACGGCATCGCGCCGTTACGCGCGCTCTGGGCCTGCGCCCTGAGTTCGACGCCAGCGCGCGCGCCGACGCACAGTCCATCTTCTTCATCGCGCGACAACGCGAAGCCCAGCAGATTGCACCGCGCTTCGCATACTTCCGCGCCGGCGACCTGCCCGTCTACACAACCGCCCTGGCCTGGGAAGGCGTCACCCCGGTACCGGAGGAAATCCGCGGCCTGCGCATCTGCGACATGCCATGGATGATGCAGAATCCCGACGCTAGGTGGATGCCGTTGCGCGAAGCGCTTGCCGAAGATGCCGAGCGGCGCTTCGAACGATTCCCCCGCCTCTTCGCGCTTGGCCACGACGCGCTGCTTATGGCGCTGCAGTTCCAGCAAGGTTGGGCGCCCGGTGAGGCCTTCCCGGGGGCGACCGGTTATCTGCAGCTCACGCGCGAGGGCCACGTCCGCCGCGAGCTGGGCTGCGCCACGCTGCAGGCCGAGGGCGCGATACCGCTGCCGCCGATCACGAGTCAGGAAAGCGCTCCGCTGGAAATGCGAGAGGGGCTTCCCCGCAGTATCGACGACGATTCCGGGGACGAGCGGTGGCGCGACGATTTCCGGAGCCGTGACGACTGAGGGGCATCGCCGCGGCCGCAAGGCCGAGGACGCCGCGCTGCAGCAGCTGCAGGCCGCCGGCCTGCGCCTGGTTGCACGCAACGCGCGCAGCAGAGGCGGCGAGATCGACCTGATCATGCGCGACGGCGGAACACTGGTCTTCGTCGAGGTACGCAGCCGACGCAGTCGCAGCCACGGCGGCGCGCTCGCTTCCATCGATGGCCGCAAGCAGCAACGCATGGTCCGCGCCGCACAGAGCTGGCTGGCGCTGCACCCCCATGAGGCCGGACAGCCGATGCGCTTCGATATCCTCGCCTTTGAGGGCGAAGAGGCCGGACACTGGCTGCGGAACGCCATCGAGGCATCGGCTTGAGCGCATCTGCGCCCATCGCCAGCCTGCGCCAGGCGCTCGGTGTCGAGGCAGTGCGCGACGACATCGCCGAGCGGATCGCCTACAGCTACGACAACAGCCGCATGCAGGCTCTGCCCGAGGCAGTGGTCTTCGCGCATAGCCACGATGAGGTGGTCAAGGTCGTGCGCACCTGCCGGGAGGCGAGAACACCGCTGGTCGTACGCGGTCGCGGCACCAACACCACCGGCGCCAGCGTGCCGACCGAAGGCGGCATCGTGCTCAGTCTGGAAGGCATGCAGCGCATCCTCGACTATCGGCCGGCCGACCGCTTGCTGGTCTGCGAAGCCGGCACGCTCAACGGCGCCGTACAGGAACAGGCAGCCGCCGACGGTCTGTTCTGGGCGCCGGACCCCACTAGCACCGGCTATTCGACAGTGGGCGGCAACATCGCATGCGGCGCCGGTGGCCCACGCGCGGTGAAGTACGGCACCACCCGCGAGGCGCTGCTCGGATTGCGCGCCGTGGACGGCCACGGCGAGACGCTGATCTGCGGCTGCCGCACCAGCAAGGGTGTGGTCGGCTACGACTTAACGCGGCTTCTCGTCGGCAGCGAAGGGACGCTGGCCATCGTCACCGAGGCCACGCTGCGCTTGCTGCCGCGCCCCAGCGCACGGCGCGACATGCGCGCGGCCTTTAGCGATGTGAATAGCGCCGCCGCGGCGGTGGCACGCATCATGGGCCAGGCCGCCATCCCCTGCGCACTGGAGCTGATGGACGAGCAGTGCGTGGCGCTGGCGCAAGCCCACACCCCGCTCGATCTGCCTGCCGGCACCGGCGCGCTACTGCTGCTGAGCGCCGACGGTGACGAAGCCAGCATCGCCAACGAGATCGCTGCGATCGCACGCGCGGCCGAGGGCGACGGGCTGCTCGAATGGCGCGCCGCAGCCGACGAAGCTGATGCAGCGTCTGTTTGGGGGGCGCGCAAGGCGCTGTCTCCGGCGCTGCGCAGCCTGGCACCAAAGAAGATCAACGAGGATGTGGCCGTGCCCGTGAGCCGGCTGGCGGAACTGCTTGCCGGCTTGCGTGAACAATCGGCACGCCACGGTCTGCAGATCGTCAACTTCGGCCACGCCGGAAACGGCAATATCCACGTCAACATCCTCGCGGACCCGGACGACCCGTCACAGATGGCGACCGTCGACGCCTGTCTGGACGCCGTGTTCACGCTCGTACTATCGCTGGGCGGCACGCTATCCGGCGAGCACGGTGTGGGTGTGGCCAAGCGCGACTTCGTTGCACGAGAGATCGACGCCACGACGCTGGCACGCATGCGCGATATCAAGCGCCTCTTCGATCCCGACGGCATCCTGAATCCCGGCAAGACCCTGCCCGCCGCGCCCGGAGGCACGGTGATCGCGACTGAAGGCTGTTAGTCAGGGCATTCGAGCGTGATCCGACACCGCTTGGACCAGCGAAGCGAAATCAGCCTTGCGCAGATGGCTCGATTCCAGGCCCCGGCGCCGACACATACCTCGAACGCCCGGTGCGAACCGGGGTCACCTTCACCCTGACCAATCAGTGGTCATCTGTGAAACCTGTGGCCCCTTCCGGGACCTACTTCACGACGCGCAGGTGCGATTTCTTGGGTGGCTCGGGCTCGGGCTCGGGCGGCGGATCGTCGGGAACATCGCTTTCCTCGACCTCGCCGAAGACGATGCCCTCGCCGCTCTCGCGACCGAAGATGGCGAGCACCGCGCCCCAGGGCACGCGGCAGCCGAAGGGACGGCCGCCGAAGCGCGCGGAGAAGGTGATGGCTTCGCCGTCCATATCCAGCGCGGAGACCGCGCGCGGGCCGACGTTCAGCGTAATGCGCCCTTCCTCGACGTGTTCGACGGGAATCTCGCAACCCGGGAAGTCTGCGGCGACCAGCAGATGCGGCGTCTGGCCGTCGTCGCAGGCCCAGTCATAGATGGCACGCACGAGATACGGGCGGCGGGAACGGGACACGACGGAATCAGCCGGCGAGGTTGCGTTCGACGGCCGAGAGGCTGCGCTGGAAAGCGCCGCGGGCGAAGAGCCGGTCAGCATAGGTGCGCATGCCGTCCACCGAATCCAGCGGAATGCCGAGCGAGGGCAGCCGCCACATCAGCGGTGCCCAAGCCGTGTCGACCACGGTCATATCGTTGCCCATGAAGAAGCCGCGCGCCGGGAACATGCGTGCCAGACCGAGCAACTCCTCCTGCAGCGCCTTGCGCGCCTTCTGCGCAGCGGCGCCGGTGGCCAGGCCGGCTTCGGCCAAACCGTAAAGGTGCGAGGAGATGTGATGCTGGATCATGCGCGCGCGCGCTCGTCCGGCGGGCTCCACCGGCAGCAGCGGCGGGTGCGGATAACGCTCGTCGAGATACTCCACCACCAGCCGCGCCGGATAAAGCACGACCTCGCGGTCGGCCAGCGTCGGCAGTTCGCCGCGTGGCGACAGCGTCGCCCAATCCTCGTTGACCGTGTCCGGCTTGATCCACTCGATGGCCACGCCGTCGACATCCTTCTCGCAGAGGATCAGGCGCGCCCAGTGGCTGCCCAGATGGTCCTCGGCGGAAAAGAGCAACAGCCCGGCACGCCGAGCGGCCAGCGCGCTGGCCGGCGTTGCGCCGGTGACACCTGCGGGGTTGCGTACCGCCATATTAGTGGACGTCCTTCCAGTATTCCCGCTTCAGAAGGTAGGCCACGCCGAAGAATATCAGCAGATAGAACATCACCTTCCAGCCCAGCGATATGCGATCTGCCTTGCCGGGCTCGGCGGCGTAGGCGAGGAAGTTCGTCAGATCGGCGGTGAAGGCCTTGTACTCTTCGGGCGACAACGCCCCGGCCTCGACGACCTCCAGGCCATGGTTACCACCATGCCCGCCGCCGTGGCCATCTCCACCCTCGGCGTTCTCGTGATGCACAACCACCCCCTGCAGCTCGGCCAGCACGTGCGGCATAGCGGGGTTCGGCAGCTGCAGATTGTTGTATCCGGTGGTCGGGCTACCGGGATCGACGTAAAAAGTATTGAGGAAGCTGTAGATCCAGTCCGGCCCGCGCGAGCGCGCCGTCAGGCTCAGATCGGGCGGCTGTTTGCCGAACCAGTCGGCCGAGGCCTCCGGCATCGCCACCTCGATGTGCTCGTTGATGTCATCGGTGGTGAACATGAGCTGTTCCTCCACCACCTCCTCGGGAATCCCGAGATCCTCGGCCATGCGGTTGTAGCGCAGGAACTTCAGCCCGTGACATCCCGAGCAGTAGTTCATGAAGTTGCGCGCGCCGCGCTGCAGCGAGGCCTCGTTGCTAATGTCCGGCGAATAGCTCAGCACGGCGCCGCCGCCGGCGGCGAAGGCGGGGGCGCTGGCGAGCGCCACCGGTAGGGAGAGAAGACAAATAAGGCGTTTCATCATGACGGCTCGGCTCATTCGGTGACGCGGTCCGGGACCGGCTTGGTGCGATCCAGCTTCGAATACCAGGGCATGAGCAGGAAGAAGGCGAAGTAGTACACCGTGCAGATACGCGCGATGATGGTGCCCAGGTCGGTGGAAGCTCGCGTGCCGAGGTAGGTCAGCACGAGGAAGCTCACGGCGAAGAGCATGAGAATCACCTTCGACAGCAACCCCTTGTAGCGGATCGATTTCACCGGCGAGCGATCCAGCCACGGCAGCACAAACATGATCAACACCGCCGAGAACATGACGGTGACCCCGGCCAGCTTGTCGGGCACCGCTCGCAGCATGGCGTAGAAGGCGCCGAAGTACCACACGGGCACGATGTGCGCGGGCGTCTGCAGCGGATCCGCCGGCTCGAAGTTGGGTGCCTCGAGGAAGTTGCCGCCGCCCTCCGGCGCGAAGAACACCACGCCCAAGAAGATGATCAGGAAGAAGGCCGTACCGGCAATGTCCTTGACCGTGTAATAGGGGTGGAAGGGGATGCCGTCCACGGGCTTGCCGGAGGCGTCCTTGTTTTTCTTGATCTCGATGCCGTCGGGATTGTTCGAGCCCACTTCGTGCAGCGCCATGATGTGCGCGACCACCAGGCCCACCAGCACGAAGGGCAGCGCGACGACGTGCAGCGAGAACATGCGGTTGAGCGTGGCATCCGAGGGGATGTAGTCGCCCTGAATCCAGACCACGAGATCGGGCCCGATCACCGGGATGGCACCGAACAGGGAGATGATCACCTGCGCGCCCCAAAAGCTCATCTGCCCCCAAGGCAGCACATAGCCGGCGAAGGCCTCGGCCATCAACGCCAGGTAGATCAAGCAGCCGAAGATCCACAACAGCTCGCGCGGCTTGCGGTGGGAGCCGTAGAGCAGCGCGCGAAACATGTGTAGATAGACGACGATGAAGAAGGCCGACGCGCCGGTCGAATGCAGGTAGCGGATGATGTTGCCCCAAGGCACATCGCGCATGATGTACTCGACGCTGGCGAAGGCTTCCGCCGCACTCGGCTTGTAGTGCATGGTCAGGAAAATGCCGGTCAACAGCTGATTGACCAGCACCAACATCGCCAGCGAGCCGAAGTAGTACCAGAAGTTGAAGTTCTTCGGCGCGTAATACTCACCGACGTGGTCCTTCCACATCTTGGTCAGCGGGAAGCGGTCGTCGATCCAGCCGAGGAAGCCGGTGGTGTTATGCGGGTTCGGGGTGATGGCCATTACGCGGTTTCCTTGTCCTCGCCGATCAGGATCTCTGTTTCGGAGACGTAGTGATGCGGCGGTATCACCATATTCAATACCGCCGGCACGCCTCCGTAAACGCGACCGGCCAGATCGAATTTCGAGCCGTGGCAGGGGCAGAAGAAACCGCCCAGCCAATTCTCACCCAGATCCGCCGGTGCCTTCTCGGGCCGAAACTTGGGAGAGCAGCCTAGGTGCGTGCAAATACCCACCATGACAAGAATCCCGGGTTTGATCGAGCGCTGTTGATTCTGCGCATAGGGCGGCTGCTGCGGCTGCTCCGACTCCGGATCGCGCAGACGGTCTGTGACCTTGTCGAGCGTGTCGAGCATCTCCGGAGTGCGGTTGACCACCCACACCGGTTTGCCGCGCCAGGCCGTGGTGACCATCTGCCCGGGCTCGAGATTCTCGATGTTGAGGGATACCGGAGCCCCTAGCGCCTTGGCGCGCTCGCTGGGCGCCATTGATGCCAGGAAGGGGACTGCTGCCGCCGCCGCACCGCCCGCGCCGACCACCGAAGTGGCAAGCGTCAGGAAGCGACGCCTATTGGTGTTCACACCTTCGTTACTCATTCGCCTCGATCCTGTTGTCATCGCTGACGGCGCGGGACCGCGGACACGGCCACTGCACGCCCTTTCGATCGCGCCGCTGATGCGAACCCCGGGGCGCTCCGCGGGGGGTCGGCATACTTCGGGCACGACAGCGGCGAATTATAGCCGGGTTGCATCATCAAGGCCGTGCGGCGACGGCTGGCCGCACCCCGCGGGGGCTGGCAGCATGCAACCATGCGTATCGTTTCCCACACCGCCTCCAACACCGAGATCGTCTGCGCACTGGACATGGGCCACGCGCTGGTCGGTGTCGACGCCGACTCCGACCATCCGCCCGAGACCGTCGCCCCACTGGCCAAGCTAGGCCGCGATCTCGATTTCGACACGCAGGCTGTGCGCAATCTGGAGCCTGACGTCGTGCTCAGCTCGCTGACCGTACCCGGCCACGAAAAGGTCGTCGAGAGCCTGCGCGCCGCCGGCCTGCCCGTCTACGTCGCCGACCCGGTCAGCCTGGACGACGTCTTCGCCGATATCCGCGCCATCGCTGAACTGCTGGAAGTGCCGGAACGCGGCGAGCAGCTAGTGGCGGACATGCAGACCGCCATGCCCGAGCGCGCCGACCCTGCCGGACCGCGCATCGCCGTGGAATGGTGGCCGAAGCCGGTGATCGTCGCCGCCGGCGCCAGCTGGATCACGGATCTCGTTGCCCGTGCCGGCGGCCGCAATCCCTGGGCCGAGCGCACCGACAAGAGCTGCACCGTGGAGCCGGAAGAAGCCCGGACCATGGCACCAGAGATCGTCGTCATGAGCTGGTGCGGCGTCGCCGAGGCCAACTACCGCGCCCGCCACGTGCTCGAGCGCGAGGGTTGGGGGGAGGTGCCGGCCGTGCGCGAGCGACGGGTGCATCCCATCACCGAGGCGCATCTGGGGCGGCCGGGGCCGCGGTTGGTGGAGGGGTATCGGCGGATTGCGGCGCTGGTGGACGCAGTGCGGGATCCGGCTTAGGCATCTGAGCGACCTTTGATGCACCGATCTTGCAAATCTTGCCGCTGATGAGAGCCCTCGTTGGCACCGTTGACGCTCGCGGATTCCGCGCTCTGAAACCTCGGCGCTATCGGTTGTACCCGCGCTACCGGCGCGGCTTACTTTTCTATTACGCGATAGAAAAGCAAGCAAAAGACCGCGCCCAGACACCAGCGCCGGCCCTGACGGGCCGGTCCCCGAAGCGACGGGCGTGCTCGGCATCGGCTCGACACGACATCCCTGTCGTGACGAGCCTTGGCGCGCCGTCCATGGCGCACCATCCCCTGCGCGCGCCCGTCGCTTCGGCGCTGGTGTAGGGGGAATCCGGAACGGCTCGTCGCTTCGCGACGTCGCTGCAAAGGGGCGCGACTCGCATGCCGCGATGCCGCAAAGCGGCGAGCCGTCCAGAACGTGCCCTTTGAGGGGTGATGCGCGACCGACTTGCCAGTGGCAAGTCGCAGCGCGCATCACGGCTGGGCCATGGAAGGCCCAGCCAGGGTCACTTGGCGAGGTCCGGACGACCGAGCCTAGTGACCGCGGCGATCTTTGCGCGAGGCATGGGCTGTGATCGCCTGCCATCCCTGGCGCTACCTTTTCGCTCGAATGCTGCCCCGGCCCGGACATCCATGTCCGGGCGCTCCCAGCGCTGCGAAGTGCCACTGGCACTTCGGTCGCTGCTCGCCCCCGAGCACGGCATTCGAGCCGGGAACCTGTCGCCGCGAAGCCGCGGCAGGCCACCCGGCGGGCACACGGTTTTTGGTTACTTTTTGCCAAGACAAAAAGTGACCCGCGCCGGTCGCGTGGCAACCTACGGCAGCGCTATTGCTATGCGGCGCGGAATCCGCGAGCAGATCGGTTCCCAACAGGATTCCGTCATGCCAAGAACCAGCGAGCACGAAGGTCTAAAAGAAACTTGGTGCCGAACCCACACCCTTCCCGCGAACCAGCGTCACTTCCCCATCCGCAACCGCGCACTAGTCGCATGCGCAGCCAGCCCCTCGGCGTCGGCGATAGCCGCGGCCACCGGCGCCAGCTTGGCGGCTCCGCGCGGACTGCAGGCAACAATGCTGGAACGCTTCTGGAACTCATAGGTGCCCAGCGGGCTGGCGTAGCGCGCCGCGCGCGAAGTCGGCAGCACGTGATTCGGCCCGGCGCAATAGTCGCCCAGTGCCTCGGGCGTATGCGCGCCGACGAAGATGGCGCCAGCGTGGCGAATATCCGCCATCAGCGCCTCGGGCTCGCGCACGGCCAGTTCCAGATGCTCCGGCGCGATGACATTGGCCACGGCCACGGCCCGATTGAGATCGGCCACCTGGATCAGCGCGCCGCGATCGGCCAGCGCTGTGCGCACGATGTCGGGCCGGCCGGTGGCTTCGAGCGCCGCCGGCAGCGCCGCGGTGATGGCGTCCAGATAGGCCGCATCCGGGCAGATCAGGATGGACTGCGCCTCTTCGTCGTGCTCGGCCTGGGCGAAGATGTCCTGGATCATCCATTCCACCGGCGCGCTGCCGTCCGCAATGATGCAGACCTCGCTGGGCCCGGCCACCGAGTCGATGCCGACACGGCCGAAGACCTGGCGCTTGGCCTCGGCGACATAGGCATTGCCCGGGCCGACGATCTTGTCCACCGCCGGCACGGTCTCGGTGCCGTAGGCCATCGCCGCCACGGCCTGGGCGCCGCCGATGGCGAAGACGCGGTCGACACCGGCCAGCGCCGCAGCCGCCAGCACGGTGTCGTTACGCAAGCCGTCCGGTGTCGGCACGCACATGACGATCTCTGCAACGCCGGCGGCGCGCGCCGGCACAGCATTCATCAGCACCGAGCTGGGATAGGCCGCGCGCCCGCCCGGCACGTAGATGCCGGCGCGGTCGATGGGGGTGACGCGCATGCCGAGACGATTGCCGTGATCGTCCTCCTGCTCGAAGCCGTGCAGCGCCTGCGCTTCGGCATGGTCGTAAATGCGATCGCGGGCCGTGATCAGAGCATCGCGAAGCTTCGGATCCAGCCGGTCCAGCGCCGCGCGCAGCTCGGCCTGCGGAATTTCGGGCACGCGGCCGTCGGCGCATTCCATGCGGTCGAGACGACGCGTCTGCGCGACCACGGCAGCGTCGCCGTCGCGGCGGACTTCGCTGATGATGCCGGCGACGATGGCGCGCACCTCCTCGTCGCGCTCGGGCAGGCGGTCGAGCAGCGCGGACAGTGCGCCGTCGAAGCCGGCCGCGCCGGCGTCGAGGCGACGCATCAGATCACCGCTCATGCCGCCTCCGTGGCAGCGGCCACGACCTCCCGGAAACGGTCGACCCAGTGGCTGACCGCGGCGTGCTTGGTCTTCATCGCCGCCTTGTTGACGACCAGCCGCGAGCTGATCGGCGCGATGGTCTCGTACTCGATCAGGCCGTTGGCCTTCAGCGTGCTGCCGGTGGCGACAAGGTCGACGATGGCGTCGGCCAGCCCCACCAGCGGCGCCAGCTCCATGGAGCCGTAGAGCTTGATGATCTCCACTTGCCGCCCCATGCGACCGAAGTGCTGGCGCGCGATGGCGGGATACTTGGTGGCGATGCGCGGCCGGCGGCGCAGCCCGTCGAGACCGGCGCCGGGAAGGCCGGCCACCACCATGCGGCAGAGCGCGATCTGCAGGTCCAGCGGCTCGAATAGGCCGCTGCCGCCGTGCTCCATCAGCACATCCTTGCCGACGATGCCGATATCGGCGGCACCGTGTTCGACATAGGGCGGCACGTCGGTGGGCCGGATGACCAGCAGCTCGACCCCGGGTGTCTGCGCCGGCAGGCGCAGCAGGCGCTCGTCCAGGTCGGCGCGCGGCAGCAGACCGAGCGGGCCGAGCAGGGATTCGCTTTCCTCGAAGATGCGGCCCTTGGAGAGGGCCAGCGTGATGGCGTTGGCTTGGCTCATGCCGCCTCCTGTGGGGCACGGGTGACGCGCTGCACATGCGCGCCCAGATCGCGGAACTTCTCTTCCAGGCGCTCGTAGCCGCGGTCGAGATGGTAGATGCGGTCGACCAGGGTATGCCGGTCGGCGACCAGGCCGGCCAGCACCAACCCGGCCGAAGCACGCAGGTCGGTCGCCATCACCGGCGCGCCCTGCAGCTGCTCGCGCCCGCGCACGATGGCGGTATTGCCCTCGACGCGGATGTCCGCGCCCAGTCGCTGCAGCTCAAGCGCGTGCATGAAGCGATTCTCGAAGACCGTCTCGACAACGGTGCCGACACCTTCGGCGATGCAGTTCATGGCCATGAACTGCGCCTGCATGTCGGTGGGGAAACCCGGGAACGGCGCGGTATGCACATCCACCGCCTGCGGCCGCCGACCGGCCATGTCCAGGCTGATCGCATCGTCGTCGACCATGACGGTCGCGCCGGCCTGCTCCAGCTTGCGCAGCACCGCGTCGAGCAGCCCGGAGCCGGCACCGCGCACGGTGACCTGTCCGCGCGTCATGGCGCCGGCAACGAGGAAGGTGCCGATCTCGATGCGGTCGGGCAGCACGCGGTGATCGGCGCCGTGCAGGGCGTCGACGCCCTCGACGGTGATGGTGGCGGTGCCGGCGCCGGAAATGCGCGCGCCCATGGCGTTGAGGCAGGCGGCCAGGTCGGCGATCTCCGGCTCGCGCGCGGCGTTTTCCAGCACCGTGGTGCCCTCGGCCAGCGTCGCGGCCATCATCAGATTCTCGGTGCCGGTGACGGTCACCGTATCCATGAAGAAACGCGTGCCCTTCAAGCGCGACGCGCGGGCGTGGATGAAGCCGCCCTCGACGATCACCTCGGCCCCCATCGCACGCAGGCCTTCCAGGTGGATATCCACCGGCCGCGCCCCGATGGCGCAGCCACCGGGCAGCGACACGCGCGCCTCGCCGGAGCGCGCCAACAGTGGCCCGAGCACGAGGATGGAGGCACGCATGGTCTTGACCAGCTCGTAGGGCGCCGTGTGCGTTGTCAAGGTGGCCGCGGTGATCGTGGCCGTGCCCGTCTCGGCGTCAGCTTCCACTTCGGCGCCCAGCTCGCGCAGCAGGCGCTGCGTGGTGCGCACATCCTGCAGCTGCGGAAGATTCGTCAACCGCAGGGGCTCCGCGGACAGCAGCGCGCTGCACAGGATGGGCAGCGCGGCATTCTTCGCGCCCGATGCGCAAATGGTGCCGTTCAGCCGCGCGCCACCCTCGATCAGCAGCTTGTCCACGGCGTCAGGCTGCGCGCGTGCGCAGCGCCAGCGCGTGAATCTCGCCGCCCATCCGCTCGCCCAGGGTCTCGTAGACCATGCGGTGCTGCGCCAGCACGGAATGGCCGGCAAAGCCCTCGTAGACGATCTCGGCTTCGAAGTGCTGACCGTCGTCGCCGCGCACGGTGACCTGCGCGCCGGGAAGGCCCTGCTCGATGAGCTGCTGGATGTCTTGCGCCTGCATGGGTCGGCTGCTTGCTGCTGGAGAGGCGCGAATTGTACTAGCAGGCGGGTGCGCGAATCGAAGGTGGCAGGCTCGCAGCTGGGCAACCGGCAACGCTCCCCCTACCCTGCGCGCATGAACCCTCCCACACAGACAGGCTCTGCCGCCGATTTCCAGACCGCGCTACGCCAGTATCTGGAGGCGGTCGCGCGCCAGCCTCCGGGCACAGCGAGCTATCGCGAGGCACTGACGGCGCTCAATATCCCGCCGCCGCGCAGCATGCAGAAGCTGACGCAGGCGCTGGAGGAGAGCATGACCGAAGATGCAGCCGCCGGCCGTGCGCTGCGCGCGGCGGTGATCGTCAGCGGCCACGGCCCGGCGCTGCCCCGCCCCGGCTTCTTCGCCCATGCGCGCAGCCTCGGCCGCTACGACGGCCCCGAAGAGGGCGACGCAGCGGCCGATTTCCACGCCCGCGAGCTGGCGGCACTGTGCGCCGAGCTCGGTATCACTTGATCAACCGGGCACGGAAAAGGCAGGACCGCGGGCACGAATGGGATACTGAGGGCCATGGGCGCTGTCCCACCCCTACCGGTGCGCCACGGCGCACCCGCAAACGGAGTTCATCATGACCGAAGCAAGCACCGACACCTCCATCCACGACCGCATCGACGAGCTGGTCCGCAGCAACGACGTCGTGCTCTTCATGAAGGGCACGCCGGAAGCACCTCAGTGCGGCTTCTCGGCCACCGTCGTCAAGGCGCTGTCGCTGCTGGAGCAGCCCTTCACCGCCGTCAATGTGCTCGAGGACGACGCCGTCCGGGAGGGCGTCAAGGCCTACGCGAAGTGGCAGACAATCCCGCAGCTCTATGTCCGCGGCGAGTTCGTCGGCGGCTGCGACATCGTGCGCGAGATGTACGGCTCGGGCGAGCTGCGCACGCTGCTGGACGGATGAACCTGCCCGCCGGCGAGCAGAGCCCGGCGGTCGAAGGCCTTCCGAGCTTCGACAACAGCTACGCGCGGCTGCCGGAAAGCTTCTACGCGCGGCAGCCGCCGCGCGCGGCGAAGGCGCCGCAATTGCTGCGCCTGAACCGGCCGCTCGCTGCCGAGCTGGGCTTCGATCCGGCCAGCCGCACGGATGCCGAATGGGGCGCGATATTTGCCGGCAATGCCCCCCTGCCCGGCGCCGAGCCGCTGGCCATGGCCTACGCGGGGCACCAGTTCGGGCACTTCGTGCCACAGCTGGGTGACGGCCGCGCCCAGCTGCTGGGCGAGGTCGTCGACACGGCCGGCCGGCGCCGCGACATCCAGTTGAAGGGCGCCGGCCGCACCTACTTCTCGCGCGGCGGCGACGGCCTCGCCGCCCTCGGCCCCGTACTGCGCGAGTACATCGTCTCGGAGGCCATGCACGCCCTCGGCGTGCCCACGACGCGCGCGCTGGCCGCGGTTACCACCGGTGAGCAGGTCATGCGCGAGGCCTTCCTGCCGGGCGGCGTCATCACGCGCGTGGCGGCCAGCCATGTGCGCGTTGGCACTTTCCAGTTCTTCGCCGCGCGCGGCGATGTCGACAGCACGCGCCAGCTGGCCGACTACGTCATCGCGCGCCACTATCCGGAGCTGCAGGGGCACGCCACGCCCTACCTCGCGCTGCTGGAAGCCGTGAGCGCGCGCCAGATGGCGCTGGTCGCGCAGTGGATGAGCGTGGGCTTCATCCACGGCGTCATGAACACCGACAACGTCTCCATCGCCGGCGAGACGCTCGACTACGGCCCCTGCGCCTTCATGGACAGCTATCACCCCGACACGGTCTTCAGCTCGATCGACCAGGCCGGCCGCTACGCCTACGCCCAGCAACCGCGCATAGCCCAATGGAACATGGCGCGCTTCGCCGAATGCCTGCTGCCGCTGATCGATGCGGACAAGGACGCGGCCGTGGCGCGCGCCACCGAAGTCCTGCAGGAAGCGGCAAACCGGATGGAGTCGGAATGGCTGGCAGTGCTGCGCACCAAGCTCGGCCTGCAGCGCGACGAGGACGACGACCGCCAGCTCATTCAGCAACTGCTGGGGCACATGCAGGCGCAGGAAGCCGACTTCACGCTCGCCTTCCGCGCGCTGGCCGACGCGCTGGAGGCGCGCGAACCGATGGAGGTCCCGGCACTGACCAGCGTCTTCGCCGAAGCCGGGGCACTGGCCCCCTGGCTGGCGCAATGGCGCACCCGGCTGGCGCGCGAGGACGCCGACTCCGCCGAGACCGCGCAGCGGCTGCGCGCGGTTAATCCGCGCTACATCCCGCGCAACCATCAGGTCGAGGCGGTGATCACCGCGGCCGTCGAACGGGACGACTTCGCTCCCTTCCACGCCATGGTCGAGACCATGGCCGATCCCTTCACAGAGCGCGAGGCCGCCGAGGCCTACGCGACGCCGCCGCAACCGGAAGAGCGCGTCACGCAGACCTTCTGCGGCACCTGAGCGCGTGGCCGGCCTGCGCATGCTGGGGCTGCTGCTCGTCGCCGGAGCGATCGGCTTCGTGATTCTCGGCAGCCTGCTCTACGCCTTCCAGGAACGCCTGATCTTCCTGCCGGGAACGCCCGGCTGCGACCTGCGCGCCACACCGGCGGACGCCGGGCTGGCCTATGAGGATGTCGCGATCACGACCACCGATGGCGAGCGGCTGCGCGGCTGGTTCGTGCCGGCCGAGGACGATGCGGCGCCGGTGCTGCTGCATTTCCACGGCAACGCCGGCAACATCGGGGATCGCATCGATCTGCTGCAGCTCTTCCACGAACTGGGGCTGGCGACGCTCATCGTCGATTATCGCGGCTACGGCCAATCCACCGGCAGGCCCTCCGAAGAAGGCACCTACCGCGACGCCATGGCCGCCTGGCGCCATCTGGTGGACGAGCGCGGCATCCATCCCGAGCGCATCCTGTTGCACGGCCAGTCGCTGGGCGGCGCGGTGGCGGCCTGGCTGGCCACCGAGGTCGCGCCGGCCGGGCTGATTCTCGATTCCACCTTCACCTCGGTACCGGCCATCGCAGCCGAGATCTACCCCTGGCTGCCGACGCGGCGGCTGGCGCGCATCGACTACGACACCCTCTCACGCGTCCCGCAGATCGATGCCCCGACGCTGGTGCTACATTCGCGCGACGACGACATCATCGGCTTCCATCACGGCCAGCGCCTGGCCGAGGCTGCCAACACCGAGCTGGTTGCGCTCAGCGGTGGCCACAACGAGGCCATCGCGCTGAGCCGCCAGCGCTACCGTTCAGCGCTGCACGACTTCGTCGCCACACTCGACGCATCGCCCCGGACGGCACCCGGCCAAGAAAGCAGCAACCACGAAGCTCAGTAGAGCACCGTGACGGTAATGAAATCGCTGTAGCTGCCTGGCGCTACGCTCTGCAGGGCCGGCACGCGCGCATAGACCGTGCGATTGACCGTGGCCGGGAGGTTCAGCGCCGAAAGCAGGATGCTGCCGGAAACGCTGCCGAAACCACCGCTACCGTTACCCCAGACCGTGCTGCGGGACACATTGCTGTACAGGTTGTACTGCAGCGTCGCGCCGGCCGCGCTCATCTGCCGGGCGCCGAAATTGCCGCTGTTGCCGGCCGAAAGGCGAATCTCATAGGACAGCAGCAAGGACAGGAAGGCTTGGCAGGTGACGCTGACCTGCCCGCTGCTGTCATTCGGCGCGCCCGCCTGTGGATTGTAGGTACCGAAGGCGACCGGCGACGCCGACACGCTGCAGGTCTGAGCAGCAGCAGGCCATGCCGCCATCGACAGCAGGAGCAGCCCCAGGACACGGATCGGCAATCGGAGACTCATCGCGCGATGGCCCGGCAGACGAGTTCGATCGGCGTCCCGAGGTCCGGCTGCGCCGGGACCTGCAAGCTCGCCTCGCAGGTCGTCGCTCCGCTGCCAGCGCGCAGCGTGTGCGCGCCGGGCTCGAGTCGAAGCCAGGCTCGGCCGCCGTGCCCGACCGGATGCGGCGTGCCGCTGGCGCGGTCACGCAGCGCGCTACCCGCCGGAATCGGCTCTTCGTTCTCGTCGCGCAGCACAACTTCGATGCCCACACGACGATCGTGCGTGAAATCGACGCGCACACCGCTGCGGCCACGCGGCACCACGGTCTGCGCCAACGTGGCGACAGGCTGCTCGATCGGGAGATTCTCGGCGCGGATGCCGATGCGATTGCGCTCGTAAGGGCGCAGATCCGGCAGCAGTGCCACACCTTCGGCATTGGATCGCGCGATCAGGCGATTGTCGAGATACACCCCCATATCGTCGAGGGCGCCGAGATCGACCACCGCGAAGCTCCCCCGCACCGGCCGCGTCCAGAACACGTCCCCGCCGAGCCAGGCAAGGCCAGTGCGCGCCCCGGCGCGCAGGCCGGTCGCTCCGTCGCGCTGACTGGCGGCGAAGGACAGCGTTCCGACATTACCGCCGTAATCCAGCGCCGCGCTGCCACGTTGCACCGGGCCACCCTCTATCTCGCCGCGATAGCCCCAGCCAAGCGCCCCAGCGGGTGTGCGCTGCACGCTTGCACGGGTGCGCGAAGGCTGCGCCGCGACCTGCTGATGCTGCAGGGCGGCACTGACACCGCCGGCGAAGGCATAGCTCAGCGTCGCAATGGCGCGCCGGTCACGCGTGCCCTCCGCCCGCACCTCGCCAAGCTGCAGACCGACCTGAAGACCCTGGGCTATCTGCAGGCTGCCCCCGAGATTGAGCAACTGCAGGTCACGACCACCGCGAGCGGCCTCCTTGGAATAGGTCAGCGACAGTGAAGCGCGCGGCGGCAGCACGGCGTTGATGCGCGCGAAATCGCGATAGCGCGGTGCCGATTGGTCCGGCGCGTCCCCGACGCGGCGAAATTCTGCCTGCGCCCACTCGCGACGCAGGCTCAGCCCGTATCGGCCGGCAATATCCCGTTCCAGGCCGAAGGCGCCGAAGCCTCCACCCGTTCCGTCGCTGCCGCCATAGGCCGTCGTCGCCGAGACAAGCCCGAGATGACCGACGCGGTAAAGCGCGCTCGCGCCCAGCGCCCCACCGCCGGCCTGCCACTCGCCGCGCAGCTCAGCGGTGAGTGTCGGATGCAGGCCGTAACGATAGGTCAGTGTTCCGAAGGCATCGCCGTAGGCGGCCGATGCCAGCCCGTAGTCGCGACGCAGAAAGCCGACATCGAGCGCGTAGTCGGCGAGCCCTGGGTGCAGCAATTGCGGACTGACGTAGAAGGGCTGCGTGAGGCGCGTCTCCCGGCCGAGCGCGTCGCGCACCACGATCACTGCCTCACCGCCGCCACTGATCGCCGGCACATCCTGCAACTCGAAGGGACCGCCATCCACTGGTTGCCGCGCGCGCAGACTGTCGTTGATGAAGACGTCGAGGGTCGACGGCAAGGCCGCCTGACCGGCGAGCACAGGCTGCGGAAAGGGCACGAAATAGGGCTGCAGGCTGAAATCGGTAGCCCAGCGCAGGCCGACATAGCGCACGGTGCGCCCCCAGCTTCCGGCACTGCTGGTGCTGTCTCCGAGAGCCAAGGTAGCCAGCGATTCGGGCGATTCGATCAGCCAGGTGCTGTCCAACCGGATGAAACCTCCGTCATCATCGGCCACCGCGGTCTGCAGGCCGCGCCCGCCGCGGCCGAAGACGCCCAGCTCGAAGAAGCTCGCGGCGCGATCCGCGCCGTCGCCGCCGCTGTACAGCAGATCGGCATTGAAATAGCCACCCGGCGCGACCTCCGACAAGGGGGCCGCTTCACCGCGCCGCATGAGCGAGTGGCTCACCGCACTCCGACCGGTTGCCGTGAGATCGACGTGCAAGCTCTGCGTGCACGCGTCGTGCCGGTAGCGCAGCCCCGCGATATCGTCGAGCGCGTGCCAATGCTGCCCGGCGTAGGGCAGCGATGCCGAGGGGATATCGCTGAGCCGCCACCGGGAGAGCGCGCCCCGATCCAGCCAGAGCCGCCCATCGCTGCTGCGCAGAACATGCCGCAGCTGCGCATCCGCCTCGCCGGCATCGACCACCAGCAACCATTCAGTGACGGTGTCATCCCCGGGGGCCACCACGCTGGCACAGTCGCGCGCATCGATCGGAGTGAGCGCCAGCGCCAGTATCGTGAAGACGACACGCCTAGGGAATGTCTGATCAAAGTCGGATGAGTGACCGCGAAGACATTGCAGGCTGCACACCGGGTGAAATGAAGGCTGTTTCGGGGGCTTCAGCCTCTGCAGAAGCCCGATTTCGTTGTCATT
This sequence comes from Algiphilus aromaticivorans DG1253, assembly GCF_000733765.1. Taxonomy (NCBI): domain Bacteria; kingdom Pseudomonadati; phylum Pseudomonadota; class Gammaproteobacteria; order Nevskiales; family Algiphilaceae; genus Algiphilus; species Algiphilus aromaticivorans. The sequence goes on along the minus strand of NZ_JPOG01000001.1, from coordinate 527,227 downwards.
GGACGCACCTATCCTGCCGCCAGCAGCTGTCTTCGGGCCGCCACGAGGTTGGCCATGGCAAACAGGCTGTGCAGGTGCGCGGTGTTCTTGGTCAGGCCGCGATAGCGGACCTTGGTGTAGCCGAACTGGCATTTGACAATCCGAAACGGATGCTCGACCCGGGCTCTCAGAGACGCCAGACGTCGGTTGGCGGCGCGCTGCCATTCCAGCAGCGCCTTGCCGGCACTGCGCACGTAAGGCGTGACGATGCGCGGTCCACTATCGGGCGCCGGGGCATCCAGGCTGCGGCCCGTGCGTCGATAGCCGGCATCGCCCAGCACGATGCGTTCTTCGCCGTGCAGCAGGGCTTCGGTCTGGGTGATGTCGGCGACTTTGGCCGTTGTGCCGATAACGGTGTGCACGAGGCCACTGTGGGCATCGGCGCCGATATGCGCCTTGCAGCCGAAGTACCACTGGTTGCCCTTGCGCGTCTGACTCATGTCGGGATCCCGCGTACCGCTCTGGTTCTTCGTCGAGCTGGGCGCGTGGATCAGCGTGGCGTCCACCAGCGTGCCTTCGCGCAGCATCAGGCCCCGCTCGCGCAGGTGGGCATTGACCTCGGCAAAGATCTGCTCGGCCAGCCCGTGCCGCTCCAACAGCCGCCGGAACTGCAGGATCGTGCTCTCGTCAGGCACCGCCTCATCCGTCAGCGTGATGCCGGCAAAGCGGCGCATGGCATCGGAGTCGTAAAGCGCCTCTTCGGCGCCTGGATCCGACAGCCCGTAGAACTGCTGCAGGCAGTAGATGCGCAGCTTGGTGGCCAGCGACAGCGGCCGGCGCCCCGGCTTGCCCGCCTTGGGCTTCGGGTAGTGCGGCGCAATCAACGCCTCCAGGCGCGACCACGGAATAACCGCATCCATCTCCGCCAGAAACTTCTCGCGGCGCGTCACCTTCTTCTTGTGCGCCTGCTCAAGATCCGCGAACGTCCGCTGCTTCATCGACTGGCTCACCATCGTCTCCGTGCCCCGGCATCATCCCAGATCGGGGCGATTGATCAGAGTTTCCCTAGGGCCGAACCAGAGTAGTGGCGTGCTCACGGACGCCGTCCTCGAACTGGGCGACGACGCGATAGGCGCCTGGCTTCAATGGCGCGTTCGGCTCCAGTTGCCACGACTGTCGCGCACCGGCAAGCACGTAGCGAAAGCCCTCGGCCCGCGCCACGACCACGTCACTGTCGGCGGCCAGCAATCGCACTTCGGCCGCGCGCGCGTGGCGCGTGCCCCGATTGATCAGTGTCAGAGTCACCGCCCCGTCCGCGCCCCGCGCCACCTGCCACTGCAGGGCCGGCTGCGCGTCGCGCGCCGCCACGAAGACGGGAATGCCCAGGCGCACCGCCACCCGCAGCGCGCCGCCACCGGCCGGCGCAGCCGGCGGCACTTCCCGAAAGAACACGCGGAAAGCCTGCTCGGCGTCGCCGACCGGTCCGGCGCTCATCGGACGCCCGATGCGCACAGTCTGACTGGCGCCCGGCTCCAGGAAGAAGAGGGGCGGACTGGCCAACAGCGCACGCGTCGGCGCATATTCTTCACCGCCATGCGGCTGCGCCCAGGCCATGACTTCGACTTCGATGGTCTTGCGCATCTCGCCTTCGTTGCGAAGCATGACTGCCGCACCACGCTGCTCCGGCGTGAGATCGACGCGCAGCGGGTGCAGGGCAAGCCCACCGGCGGCGCCGGCTGGGCCGGCAACGGCGAGCGCGAGCAGCAGCGACAGCCTCAGCCGCCCGCCGCCGCTGGCCATCAGAAGGTCACGGTGACAGTGATGGTATCGGCGTAGCTGCCCACCGGTACGTTCTGGGCTGCGGGTATCCGACCATAGATCGTGGTCGGCACCGAAAGGCCGGTGCCTACGCCCGCGACCGTGTCGGTATCCACCGTGTTGCCCCAATTGGTCGTATGGGCGAGATCCTGCGAGAGAAGGTAGTCGAGCCTGTCGGTATCGCCCGAGATCTGCATCTCGCGCGATGTAACAGCGCCGCCGTGCAGCCCGGCATTCAGACCGATGTCATACGGGGCCAACAGCGAACAGGTGACGCTCACCGTCGTCGTCGCATCCGTAGGCAGCGCAGCCAGCGGATCGTAGTTGCCGAAATTCAGGTCGCTGGCCGTGACCGTGCAGGCACTGACCACCGTGGCAGTCACTTCAAAGGTATCCGTTTCGGTCGCGGCCCATGCGACCGAGCCGGCGAATAGCAGGGCACCGCTGCCAATGAGTAGACGTTTCATAGCGCACCTCCTGCGTGGCGTTGCCGGCTTGGATCAGTCCAACCCGAGGCGCCAGATTCGAGCCCCCATCGGGCCAGGATTCGACGCTAACCACCCTCAAGCGCGCCGCGTACGCGTTCCGGACCGGCGGTATCGTCTAAGCGCACGAACGTGACGGGTGCGTCAGTGCTCGCCTGGGCATTACCACGGCGAATCGCCGGCCGCCGGCGTCTCGGTGGCTAGCTGCGCAGGCGATAGCCGCTTGCTAGCCAGACCATGGCCGCACTGCTGGTAGCGGCGAAAAAGCCAAGACTCCAGCCCAGGCTGCGCCAGATCGAAACATCCGCGGTACCGAAGAAACCGTAGCGGAAGCCGTCGATCATGTAGAAGAAGGGATTGAAGAGACTGACCTGAAACCAGAGATCCGGCAGGCCGTGCACCGAATAGAAAACGCCGGACAGGAAAGTCAGCGGCATGATCAGGAAGTTCTGGAAGGCCGCTATGTGATCGAACTTGGTAGCGATCACGCCGGCGATGATGCCCAGCGAGCCCATGCTGCCGGCCGCCAGCAGCATGATGGCGAGCAGCGCGAAGGGATGCGCCACGGGCAGCTGCACGAAGGGCCAGGTAACGACGAAGATGGCCAGCGCCACCAGCGTCGAGCGCAGAAGCGCCGCACTGATATAGCCGATGAAGAGATCGCGCGCCGACAGCGGCGCCATCAGCAGGAAGACGATGTTGCCCATGATCTTGCTCTGCGCCAGCGACGATGAGGTGTTGGCGAAGGCATTCTGCAGCACCTGCATCATCATCAGCCCCGGCACCAGGAACTGCGTGTAGGCCACGCCCGGATAGCCGGAGTCGCGTCCTTCCAGCACATGCGAGAAAACGAGCAGGAACAGCAGTGCCGTGATCACCGGCGCCGTCACGGTCTGGCCGAGCACGCTCCAGAAGCGGCGCACTTCCTTGGCGACGATGGCGCGCAGACTCATGAGGTCAGGCGACATCGACGGCCTCCTCGGTCAACTCGACGAAGACGTCCTCGAGGCTCGGCTCGCGCGTGGCGATGTCCTCGATGCGGCAGCCGGCCTCGCGCAGCTCCTCCAGCACGCGGCCCAGCGGCTGCGTAGTGCGGTCCAGCTTCAGCTCCCACTCGTTGTCGCCGCAGGCCTCGGCCTGGCTGTGGAAACGCTCGGGCAGCGGCGCGCCGGACAGGCTGACGCGCAGGAAGCGGAAGGGGTGACGCGAAAGCAGCTCGCGCGTCGTGGATACGACCTTGACCCGGCCGTGATCGACGATGGCCACGCGCGAGCAGAGGTCCTCGGCTTCCTCCAGATAGTGCGTCGTCAGCACGATGGTGTGGCCGGCGGCGTGCAGCTCGCGCGCGAAGGTCCAGAGCGTGCGGCGCAGCTCGACATCGACTCCGGCGGTGGGCTCGTCGAGAACGACCACCGGCGGCCGATGCACCAGCGCCTGCGCGATGAGCACGCGCCGCTTCATGCCACCGGAAAGCCCGCGCATGGTGGCGTGGCGCTTGTCGGTCAGCTCCAGCCGCTCCAGCAGCTCGTCGATCCAGGGCCAGGCCTCGCGGCCGCAACCATAGTAGCCGGCCTGCAGACGCAGCGTGTCGATGACCTTGAAGAAGGGGTCGAAGACCAGCTCCTGCGGAACCACGCCCAGGCTGCGCCGCGCGCTGCGGAAATCGCGCACCGTGTCCTGGCCCAGCACCGAGACGCTGCCGCCGGTGGCGTGCACCAGCCCTGCGATGATGCCGATCAATGTCGACTTGCCGGCGCCGTTGGGGCCGAGCAGCCCGAAGAACTCGCCGCGCTGGACCTGCAGGTCGACGTTGTCCAGCGCGGTCAGGCTGCCGAAGCGCTTCGACACGCCGCGCACATCGATGGCCGGCGTTTCGATCATGCGCGGCGCCGCCTTCGACGAGCGTTGGTACGGCGCGACCGTCGCGTCTTCAGGAGAACTAGCATGCACAAATTGTAAACCGTCGCGCCCCGAGGCCCCCGCGATGTCCACCGCCCTGCTGCTCTTCCGGCGCGATCTCCGCCTTGCCGATAACCCTGCCCTGCAGGCGGCGCTGGACAGCGCCGATGCCGTGCTTCCGGTCTATATCCACGATCCCGAAGTCGACTGGAAGCCCGGTGCTGCCTCCAACTGGTGGCTGCACCACAGCCTGCTGGCGCTGGACGCGACCCTGCGCGAGCGGGGGTCGGCGCTGATCGTGCGCGCCGGCAACACACATTCCGAGCTGCGCGCGCTCATCGACGCCACCAGCGCCGATGCCGTGCACTGGAACCGCTGCTACGAGCCAGCCGCCATCGCCCGCGATAAAACGCTCAAGGCGGCGCTGCGCGAAGCCGGTGCGCGCGTCGAAAGCCACAACAGCGCGCTGATGATGGAGCCCTGGATGCTGGCCACCGGCAACGGCGACCCCTACCGCGTTTTCTCGCCCTTCGCCCGACGCTTCAATGCGCACTGGCAACCGTCGCGCATGACCGAGACACCCACGACGATTCCGTGGCCGAGCGAAGCCGGACACCAGCGACAGGGAGAAAGCGCCATTGCCGCGCTCGAACTGCTGCCGCGCATCGGCTGGGACGCCGGCTTCTACGAGTGCTGGCGACCCGGCGTGGACGGCGCGCATGCGCGTCTGGACAGCTTCATGGCCGGAACCGCCGGCGACTACAAACGCCTGCGCGAACTGCCCGGCATCGACGGCACCTCGGCACTGTCGCCACACCTGCATTTCGGCGAACTGTCACCGCGCCAGTGCTGGGCCGCCGCCGAGACCGCCAAGGCGCAGGGCGCCAGCGAAGGCATCGACCATTTCCAGCGCGAGCTGATCTGGCGCGAATTCGCCTATCACCTGATCTATCATTTCCCCCACACCACCGACACACCGCTCAACCCCCGCTTCGCGGATTTTCCATGGCGCGTCCCGGCCGACTACGCCGAGGACCTGAAGGCCTGGCAGGCGGGCAATACCGGTGTGCCCATCGTCGATGCCGGCATGCGCCAGCTCTGGCATACCGGCTGGATGCACAACCGGGTGCGCATGATCGTCGGCTCCTTCCTGACCAAGAATCTGCTGATCCCCTGGCAGGAAGGCGCGCGCTGGTTCTGGGACACGCTGGTCGATGCCGATCTCGCCTCCAACACCCTGGGCTGGCAGTGGGCTGCCGGCAGCGGCGCCGACGCCGCGCCCTACTTCCGCATCTTCAATCCGGTCCTGCAGGCACAGAAGTTCGACACCGAGGGCACTTACGTGCGCCGCTGGGTGCCGGAACTGAGCAGGCTGTCCGACACGGCCCTGCACGCACCCTGGGAAGCCAAGCCCGAAGTGCTTGCCCAGGCCGGCGTGCAAATCGGCCGCGACTACCCCGAAGCCATCGTCGATCTCAAGGCCTCGCGCGCCCGGGCGCTGGAAGCTTACGAGCGGATCAAGGCTTGAAGAACGCGGGAAGATACAACTCCCACGAATAACCACCGAGGGACTCTTCTGCCACGGGGAGCTCGTCAGCGATGTCGCGAAGCGGCGCGCCCGGGCGATCCGTGCCCTTTGAGGGTGGCCGAGGCGGGCGTCGCGCGCAGGGGTCGCTCGGCATGGATGCCGAGCGGGCACGATGGCTTTGGGTACTTTGGCCGTAACCAAAGGAACCCGCGCCGGTCGCGTGGCACCATTCGTTAGCGCAAAGGTTACGAGGCGCGGAACCCCCGAGCGGGAACAATCCAATCGACTATCGACATCTGGTTCACCGAGCCAGGAAAGAAGCAGCGCCCACCTGTAAAGGCTGAGGCTCCCCTACAGCCCTCTCAAGCGAAGCGGCCCGGCACCTACGGTTACACTGCGCGCTGCGGTCCACCACCGCTTGAACGCCTTTCAATGGATAAAGACGCCCTCAAATCGCTCGGAAGCCGGGTCATCGAGATCGAGCGCGACGCGCTGGACGCGTTGCGCGCGCGCATCGATGACAGTTTCTCCCGCGCTTGCGAGATCCTGCTCGGCTGTCGCGGTCGCGTTGTAGTCACCGGCATGGGCAAATCCGGACATATCGGCAGCAAGATCGCGGCGACGCTGGCCTCCACCGGCACGCCCGCCTTCTTCGTGCATCCCGGCGAAGCAAGCCACGGCGACCTCGGCATGATTACCCGCGACGACGTCGTGCTGGCCATCTCAAGTTCCGGCGAGACCAGCGAGGTCGTCACCATCCTGCCGCTGATCAAGCGCCAGGGCGTGCCGCTGATCAGCATGACCGGCAAGGCTGAATCGACCATGGCGAAGATGGCCGACGTGCATCTCGATATCTCGGTGGCGCAGGAGGCCTGCCCGCTGAACCTGGCGCCCACGGCCAGCACCACCGTGACATTGGTGCTGGGTGACGCGCTGGCCGTGGCGCTGCTGGAGGCGCGCGGCTTCTCGCAGGAGGATTTTGCGCGCAGCCACCCCGGCGGCGCGCTCGGGCGCCGGCTGTTGCTCAAGGTCTCGGATCTGATGCATACCGGCGAGGAAGTGCCACGCGTGGCCAGCAGCACGCCGCTGGCCGATGCTCTGCTGGAAATCACGCGCAAGCGCATGGGCATGACCATCGTCACCGACGAATCCGGCGCGACCCTCGGCATATTCACCGACGGCGACCTGCGCCGCGTGCTCGAAAGCGACGCCGATATCCATCGCGTACCGATCGGCGAGGTCATGACCGGCGGCGGTCGTCGCATCGGCAGCGACGCGCTGGCGGCCGAAGCCGTGCATCGCATGGAAGAACACGCCATCACCAGCCTGCTCGTCACCGACGAAGCCGAGCGGGTCATCGGCGTCGTGCATCTGCACGACCTGCTGCGCGCGGGCGCGGCATGAGCGCGACCGTGCCCACCATCGCCGAGCGCGCCGCACGCGTGCGCTGCCTGTTCCTGGACATCGACGGTGTACTCACCGACTGCCGGCTGTGGCTGGCGCCGGACGGCACCGAGCTGAAGACCGTGCACGTGCGCGACGGCCTCGGCATCAAGTTGCTGCTCGAGGCCGGCATCGAGGTAGCGATCATCTCGGGCCGCCCGTCCGACGCCATGCACCATCGCTTCAGCAAGCTCGGCGTGCGACATATCGTGCTCGACACCCCCGACAAGCTGCCCGCCTACGAGCGCATCCGCGACGCGCTGGGTCTCGACGACACGGCCTGCGCGGCCATGGGCGACGACACCCCCGACCTGCCGCTGATGCAGCGCACCGGCCTGGCGCTGACCGTGGCCGACGCGCATCCGCGCGCCCGCGCCGCCGCGCACTGGGCCAGCCAGCACGCCGGCGGCTTCGGCGCCGTCCGCGAGGCCGCCGACCTCCTCCTGGGCGCGCAGGGGCTGGCCAAGTGAAGCGCGGACGCCGCGAATGGCTGCTGGCCCTGCTGCTGGGCGGCGCGGTCGTCGTATGGCTCGGCAGCCTCATCGGCCAGGGCGAGCAGCAACGCAGCGAGACCATCACCACGGCCGATCCGGCGCGCTACGAGGTTCTGGGCGCCGACTGGACGCGCACGGATGCCGAGGGCGCACCAAGCTTCCGCGTACGCGCCGAACGCCTGACCATGCACGCCAGCGAGCGCGTCGCCATCGAGGCGCCGCGCGTGCGCGGCCTGGGCGAGAACGACAGCTGGTCGCTGTCCGCCCCCATCGGCGAGGTCCCCGCGGATAGCCGCACCTTGCGGCTGAGCGACGGCGTCCGCATCGAGGGCAGCTGGCCCGACGGGGCCGCACTCGAAGGCGAGACCCGGGAACTCATCGTGGCGCTGAAGGAGCGCGAGCTGCGCAGCGAGGAGGCCGTGACCCTGCGCGGCGACGGTCGGCGCATGCAGGGCATCGGCATGCTGGCCGACATCGACGGCGAACGCCTGCGGCTGCTCGACAGGGTAAGAGTGCAATACGATGATCCGCGCTAGGCGCCTGATGCTGCTGCTGGCGCTGACACTGCCGGCGCCGCCCATCGCCGCGCAGAGCCTGGAAGCGCTGCGCAGCGCACCGCTGGAAATTTCGGCGGACGAAGCCGAGATCACGCGCAACGGCGACATGCGCTACTCCGGCAACGTCGTCTTCACCAGCGCCACGCTGGAAGCACGCGGCGACACGCTGCAGCTGTCGCGCGACGGCGAAGGCCAGGTCCGCGTACGCATCAGCGGCGACCCAGCCGAACTCGAGCACCGCCCGGAGGGCAAGGACATGCAGCCGGTGGATGCGAGCGCGCAAAGCATCGATTTCGATCGCGCCACCGGCGTGGTGCAGCTGCGCGGGGCGGTCGCCGTCCAGCGCGCAGGGGACCGGATCAGTGGCGAGGAGCTGCGCTACGAGATCGTCGAGCAGCGCATCACCGCCAGCGGCGGCGATAGCGGCGGCCGCGTGCGCATCACCATCGACCCGGAGACCCTGGAGGGGTTCGAGCAGTGACCGAATCCCCTGCAAGCGCCCCGGCCAGCGGCCCCGGCGTATTCGCCGCCAACGGGCTGCACAAGCGCTTCAAGAAGACCACCGTCGTGCACGATGTCTCCATGGCCGTGCGTGCGGGCGAGGTCGTCGGCTTGCTCGGCCCCAACGGCGCCGGCAAGACCACATCCTTCTACATGATGGTCGGCCTCATCGCGGCCGACGGCGGCACGATCACCCTCGACGGGCACGACGTCACCAAGGTACCGATGCACGTGCGCGCCCGCCGCGGCGTCGGCTATCTGCCGCAGGAGGCCAGCGTCTTCCGCAAGCTGACGACCGCCGAGAACCTGCTCGCCATCCTGGAGACACGCAGCGATCTTTCCCGCGCCCAGCGCCGCGAGGAGATGGAGCGCCTGCTCGAGGAGTTCCACATCACGCGCGTGCGCGACAACCTCGGCATGGCACTGTCCGGCGGCGAACGGCGCCGCGTCGAGATCGCGCGCGCACTGGCCGCCAACCCGCGCTTCGTGCTGCTCGACGAGCCCTTCGCCGGCGTCGACCCCATCGCGGTCAAGGACATCCAGGCCATCGTCCAGCACCTGCGCGCGCGCGACATCGGCGTTCTGGTCACCGATCACAACGTGCGCGAGATGCTCGGCATCTGCTCGCGCGCCTATATCCTCGCCGAGGGCCGCGTCATCGCCGAGGGCACACCCGAGGCCATCGAACAGAACCAGCAGGTGCGCGAGGTCTACCTGGGTCACGACTTCCGGCGCTGACAGCGCGCGCTCCCCCGTCAACGCGCTTTGGCGTCCCGAAGCCGGTAGCGCACCTCGCGGGCTTGCAGCGGCTCGCCGCATTCGCTGCAGACCACTACCGGCTGCATTGGCGCCCCGCAGTTGCGGTGGGTCAACACCAACGGTGGCCCTTCCGCATCAGCCAGCCAGCGATCGCCCCAGGCCATCAGGCTGAGGCATACGCCGTAGAGATCGCGGCCCTGTTCGGTAAGGCGATAGATCCGTTTACGACCGTCCTCGGGGTCCGGGGCACGATGGAAGACCCCGGCCGCGGTCAGCTTGCGCAAACGCTGCGACAGTACGTTGGTGGCGATGCCGAGATTCGCCTGCAGCGCCTCGAAGCGCTTCACGCCGAAGAAGGCTTCGCGCAGGATCAGGAAACTCCAGCGGTCGCCGACGATGTCGAGGGTGCGCGCCACCGAATCCTCGGCGACGGAAGGTTGCTTGGTGGCCATGAGCCCAGCATGCCCATTTAACTTGCATTTAACAAGCGATACAGGCAGGCTTATTTCACTTGCATTTCGCAAGTCATTAATGGAGGAATGACCATGAGCGAACTCATCACCGAGCAACACGGCGACGCGCTTTGGCTGACGCTGAACCGTCCGCATAAACGCAACGCCCTGTCGATGGCGTTGTCCGAGGCGCTGATCGCCGCGCTGGAAGATGCCCGCGACCGCGAGGATCTGCATTACGTGGTGCTGCGCGGCGCCGGCGAGCATTTCTGCGCCGGCGACGACATCAGCGAAATGCCGCAGTGGGGCAACGCCAACCAGGTCATGCGGCGCGTGCGGCGCTATCAGCACATGACCAATGTGCTGCAGGAACTGGACAAGATCACCATCGCCGCGGTCGACGGCATGGCCGTCGGCGGCGGGCTGGAGCTGACCATGGCCAGCGACTTCGTCATCGCCACCGAGCGGGCGCGCTGGGGCATGCCGGAAGTGGACGTGGGTATCACGCCGGGCTGGGGCGGCACCACCCGCATGGCGCGGCTCATCGGCCGTCGTCTGACCAAGGAGGTCAACCTGATCGGTGCGCTGCACGGCGCCCGCCGCGCTGTCGAGGCCGGCCTATGGAACCGCACTGTGCCGACCGGCGAGCTGGACGATTCCGTCAACGCCCTGCTGGAGGTTATGCGCGCCAAGAATCACCAGGCCGTCCGCCAGCTGAAGTACATCATCGACCGCGGCGTCGAATGCGATCTTGAGACCGCCCAGGGCTTCGAGGCCCTGTCCGGCGCGCTGACCGCTGCCGTCAACGGCTGGTGGCAGGTGGCCGACGCCGACCAGGGTGCCGGTGTGGCCGGCTTCGTCGCCAAGAGTGCGCTCTGGCGGCAGCGCCGCGGGCTAGCGCAGCACTTCTGGGCGCAGTGAAAACCACGGTGCCCCGGCATAGCGCCGGGGCACCACCGGCTTCAGTTGCCGGCCAGGCCGTTGTCGCGCGCGCTCAGGTTCTGGATGCGCTCGTCCTGGGCCGGCGGCTGCTCGGCCGCGTCGAAGGCGCTGGCCGCATCGCCGTGGAAGTTGGCCAGATACTCGGCCAGCGCGTCCTGCTCGCCGCCAGAGGGCGAGAAATCGAAGGCACCGAGGTCGTAGTCGCCGGCGTCGAAGTCGGTGGCCAGATCGGCGCGCTGCGGATTGCTCAGCCCCTTGAAGGGATAGCCGTCGCCGCAGCTGTCGCTGACCGCGCCGCCGCTGTCCGGCACGCAGCCGACCAGGAAGTTCAGCACCGCCATGCGGAAACCGCGCGTGGCATCCCCCTGCAGTTGACCGTCAGCGACCACAATATCGGTGCTGCCATCAGGAAGCTCCACGACCAGGGTGCGGATGCGCTCACCGGTGGTGGCCGCGCCCTGGTTGTCGTCACCGCCGCTACGCGCAGTGGCGTCCGGGTCGAAGGCGAAGGCCATGCCGCCGATCTGCGGAAACTGGCCGGCGGTGGCGCCAGGTGCGAAAGCCGCCACAGCGTGCTCCATGACGTCCCACAGCTCAGCTGCGGTCAGCGTCACCATCGCCACGCCATTGTTGAAGGCCAGCGCGGTCTCGATGTCGAGCTGCGACACACCGCCCTCGGGTTTGCCGAAATCGTTGGCCGCCGGTGGCCCCAGCACGACATCGGCGGGGTCGTTGCTGCCCGCGGGCTGCTCGATGGTGCCTATGGCTGCGCGGATGCCCCCACCATTCTTCAGCGAGATCACGACGGCCTCGTCGGCACGGCGGGCGTACCAGAGGTTGGCGTCGGCGGTCAGATTGCCGAGATTGGTCTCCTCGGTGCGCACGCCGCCGCGGCGGCCTTCCAGGAAGACCTCGCTGATGCCCGCGGCGGCGCCGTCCTTGTCACCAAGCACGCCGCGCAGGACTTCGGCCACCGTGACCACGTCGGCAATAGGAGTGCCCTGCACACTGGCAACGAGGCTATCAGTGGCGGCCCAGGCACCATTGTCACCCGTGTCGAGACTGTCGGGGACGACAACGCCATCTTCGTCGAAGCCAACGATGAGTCGGCCGAGATACTTGAAGTCGCCGTCGACATTCACCAGCAGCACGGGTTCGCCGTCCGAGGATTGATAGCTCAGCGGATAATCATCCGCCGCGGTGTCACCGGGGCGCAGCATGTCATTGCTGTCGGCGAGCAGCGTATTGGAACCGCCCGCCACGATGATGTCGACACCCGCCAGGCGAGTGGCCAGCGCCTGCTCGATGGCGATCTGCTGCATGTGCGCGAGCAGGATGATCTTGTCGATGCCATCAGCGACCAGGGCGTCAACACTGGGCTGAATCGCCGCCGCCAGGGCATCGATCTCGGCCAGCGCTTCATTGACGCCGACCGGCAGCACAGCAATGTTTCCGGTGCTCGTGATTGAGGAAAGTGTCGGCGTCACGGCCGCAACGACTCCGACGCGCTCGCCGTCGACGTCGACCACGGCACTGGGCGCCAGCCGGCCGGACAGGTCACCAACATCCTGGCCACCCGATTCGGCCAGCGGCGCCGTGGCGTCATCGGCGCCGAAGTCCAGATTGGTCGACAGATAGGGGAAGGCCGCGCCGGGCCAGCTGTCCTCGGCGCTGATGATGCCGGCGAACTCGCCGGGGCCACCGTCGAGATCGTGGTTGCCCACCGCCGACGCCTGAACGCCGAGCGCGTTCAGGATGGCAATCTCACCGCGGCCGACATCCGGCACGCCGACAGCGTCGGCCAGGGCATCCTCGGCACTGGCCTGGTAAATCGGCCCGGGGATGTAGTTGTCACCCGAAGACAGCAGCAGGGTCGTCGCCGGACGCTGCGCGCGGAAAGCGTCGACCAGCGCCGAGAAGGCGTCGACGTTGCTCAGGGCCGCCGTACCGCCGCCGTCGACATCCGCGAAATGCAACAGCTGCAGTTCAAAGGCGATCTCGTCGCCGCCCGGGTTCTGCGGAGTCTGCGGATCGGGATCGACGCGCGAGGTCGTGCCGTCGCAAGCGGAGGAGAGAAGGCCGAGCCCGATCACGGGCATCAGCAGGGCGAAGCGATGACGGGTGCGCATGGCGGCTCAGGGCTCAATGAAATCAGCCGGCTACGCTAGGGTGTCAGCGTGACAACGCCGTTGCGGCTGCGTGGCAGAAGCGTGACCACGGCCGTCCCGGCGCCTGGCGAATCAGCCCGGGATCGTGATGCCCTGCCGAGACCATTGCCGCAGCCCCAGGCATCCTCAAGAAGCCATACGCGCTGCTTGCTCAAAGCGCAGCGCCGGCGTAGCTTGGGCGCACAACAACCGGGAGACAGATGCATGGCCGACGACGCCCAAACCGACAGCCCCGCTCTCGACGAGGCCGCCATTCGCCATGATCTGGCCGCGGCCTATCGTCTGGTCGCCCTTTTCGGCTGGGATGATCTGGTCTTCACGCATCTGACGGCCAAGGTTCCGGGGCCGGAGCATCACTTCCTGATCAATCCTTACGGCATGACCTTCGAGGAGATCACGGCCTCTTCGCTGGTCAAGATCGACGCCGAAGGCAACAAGGTCGAAGACAGCCCCTGGCCGGTGAACCCGGCGGGTTTCCTTATCCACAGCACGATTCATGGCGCGCGGGAAGACGCCGGCTGCGTCATGCACACGCATTCGCTCAACGGCGTCGCCGTCTCGGCGCAGAAGCAGGGGCTGCTGCCGCTGTCGCAGCAGTCGCTCTTCGTGCTGTCCAGCCTCGCCTATCACGACTACGAGGGCGTGGCGCTGGAGGAAGGCGAGCGCGCGCGCCTGATCGCCGACGTAGGTGATGCCAACTTCTTCATGCTACGCAACCACGGCCTGCTCACAATCGGCCCGACAGTGGCCGACGCCTTCCTGGCGATGTATCTCTTCGAGGCAGCCTGCACGGTGCAGATCCGCGCCCTTTCCGGTGGCGGCGAGACGATCCACATCCCGCAGGAAATCCTGGCCGGCGCTCAGCGCATGCAGCAGCAAGTCACCCATTCGCAAGGTGCGGCGCTGGTCTGGCCCGGCCTGCTGCGGCGGCTGGATCGCGAGAACCCCGGCTACGCCGACTGAAGCTTCGCCCGCGCGCCGACGCACGGCGGCCGCCGCCCGCGCAGCGTAGCCACGCTGCGAAACATCTGCGACTGTCGAGCGCTACAATCAGGGCATGCAAGTTTCGTGCAAGCCCTTGCGATGAAGCAGTCGCTCTCGCTCCGACTCGGCCAAAGCCTGGCCATGACTCCGGCCCTGCAGCAGGCGATCCGTCTGCTGCAGCTGTCCAGCCTTGAGTTGCAGACCGAGCTCAGCGAGATGCTCGACCAGAACTTCATGCTGGAGACGAGCGAGACCGAGGAGGATCGCGCTGGCAGCGACAGCGAAGTGCTGCTCACCCCCGCCGAGCGAGGCCCCGACGCCGAGCAGCCCGCCAGCGCCGAGGCCCCCGAGCTGGACGCACCGGTCAGCACGGCCGACGACTGGAACGTGGAGGACAGCGGCTGGCGCGACAGCAGCGGCGACACCGAGCGCTACGAGTACCAGCAGGCCAATCTGCACGAGGCAGGCGACCTGCACGAGCACCTCGCCTGGCAGGCCAATCTCTGCGCGCTGGACGAGCCGGCGCGCGAATGCCTCGCCCATCTCGTCGACGCCGTCAACGACGACGGCTATCTGGAGGACTGGGAGGGCATTTCCGACCGACTGCGCGCCAGCGGCGATGCGCTGGAGCGTGCGCTCACCACGCTGCAGAGCCTGGACCCCGCCGGCGTCGGCGCGCGCGATGTCGCCGAATGCCTGCTGCTGCAGCTGCGCAGCGCCGACAACGCGGCGGAAGACGCGGTGCTGGCCAGCGCCCGCAGCATCGTCAGCGAGCATCTGGACCTGCTCGCGCGTCATGAACACGCGCGCATCGCCAAGCTGCTGGGTAGTGACGAGGAAACGATCGCCGCGGCCATTGCCTGCATTCGCAGCCTGTCGCCCCACCCCGGCCGCGCCTATTCGGAGGGCGCGCCGGACTACGTCGTGCCCGACGTACTCGTCGCCAAGCGCAACGGCATCTGGCAGGTGCACCTGAACCCGGAAGCCGTACCGCGCGTGCGCATCAACCGCCAGTATGCCTCCCTGGTCCGACGCGCCGAGCGCAGCGACGAGCAGCAGACGCTACGGCGGCATCTGCAGGAAGCCAAGCAGCTCGTGTCGGCACTGCGCGCCCGCCACGACACGCTGTTGCGGGTCGCGCACGCCATCGTTGAACAGCAGACCGCTTTCATGGAACATGGCGTGGAGTACATGCAACCGCTGGTCCTCCGGGAAATCGCCGACAAGCTGGGCATCCACGAGTCGACGGTGTCGCGCGCCACGGCCAACAAGTACATGCTGACGCCACTGGGCGTCTTCGAGTTGAAGTATTTCTTTTCCAGTTCCATCCGAACCACCAAAGGAGGCTCCGCGTCCGCTACCGCCATCCAGGCCAAGCTCAAGCGCCTCATCCAGGCGGAGCCCGCCGGCAAGCCGCTTTCCGACGCCCGACTCGCTGCGCTGCTGCACGACGAAGGCATGGAAGTGGCCCGCCGCACCGTTGCGAAGTACCGCGAGGGTATGGGTATTCCGGCTGCACATGAGCGCCGCCGCTCGGCCTGAGATCGTTACCGCATCTGTTCGGGAGTACCGCATGAATCTTGATATCACCGGTCATCACATCGACCTCACCGACGCCCTGCGCGATTATGTCACCGAGAAGCTCCAGCGCGTGGAACGCCATTTCGATCACCTCATCGACGCCCATGTCATCCTGACGGTGGAGAAGCTCGAAAAGAAAGCCGAAGCAGTGCTTCGCGCCAGCGGCGCCGAGCTGCACGCCTCGGCCGTACACGAGGACATGTACGCGGCCATCGACCAGCTCGCCGACCGTCTCGACCGGCAGACCAAGAAACACAAGGAACAGATTCGCAATCACCATGCGCGCGAGGCCCAGAAAGCGGATCTCGCCGCCGCGCTCGACAAGTAGCTCCGACGAGGGGCCGGCGCTAGCCGGCTCCTCGTCCTCATCACAGGGAGGAAGACTTTTCATGAAGCTCGCCGAGGTACTCGACGCCAGCCGCGTCAGCATCGACCAGTCGCTATCCAGCAAGAAGCGTGCGCTGGAGGAGATCAGCAAGCTCCTCTCCGGACGCGACGGCCTGGCCGAGGCAGACATCTTCAATGCGCTCATGGCGCGCGAGAAGCTCGGCTCCACGGGACTGGGCCACGGCGTGGCCATCCCGCACGGCCGCATGAGCGAAACGCGCAGCACCACGGCAGCGCTCATCCGCCTCACCCACGGCGTCGACTACGACGCCCACGATGGCCAAGCCGTCGATCTCGTCTTCGGTCTCATCGTTCCGCAGAGCGCCACCGAAGACCACCTCAAGCTGCTCGCCGCAGTGGCCGAGAAGTTCTCCGAGGAGGACTTCTGCAAGCAGCTGCGCGCGGCGGAATCCCCGGAAGCCGCCGTCGAGCTGCTCACCGCCTGACCCGTGTCGGCGCAGACGCCGGCCGAAGCCAGTTACATCATCGACCGCGGGGCCGCGGCGGACACGCCCGCGGTCGACGCGCTGTGCGCGGCCGCGGACCTGCAACCGCGATGGCTGCGCGCGCCGGGCAGCTCCACTGTGGCCCGCGCCGGCTGGCTGCAGCCCGAGCATCCTCCCGATCTGGCCGTGGCTGGCAGCGCGGCAAGCGCGTGGCTTCGCCAGGCGCCCGATAACGCGCTGGCCACGGCGAAGGCAGGCGGCCTCCACACCCTGCTCGCCGGCCCCGAAGATGCCCCCGAGATCGATGCGCGCCTCGGCGAGCTGCCCATCGCGCTGGGTATCATCGACGCCGAACCGGCCGGAGCGGTCTTCGCGTTGCGCGAGGCGCTGAGCTCGCTGCAGGCACCCGTACAGACCGTCTACGCCGTGCTCGCGGAAGTTTTCGAGCTGGGCGTGCTGATCGTCGGACCAGCCGGTGTCGGCAAGAGCGAGCTGGCGCTGGAACTACTGGCGCGCGGCCATCATCTGGTCGCCGACGACGTCGTGGAGGTGCACCGCCTGCCCGGCGACCTGCTCGTCGGCAACGCCCCTTCGCTGCTGCAGGACTTCCTGGAAGTCCGCGGCCTGGGCGTACTCGATGTGGCCCGCATGTTCGGCCAGGAGGCACTGGTACCACGCCGCCGCGTCGACTTCATGATGGAGTTGCTGCCCGTGCGAGACGCCCCCACCGACTACCGCGCGCGCCTCGCCGGTCTGCGCGGTGAGGAGACGATTCTGGATCTGGCGCTGCCCACCATCTGCCTACCCATCCGGGTCGGGCATAATCTGGCGACATTGGTCGAGGCTGCCTGTCGCGACCAGTGGTTGCGCCTGCAGGGCTACCGCGCCGACGACGCCTTCGCGGAACGCCAGCAGCGCGCCATCGACGCACAGCCGGGCCAGCAGGACTAAGGGAGCGGGCATGGAACTGATCATCGTCAGCGGGCTCTCCGGCGCCGGGAAATCGGTAGCGCTGCGCCAGCTTGAGGACCTCGGTTTCTACTGCATCGACAACATGCCGCTGGAGCTGCTCGGTCCGCTCGCCAAGCGTGCCTGGCGCATCGCCGAGGGCCGCTTCTCGCGCATCGCGTTGGGCATCGACGCGCGCGAAAGCGATGAAGCCATCCGCGGCCTGCCCGACTACATGGAACGCCTGCGCAAGCGCGGACTGGACGCGCGCGTGCTCTTCCTGACCGCCGACAACGACATCCTGCTGCGGCGCTACGCCGAAACACGCCGCAAGCACCCATTATCGGGCTCCGACCGGCCGCTGGGCGAAGCCATCGCCGCCGAACGCCGCCTGCTCGAACCCATTGCCGGTTACGCCGACGAGGTCATCGACACCAGCCGCATGAATCTGCACGAGCTGCGCGAGCGCATCCAGCTCAGCGCGCGCAGCAATGAGGCGCCCATGCTGGTGGCGCTGGAATCCTTCGGCTACAAGAATGGCGTCCCCGAGGGGCTGGATTTCGTCTTCGACGTCCGCTGTCTGCCCAATCCGCACTGGGAGTCCAGCCTGCGCGCACATACCGGGCGCGACCAACCCGTCATCGACTGGCTCTGCGCACACGAGGACGTCACCGCCATGCTCGACGACATCGACACCTTCCTGCAGCGCTGGCTGCCCGCCTTCTCCGGGCAGGACCGCTCCTACGTCAGCATCGGCATCGGCTGCACCGGTGGCCAGCACCGCAGCGTCTACATCTCCGAAGTGCTGGCCGAGCGCCTGCGGCGCATCTATCCGGAGCTGCAACTGCGCCACCGGGAGCTGGCGGCATGAGTGCAGCCGCACCGGTGGGCGTGCTGCTGGTCACCCACGGCCGGTTGGGTCGCTTCTTCCTGGACACGCTGGGCGACATGCTGGGCGAGCTCAGCCTGCCCGTGGAGGTGCTGGAAGTCCGCCGCGTGCAGGACACCGAGCTGCTGACACGCGACGGCCAGCGCATGATCGAGCGCCTGGATGCCGGCAGCGGCGTGCTGGTAGTGACCGACGCCTTCGGCTCGACACCCAGCAATATCGCCGCCCACCTCTTCGAGCCCGGTCGCACCCGCGTGCTGGCCGGCCTCAACCTGCCCATGCTGGTACGCGTCTTCAACTATCCCAAGCTGCCACTCGACCAGCTGGCCGAGGCAGCCGTCGAGGGCGGCCGGCGCGGCATCGTTTTCTGTGCGGAGGATTCCTCGCGTGCCTGAGCAGACCGTTACCATCGTCAATCGCCTCGGCCTGCACGCCCGCGCTGCGGCCAAGCTGGTCACCGAAGCCAGTCGGCATGGCGCCGATGTCCGCGTGCGCAAGGACGGCCGCGAGGTCAGCGGCAAATCGATCATGGGCGTGATGATGCTGGCCGCCGCCAAGGGCAGCCAGATCACACTCATCGCCGAGGGCGACGATGCCGAGCACGCGCTGGCCTGTCTGGCCGACCTCGTCGCCGATCGCTTCGGGGAGGAATCATGAGCCCAGGCCCGTCGCCCATCGCAACGCATTCCAGGCACGCGTCCGCGTCCGTGGAGGCGACGTGAGTCTGTGGCTGCAGGGCATCGGGGTTGCGCGCGGCATTGCCATCGGCCGTGTCGCGAAGATCTCGGGCACGGATCTGGAGATCCGCGAGTACAACATCGAGGCCGACGAGATCGATGCCGAGATCGCGCGCTACCAGACCGCCCACGAGCGCGCCAAGGGCCAGCTGCGCGAGGTGCGCGCGCAGATCCCGGCCGGCACACCGCAGGACATCGCCGCCTTCATCGACACGCATCTTCTGATGCTCGACGACAGCTCGCTGAGCGAGGCGGTCATCGGCCGCATCAAGGACGAGCAGTGCAATGCCGAGGGCGCGCTGCGCCGCGCGCGAGACACGTTGATGGCGGTCTTCGAGCAGATGGACGACCCCTATCTGCGCACGCGCCAGAATGACGTCGAGCACGTCGTCGCGCGCGTGCTGCGCAATCTGCTGCAGTCCGAGCGCGCGCTGCACGAGCAGCCGGCCAGCGCCGAGGGCGAGGAAGCGCGCATCGTCGTCGCCGACGACGTCACCCCCGCCGACATCATCCTGCTCGCCCAGCAGAAGACCGCCGCCTTCGTGACCGAGTTCGGCGGCCCGCTGTCGCACACCGCCATTCTCGCGCGCAGCCTGCACCTGCCCGCGATCGTCGGCGTGCACAACGCGCGCCGGCTGCTGCGCGAAGGCGAGCAGATCGTCGTCGACGGTGCGGCCGGGCATCTCTACGCCAGCCCCGACGAAGCCGCGCTGACGCGCTTTCGCCATCGCATTGCGCGCGACCATCGCTACCAACGCCGACTGGAGCGGCTGAAGGACGAGCCGCCGGTATCGCGCGACGGCGTGCGCATCCGCATGCTTGCCAACATCGAGCTCTCTGAGGACGCCGCCGAGGCAGCGCGCGTCGGCGCCGACGGTGTCGGCCTCTACCGCACCGAGTTCCTCTTCATGAACCGGCGCGAGCTACCGACCGAGCAGGAGCAGTACGAAGCCTATTCACGCGTCGTCGAGGCCGTGACCGGCCCCATTACCATCCGCACCCTGGACCTCGGCGCCGACAAGCAGGTCGACTCCGGCGCCCGCGCCGGTCCGACGCCAAACAACCCTGCCCTCGGCCTGCGCGCCATCCGGCTGTGCCTGCGCGAACCGGAACTCTTCCGCACGCAGATTCGGGCGCTACTGCGCGCCTCCATGCACGGCCAGATGCAGATCATGCTGCCGATGATCTCCAACACTATCGAGCTGCGGCAGGCGCAGCGCATCATCGCCAGCTGCCGCACCGAGTTGCTCGCCGAGGGGGTGGCAGTGGCCGAGGACATCCCCATCGGCGTCATGATCGAGGTGCCGGCCGCCGCCATCTCGGCGCCCTGGCTGGCGCGCGCCTGCGACTTCTTCAGCATCGGCACCAACGACCTGATCCAGTACACCCTGGCCATCGACCGCGTCGATGACGAGGTCAACTATCTCTACGACCCGCTGCACCCGGCCGTACTCAGCCTGATCCGCCAGACCATCGCCGCCGGCGACGCCGCCGGCATCCCGGTGGCTATGTGCGGCGAGATGGCCGGCGAGGTCCGCTTCACGCGCCTGCTGCTCGGCCTCGGGCTGACCGAGTTCTCGATGCATCCTTCCAGCATGCTGGAGGTCAAGCGGCTGGTCATGGACGCCGACATCGGTGCGCTGCGCGAGCGGATGCAGCGGGCGTTGGATGCTACTGATCTGACGGAGCAGAAGAGTCGGTTGGCGGAGTTGGAGGCGCAGTAGCGGCTGCGTTCCTGGGACGTGGACAAGCGGGTCTCTTCGAACCCTTTCCGCCCAAGGTTCCGCGCCCTGATAGCGCCGCGCTGGCCAACAGACGCCGGGGATATTCCGAATCTCCTATCAGAGCAGCGTGCTCGCGGGTTCCGCGCTTCATAACGTCGGCGCTATCGAATGTCGCCACGCGACCGGCGCGGGTTCCTTTGGTTACGGCCAAAGGAACCAAAGCCATGGTGCCCGCCGGGTGGCCTGCCGCGGCTTCGCCGCGACAGGTTCCCGTCTCGGATGCCGTGCTCGGGGCACGGGCGAACAGGCCATCCATGGCCTGGTCGCCCTCGCTCGACTTCCTGTCTCGCGACCCCTGCGCGCGCCATTCGAGCCGGCCACCCTCAAAGGGCACATTTTGCTCTGGCTCGTCGCTTCGATGCCCCCTACACCAGCGCCGGAGCGTCGAGCGAGCGCAGGCGGCGGCCGGCCAGGGATGGCCGGCCGAGCATTGCGCGGCAAGGATGCCGCTCAATGCGACCCCGAGCACGCCCGGCGTGGAGGGAACCGGCCCGACAGGGCCGGCGCTGGTGTCGAGGTGTCCTCTCTTTGGTTCTTGGATTCAAGCCGCAAGTGCAACACTTCCAGCCAAGGAGGTGTGCTGTGGGGATTCACTATCGACACTTGGGCGCAGAGGAACGAGGCACGATCATGGCGATGATCCTGGGCGGATCGAGCATGCGTCGGGTCGCTGAAGCTATTGGCCGGTCGCCGAGCACAGTCCAGCGGGAGCTTCGGCGCAACGGCTATCTGCAGGCATCGGAGCCGCTCAAGGGGCGGCCGCGCAAGATCCCCCGGTACGACGCGTCGAGCGCAGGCCGGCGCGCCCGCCGGTTGCGCCGCAAGCCGCGCGTCGAACGCAAGCTGGCCCGAACAGGCGCGCTCTGGCCACAGGTAGTGGAGCGTCTGCATCGCGGTTGGTCCCCGGAACAGATCGCCGGCAGACTGGGTGGGGTGTCGCACGAAACGATCTACACCGCGATCTACGCCACACCGCGTGGCCAGCTTCGGCGCGAGCTGACGTCGCTGCTGCGACAAGGGCATCGCACCGGGCGCAAGCGCCGCCAAGGTCGGGATCGGCGCGGCCGGCTCGCGGATATGGTCAGCATCCATGTGCGCCCGCCGGAAGCTGAAGACCGGCTGGTGCCGGGGCATTGGGAAGGCGACTTCATCGTCGGGCGCCGCAATCAATCGGCGATTGGCACGCTGGTGGACCGCCACTCCTTGTTCGTGATGCTCGCCAAGATGGAGGGCTGCACCGCCGAGGCCGCCTTGGAGGGATTCAGCACGACCTTCAATGCCCTGCCTGAGGCGCAGCGGCGCACCCTGACCTATGACCAGGGCAAGGAAATGGCGCGCCACAGCGAGCTGGCTGAGCGCACCGGCCTCAGCATCTACTTCGCCGATCCGAACAGTCCCTGGCAGCGGGGCATCAACGAAAACACCAACGGCTTGCTCCGCCAGTACCTGCCCAAGGGCCAGGTCCTGTCGAACTACACCCAGCGCGAACTCGACGCCATTGCCTGGCAGCTCAACAACCGACCGCGCAAATCGCTGGGCTTTCGGACACCGGCTGAGGTCTTCTTCGAGGCCGCCTATGCAACAACACAACATTGATAACCAGCGGTGTTGCACTTGGGCTTGGAATCCACCGTTCCTTTCTCTGGACAAGCAGAGAAAGGAACCCGCGCCAGTCGCGGGGCTATAAGCGGTAGCGCCGAGCTTCCGAGGCGCGGAACCCCGGAGCACCCTGCTATCAACAGGGAGCCGTCGAGCCTCTCACACTGCCAGTCCACGACGCGGAACCGCAAGACACAGCGGCCAAAGCTCCAGCGGCTAAGCCGAAGCCGTCTCCCGCAACGGCTCCACCACCCCATCCCGCGCCGGCGCCAGATTGAGCGTATTGAAATCCACCCAGCGCAGAATCTCGACGCTGCCGTCGAAGTTCTCGGCCAGCGCCGTGCAGGACTCGACCCAGTCGCCGCAGTTCATGTAGGTCACGCCCTCGATGTCGCGCTGCTCGGCGTGGTGGATGTGGCCGCAGACGACGCCGTCGAGACCGCGGCGCCGGCATTCGTGGGCGACTGATTCCTCGAAGTCGGAAACGATGTTGACCGCCGACTTCACACGCTCCTTGGCGTAGGCCGAGAGCGACCAGTAGGGCATGCCCAGTCGTCGGCGCACGCGATTGACGTGGTGGTTGATGCGCATGGCGTTGACGTAGAGGGTGTCGCCCGCCATGGCGATCCACTTGTGGTAACGCGTGATGACATCGAAGGCGTCACCGTGCACGATCAGCAGCTGGCACCCGTCGGCCGTCTTGTGGATGTGCTCGTCGACCACTTCGATGTTGCCCATCGACAGCCCGAAGCCGACGAAGCGGCGCAGAAACTCGTCGTGGTTGCCGGTAACGTAGTAGATCTGCGTGCCGCGCTTGGCCTTGGTCAGCAGCTTGCGAATGACGTTGCTGTGCTCCTGCGGCCAGTACCAGCCGCCGGAGAGCTGCCAGCCGTCGATAATGTCGCCGACCAGATACAGCGTCTCGCACTCATGCGCCTTGAGGAAATCCACCAGGTGCTCGGCCTTGCAACCGGGCGTGCCCAGATGCAGATCGGAGATCCAGATCGTGCGGTAACGCTTGCCGGTCTTCTCGCTCATGCGCGCAGCCTAGGAAGGCTCGGCGACGCCAAGATGACATTTACATGACGATTTCGTGACAGCTTTGGCGCTAAGCCTCGCGCGCGCTCTGGCAGCTCACGCAATAGGCGACCTCGGGCTGGCGCTGCAGACGACCGTAGGCGATGGGCTCGTCGCACTCCAGGCAGTAGCCGTAGTCGCCGCTTTCCATGCGCTGACGCGCTATGCGTACGGCCCTCAGCCGCTCCTGCAGAACGCGCTGGCCGGCCTGAGCCATGGCTTGCTGCTGCAAGGCGTCGCCGCGCGAAACGCGGCCGACACGGGTCTGGTCCAGCTCTACCGTGCTGGCGCCTGCCTCGCTGTCAGTCAGCGCCGCGCGCAGCTGCGCCTCGAGATCGGAAAGCGCCACCTTGAGGGTCTCTTTTTGCTCGCTTGTGAGGGCGTCTGACATGGGAGAAGGATACGCAACGCATCGATCGCACGCGGCGACAGACCCCCGACACGGAGATGCGGCCAGCCGGCCCAGCAAAGCTGGATGAGCTGGCACCTACCGTTCGGTTTCCAGCATCGCTAGGTGGATTACCGGCACTGCACTTGCACTTAAGTAGCCTCGAGAACATCAGGCCGAGACACGACGTCGTATTCTGTGACGCGCTGATTGAAGAAGACGCATTGTTCATCCGCGGGAGCTCCGCAGTGGCAGACTTGCCGCTGCCGGGCGCGCGCCGTCGGCTGCGCCATACCCTCGCCCATCGCAGGAATCGGAGAGACCCTCTATGCAGCGCTTCGACTGTCCCGTCTGCCCAGTCGAGCTGCATTTCGACAACTTCGCCTGCCTGTCCTGCGGCACGCAGGTTGGCTACGCACCCGAGCGGGAGGTCTTTCTGCCGCTGCCGGCGCCGGGCGAGTCCGACGCGCACGTGCCCTGCGCCAACCGCGAGTCGGCCCGATGCAACTGGCTGGTGGCGCCGGGCGCGGGGGCGTTCTGCCTCGCCTGCCGCCACAATCGGACGGTCCCCGATCTGCAGGCGCCCGTGAACGCGGCCCGATGGCGCAACATCGAGCTCGCCAAGCGTTACCTGTTCTATTCGCTTCTGAAATGGCGGCTGCCGCGGCCAACGCAAGCGGAATCCCCGAATGGGCTGGCCTTCGACTTCCTCGCCGAGGCGGGTCCGGACGCGCCCGTTCTAACGGGCCACGCGGGCGGTCTGATCACCGTCAACATCGCAGAGGCCGACGACGCCGAGCGCGAGGCGCGGCGCAGCAAACTCGGTGAGCCCTACCGGACACTGATCGGCCACATGCGGCACGAGGTGGGGCATTTCTACTGGGAGATTCTGGTTCGCGACGCCGGGAAGCTGGAGGCCTTCCGCGCCGTCTTCGGCGATGAGCGGGCGCGTTACGACGCCGCCCTGCAGGCGCACTACTCGCAGGGGCCGCCTACCGGCTGGCGCAAGAGCTATATTTCGGCCTATGCGGCCGCCCACCCGTGGGAGGACTTCGCTGAAACCTGGGCGCACTACGTGCACATGATCGACGCGCTGGAGACCGCCCATGCCTTCGGCATGACCGTGCGTGGTCATGGGCCGGGGGCGTCGGAGCATCAGATCGAAGCGAATCCCTATAAGCACGGCACGATCGCTGATCTGCTGGCTGACTGGGTGCCGTTGACCGTCGCCCTCAACTGCCTCAACCGCTCTCTCGGCCAGCCGGATTTCTACCCCTTCGTGCTCTCGACCCCGGTCAAACGCAAGCTGAGTTTTATCTATGACCTCATCCACGAGGCCGCCGGCTCGGACTGAACCGGTGCGATGATGGCCGCGGGACGAGGCGCGCCCCAGCGCTATCGAAGAAGGCTGAGCGTTATGCTTCGCGCCCCGTCGCTACGACTTAGAGCACCAGAACGGCGGGGACAATAGGCTTGACGGGGTCGCCATGTCTTTTCCACCGCTATTCACGGCGCTGCGCGCCAGCCTGAAGGCCGGATACGGCATCGCCACGCTGCGCCGCGATGTGCTGGCAGGCATCACGGTAGGCACCGTTGCCATCCCTTTATCCATGGCGCTGGCCATCGCCACCGGTGTGCCGCCGCAGCACGGGCTGTACACGGCCATCGTCGCCGGCGCGGTCGCCGCGCTGACCGGGGGCGCGCGCTTCAACGTCACCGGCCCGACCGCCGCCTTCGTCGTCATCCTCTTCCCCATCGTCGCCGAGTACGGCATCGGCGGCCTGCTGGTGGCTACGCTGATGGCGGGGCTCATCCTCGTCGCACTGGGCGCCAGCGGCATGGGACGCCTTGTGCAGTTCATTCCCTACCCGGTCGTGCTCGGCTTCACGGCGGGCATCGCCCTGGTCATCGCGGTGCTGCAGGTGCCGCAATTCCTGGGCATTGCTGACGGCGAAGGTGCGGGGCACTTTCTCTCCGGCCTCGCCAGCATCGGTCGCAGCCTGCCCGAGCTGGAGCCACTGACCCTGGCTACAGGAGTGATCACGCTGGCCACACTGTTGCTGTGGCCGAGACTGCAGCTGCCCGTGCCGGCCCCCCTGGCCGGTCTGGCAGTGGGAGCTGTCGCGGCCTGGTTCTTCAACGCGATGCAGGCCGGCGATGCGCCCGTGGCAACCATCGCCTCCCAATTCGAGTGGACGGCCGAGGGACGCAGCGGCTCCGGCATCCCACCGCTTGCGCCAGGCTTCGTCCTGCCCTGGCGCCTTCCCGGTGCCGACGGCGCGCCGCTGGTGGTGGACTTCGCGCTGATCCGGGACTTGGCGGGCCCCGCCTTTGCCATCGCCATGCTGGCGGCCATCGAGTCGCTACTGTGCTCGGTAGTCGCCGACGGGATGACGCGCACACGTCACGACTCCAATGGCGAACTCATCGGCCAGGGCCTGAGCAATCTCGCCGCGCCCTTCTTCGGCGGCATCACCGCCACCGCCGCCATCGCGCGCACGGCAACCGGTATCCGAAGCGGCGCGCAGTCGCCCATCGCCGCGATAGTGCATTCGCTGGTCGTGCTGCTTGCCATGCTGCTGCTGGCGCCCCTGCTCGGCCTGGTACCGATGAGCGCGCTGGCCGCACTGCTCTTCGTCGTTGCCTGGAACATGAGCGAGGCGCGGCACTTCCTGCACACGCTGCGCTCGGCGCCGCCGGGCGATGTCCTGGTTCTCGTTACCTGCTTCGGGCTGACGGTGCTTTTCGACATGGTGCTGGCCGTGGCGGTGGGTATCGGATTGGCCGCTGCTCTGTTCATCCGGCGGATGGCGCTGCTGACCAGCGCCGACCGCGTGCGGCAGGAAGGGGCGGCCACAACGACACGCGTGCCGGATTCGGTCGCCCTCTACGACGTCAACGGCCCACTCTTCTTCGCAGCGGCCGAGAAGGCGCTGAGCACCCTGCGCATGGTCGACCCGGAAGTGCGCACCGCGATCGTGGACATGCACGATGTGCCCAGCATGGATGCCACTGCCATCGTGACGCTGCGCAGCATCATCGACGAGATGCAGCAGCACGGCGTGGCGCTGATCTTCGTCGGCCTGCCGACGCGCATCATCGCCAAGCTGCGCCGTGCCGGCATCCGCAAACAACCGGGGCGGCTCGGCTACTGCAGTTCCCTCGACACCGCGCTGGCAACCATCCGCCGCTGGGAGGCGCGTGGCACCTAGCGGCTCAGCCTCGCATCCAGCGATGGAAGCGGCCCACCCACTCGAGCAGCTTTTCGGGCTTGTGCGCCTGCTTCCACTGCCCAGCCGCGAACTTGTTGGCCTCGGAGAGCGTGGGATAGATGTGAATGGTGCCCAGGATCTTGTTGAGGCCGATGCCGTGCTTCATGGCGAGTACGTACTCGGCGATGAGGTCGCCGGCGTGCGGGCCGGCGATGGTCACACCCAGGATCTTGTCGCTGCCCTTGAGCGTCACGACCTTCACCTGCCCGTAGGCGTCGCTGTCGGCGATGGCACGGTCGAGATCGTCGATGCCGTAGGTGGTCACCTCGAAGTCATGGCCCTGCTCGGCAGCCTCGGTCTCGGACAACCCGACGCGCGCGACCTCCGGGTCGGTGAAGGTAGCCCATGGGATCACCGAATAGTCGACGCGGAACTTCTTGAAGCTGCCGAAGAGCGCGTTGACGGTGGCGAACCACGCCATGTGCGCGGCGGTGTGCGTGAACTGGTACGGGCCGGCGACATCACCCACCGCGAAGATGTTGGGCACGCTGGTGCGCAGGTAGTCATCGACCTCGATGGTCTTGTTGGCCGTGATTCCCAGCTCTTCCAGGCCGTAGCCCTTCAGCCGCGCGGCGCGTCCCACCGCCACGAGGATGCGGTCGAAGGCGATACGTGCCTCCGAGCCGTCGGCGTTCTCGACAAGCAGCTCGGGCTGACCATCGCTGACGACGATTTCCTTGGCCTGGGTCTGTAGCCGCAGGTCCATGCCTTCCTCGGCGAAGCGGGTCGCGACCATCTCACCGAATTCGACGTCCTCGCGCGGCATCAGGCGCGGGCCCATCTCGACCTGCGTCACCTGGCTGCCCAGGCGCTGAAAGGTCTGCGCCATCTCGCAGCCGATCGGGCCACCGCCGAGCACCACCAGACGCTTCGGCAGTTCGCGCAGCTCCCAGAGATTGTCCGAGGTCAGCGCCTCGACCTGATCCAGCCCCGGAATCGGCGGCAGCGCCGGCTCGGCGCCGGTGGCGAGGATGATGTGGCGCGCGGTCAGCCGCTGCCTCTGGCCGTCATGGCGGGTGATATCCACGGTCCAGGGATCGACCAGCCTGGCCTCGCCCTGCACGACGTCGACACCGAGATCGGTGTAACGCTCCACCGAGTCGTGCGGCTCGATGGCCTTGATGACGCGCTGCACGCGATCCATCGCATCCGGGAAATGGAAATCGGCCTGAAGCTGACGCACGCCCAGCTCGGCGCTGCGCCGGGCATCGGTGAGCAGCCGCGCCGTGCGGATCAGCGACTTCGAGGGCACGCAGCCGGTGTTCAGGCAATCGCCCCCCATCTTGCCCTTCTCCACCAGCGTCACCTCGGCCTTGACCGCGGCAGCGATGTAGGCCGAAACCAGGCCGGCGCTGCCACCACCGATGACGATGAGGTTGCGGTCGAAATGCTTCGGCTTGCTGTAGTTGCGGTAGACCCGGCGCGCCTTGACCGCGTCGATGATCTTCTTGGCAAGGAGCGGGAAAATGCCGAGCAGCACGAAGGAGCCGATCAGCCCCGGCGACAGGATCCCGCCGAGCCCTTCCAGCTGTCCGATCTGCGTGCCGGCGTTCACATAGACCGCCGTGCCGGCCAGCATGCCGAGCTGCGATACCCAGTAGAAGGTCCAGGTCTTCATCGGCGTCAGGGCCATGACGATATTGATGAGGAAGAAGGGAAAGACCGGGACCAGCCGCAGCGTGAAGAGATAGAAGGCCCCCTCGCGCTCCACACCCTTGTTGATGGCCGCCAGCCGCTGGCGATAGCGCTTCTGCACGGCGTCGCGCGCCAGGAAGCGCGCCACCAGGAAGGCCAGCGTCGCGCCGATGGAAGAGGCAAAGCTCACCAGCAGCAGACCCCAGCCGAGACCGAAGACCGCACCGCCCGCCAGCGTCATGATCGCTGCGCCCGGCAGCGAAAGCGCCGTAACCACCACGTAGATCAGGAAATAGCCGGCCGAGAAGAGAATGGGCGCGGCGTCACGCGCGGCCACGATATCGCCGCGCGCGTCCTGCAGACGCTCGAAGCTGAGGAAGCGGCCGAGATCGAGGAAGAAGTAGCTCGCGATGGCGGCGAGAATGACGAGAACGAGAATCCAGCGGGCCCGGTTCATGCCGAGGGCTCCTTGTTGGCGTGCAATTGCCAGCATGCTACCCGGCGGCTGCCGGCAAACCCACTGCCGGGCGTCCGTCGAAGCTGCCCACGCGTCCGAAGTCCCCGCGCGCCCCCCGACGATTTCCCGGGACGCCGGCGCATACGGGTCGTACGCTCAGCACTGGTCAGCC
Source organism: Algiphilus aromaticivorans DG1253 (assembly GCF_000733765.1). Taxonomy (NCBI): domain Bacteria; kingdom Pseudomonadati; phylum Pseudomonadota; class Gammaproteobacteria; order Nevskiales; family Algiphilaceae; genus Algiphilus; species Algiphilus aromaticivorans. The sequence continues at coordinate 497,846 of NZ_JPOG01000001.1, read as the reverse complement.
GGGCGCAGAGGGGCCAGCCTGGGTTTCGCAGTACAAAGCCAGAAAACCGCCGCGAGGACAAACTTTGAAGATCGAAGTCGATGCCACCGCGCTGCGCGGCAGCCTGCTGCTGCTGCGCCTCGGCATATTCATCGTGATGGTCATGTGGACCATCGACAAGCTGATCAACCCGGACCACGCCGGTGCGGTATTTGCGAATTTCTACGGCATCGAAGGCGCCGGCGCTGCGGCGCTCATGATGATCGGCCTGCTACAGCTCGTGGTCGTGCTGGCTTTCCTGGCCGGAGCCTTCCGGACCGTGACCTACGGCCTCGTGCTGGCGATGCACGCCGTATCGACGCTGTCGAGCTACGCTCAGTACTTCGACGCCTTCAACAACCTGCTCTTCTTCGCCGCCTGGCCGATGCTGGCAGCCTGCATCGCGCTTTTCTGGCTGCGTAAGCACGACACACTGCTGGCCTGGGACGGTCGCAAGTCCGCGGGGTGAGCGCGCGGCGCACCATTGGGCGGATGCTGCACCCGCCGCATCTGCGGCGTACGGGCGCGATCGCACTGGCCGTCGGTACCTGGTTGACCGCCGTCAACCAGGGTCCGGCGCTAGTGTCGGGCAGTTTCGGCGGGCTGACCTGGCTGCAGGTGGCGATGAACATCGTCACACCCTTCGTGGTCGCCAACCTCGGGCTGCTGTCGCGCGATCAATGAGCGCTGGGCAGCCCACTGCCGAATCGCCCGTCACTCCAGGCCTGGCACCTCACGCTCACCACGCAGCCAACGGAAGGAATCGATCACATCGAAGACCAGCGAGATGCCGTTGATCACGAAAAGAGCGATGCCGAAGGCCCATTCCGCATCGGAGACGGGTCGGCTGCCCACCATCTCGGCCAGGCGAATGGGGATGAGGATCTGCAGCGGAATCCAGGCAAAGAGGTGCGGCACCGACATCAGCCGGCTCATGCCGCGACAGACCCACATGATGGGCGCGTTCGTCAGCACGACGAAGATCGCGGCAATCGCTGTGGCCACGCCGAGCCAGGTATCGAGCAGGAAGAAGGCGGCGGCGTTGACCGGCACCAGGATCAGCGCCACCCAGATCTGCACCCACGTCGGGAGGCTGCGATAACTCTTCCAGATATCCTGCATTCGTGCCTGCATTCGATGATCCCCTTTTCTTGATAGGCCGGAAAGCTTGGGGCCCCGATCCGCGTGTCGCCACCAGTCCAGACGATTGCACATGCTTTCCGGATGCCAATGCCGTAGGCGAACAGCCATACGCGCATGAAACACGGATCGTCACCGCTGGTGAAGTCGCCCGGGCGAGCACACACTGCAAGGTGGTTCCAAAGGGAAGATATCTATGCGCGCTTTTCTTCGCTCCACCGGCTTGACGACGGCCCTGCTTCTGCCGACAACACTTCCGGCCGCCGACGCCCCCGATCTCGAAGGCTTGTACGCGCCCTACCAACAGATCCTCGATGCCCATCTCATCGAAAAGAAGTTGGACGGTGGCGGACTGGTCTCTGCCTTCGACTACGACGCGGCGATGGCCGACCCGGCTACCGACGAGCGGCTCGGGAAGCAAAAGGAAGCGCTGGCTGAATTTGATCCCGAGCAGCTGGAAGACCGCCTGGCCGCCACCGCCTTCTGGATCAACGCCTACAACTTCTTCATGCTCCAGCACATTCTGGAGAATCCGATCAACGGCGCCCCGGTAGATAGCGTCAAGGAATACGGCAGCTTCTTCAATCCCTACAAGGTCTTCAGCCGCAAACTGTTCGCCGTCGGCGGGCGAAACTACAGCCTCGACAACATCGAGAAGGGGGTCCTGCTCGGCGACGACTATGCCGAGCGCGGCTGGAAGGACGCGCGCGTGCACTTCGCCGTCAACTGCGCTTCGGTCGGCTGCCCGCCGCTGCGAAGCGGAATCTACACGGCCGACAACGTCGATGCCCTGCTGGACGAGAACACCCGCCGCGCGCTGAGCACGCCCTATCACCTGCAGCGCGACGGCGACACGCTGCTGCTGACGCAGCTCTTCGAGTGGTACGCGGCGGACTATCGCGCCGAGGCCGACGCTATCCGCGACTGGCTGCTGCGCTTTGCCGATGCCCCCACCGCCGAGAAGATCCGCAGCACCAGCGCCATCGACTTCATCGAATACGACTGGCGCCTCAATCGCCCGGAGAACTTCCCCGAACTGGCGCGCTGATGACGCCCTAGCAGCAGGCGGCGCCGCTGCTGGCCGTTGTCGGTGCCGGGCTGGCGCAGTCGAAGAGCCCGAAATGCACGGACTTGTCGCCGGTTACCTCGAAGTGCGGGGCGTAGCGGGTCCTGGCCAGCATGTCGGCGGTGTTGCCGCAGACGAGCATGGGCCGCCCCGCCTCCAGGCGGTGATGGTCGTCGAGGACGAAGGCGTGCGGGGCTTCGCTGATGGTGCCCTTGTAGGTGGCCACCTGGCCGTAGTCCTCGCAGCGGTCCTCGAGATCCAGCTTGAAGGCGCGAATGGTGCGCGAGCTGAGGCCGACGTGACCGATCTTGTGGTGAATGGCCTCGTCGTGCAGCTCGATGGGCGTGCTCGACACGGTGCGCACGTCAGCACAGCCGATGCCGGCCATGATGCGGCGGAAGTCCTCGCCGTAGAGCGCCCCGCCCAGGCATTCTCCGAGCAGCACCGGATCAGCCGCGAGATGCTCCGGCACGCGGCGATCAGCGAACACATCGGAGAAATACAGCTCGCCACCGGGCTTGAGCACGCGGAAGGCCTCGGCCAGCACGCGCGGCTTGTCCGGTGAGAGATTCACCACGCAGTTGCTGACAATCAGGTCCACCTAGGCGTCCTTGATGCCGGCCGCGGCCAGATCCTCGATGGTGCCGTAGTGGAATGCGACACTGTCGTAGCCCAGCGCGTCCGCATGCCAGGCCTGATGGCGGCGCGCGACGGCCAGCTGCTCCTCGGTCATGTCGACACCGATGACGCGCCCTTCCGGCCCGACAAGCTGGGCGAGCATGTAGACGTCGCGCCCCGTGCCGCAGCCGAGATCGAGCACGGTGGCACCAGCCAGCGCCGGCGGCACCGGTGTGCCACAGCCGTAGTAACGATCCTTGACCTCGTCGTGGACATTGGCCAGCAGCGCGCGCAGATACCCCGGCATGGCGTCGGCCGTGCAGCAGGCGCTGGTCTTCAGATCGGCGGAGGAGGACAGCACGCGGCTGTAGTAGTCGCGCACGGCGTCGTGAATCGGCTGGGAATCGGCCATCGGCGGGATCCTCTGAATGATGAAGGCGAGCCTATTACGTCCCGCGTGCCCCGCCCAGTTGCATTCGGCCGCCGCGCGTGCCCAATCGTCCGAGCCGAAGGCCTAGTCGGCGCTCTCCTGCTGCGCCCTCACCCACTCCACCAGCGCCGATACGGGCTCGGTGCCGCTGCCGTGGGCGCCCACCAGCGTGCCGCTGGCCAGTCCGTGCCACTCCAGCGCGCGCAGGAACTGTCGCGCCAGCAGCGGATTCTGCACATCGCGCCCCGGCGAGTACAGATCCGAAACATAGGTCAGGCCGGCGTCGTCCACGCGGACGGCCAGCATACCGGCGGCGTGATCGTTGGGGATGTTGATCAGGGTGAGGCTGCGTTCCGTCTCGTCCAGGCGCTCACGCGCCCCCACCGCCTGCATGCTGAAGCCCGCATCGTCGGGAAAGTCAGCGAGCGCCTCGGCGAAGAAAGCTTCGGCCTCGGCGCCGACATAGAGGGTGACGCCTTCACCCAGCAGCGGTCGCAGACCCGCGCTGTGGTCGTTGTGATGGTGCGTGACGACGACGCGCGTCAACGGCCGATCCGGCCAGCGCTCGCCGAGCTCGCGCAGCAGCTTCTCGCTGCGCCCCGGGTGCAGCGGCGCACCTACCAGGCTCAGCTGCGCTTCGTCGACAATCAGCAGCGCGTGGTGGCTACCGCCGACTACATGAAAGATTCCTTCACCGAGCGGCTCCAACGCGACATTATCGGTCTGATCCGCCTCGGCGCCGGCGCCCATGGCCAACCGGCGCGTCACCCAGTGCGTCAGGCCGCGCACCCACACAGGCGCCTCGGCCGACTCCGGGCGCAGCGGCGGTTCGCAATCCTCGGACACCACCTCTGCGCGGCGCACGCGAATGTCGCCGAGCCGCTCGCGGCGCAGCAGCTTGCCGTCGAGGCGGACCTCCACGCGCGTCGGCATGCTCAGGCCCTCGACGTCGCGCCAGTCGGCGTAGGCCACGCGCTGCTCCACGGTGCCGCCCGGCGGATTCCTCACCCGGGCGCGCGCCACCAGCGGCACGCTGTCGCCGCCCATGGCGGCATCGCGCGCCACCGACAGCGTCCAGCGCGTGCCGGCCAGGCTGATCTCGCGACTGCGACCGCCTTCCTCGCCGGTCCAGAGCAGCGGCGCGCGCAGCCACAGATCGGCGAAGCGCGCCGCACGGCGCGCCGGCGGCAGACTGTCCTCGCGGGCGCGGAAGCCGTCGACACCGGTCACCACGCTGTCCTCGAGGCTGAGCTGCTCCAGGTACTCGAAATCCGCGGCGAAGGGATAGTGCGTGCCAAGCTGCCATCGCAGTTCGGCCTGCCCCCTGTCGGGCCACCAGCGCACGGCCACGCGATCTTCCGAAACAGGGCGTGATGGCCCGCCCGGGGCGTGGGTCTGGCTGGGATCGAAGTTCTGGCCGTGGGCGGTCCAACTGATCTCCTCCACGCCGCAGGGCGTCAATGCAGCGGCGGGAACCACGCCGAGGGCAAGCACCGTGGCGACGATGCCCGGAATGCCGATACGTGTCTCGCGATTCGCCTTCATGAATCTTCTCCGGGGATCTTCTGCTCGGGCTCGGCGTGGCGCGTACCGAGCAGGATGTCGGCCTCGCGCCAGGCGCGCAGTTGCTTCGCGCCCTCCGCGACAATGGGGGCGCTGTCGGCCTGTCCCGCCTCGGTGGCGATTCCTTCCAGCAGCGACCGCCCCGGCGCCGGGGCGGTCGCGATCAGCGCGATCAGGCGCGCCGACACGGCGTTGAGCACATTGAAGCGCACCTCGTCGCCCCGCGTGCGATGGGCCAGCAGCCAGCTCGGCTGCTCGGGCGGGGCTTCCGGCTGGAAGTCGAGCGCGATGCGATGCACGGGATAGCGGTAGGCCAGCGGCCAGGCCAGCGGCGACAGCACCGGCACACCGGCAAGCAGATCGCCGTTGGGATCCGCCAATGCCGGCTCGGCCTCGGCGGGATCGACGGCCAGCGCCAGCTCCACCCACTCGTAGTGGGCCAGTTCCGTGGTGAAATCGGGCAGGCCTGCGGGCAGGCCCTCGCCGGCCTCCAGGAAGGCGACGAGCTCGCCGGGCACCTCGTGGAAGAGCGGGGTGCTGCACACGTGCTGCGCGACGAAGGCACGCATCAGCGCCTCCCACCGTTCTTCGCCCAGGATGCTTCGCAGCACCGGGAAGGCATTCTCCACCAGCCCGGATACGGTGCTGTGCACGAGTTCGCGGTAGACGCGCATGCGGCGCTCTTCGACCTGCTCCGGCCGCGCATGCTCGCCGGGCGCGCGGATATGCGCCGCAAAGGCATGCTGCAGATGCTGGAACTCCCTCTCCATCATCCGCTCAGCCTACCCCGAAGGACCGGCGGCGGGAACCGCCGGCCGATGCTTGCCTCAGGCGGCGGCGGTCTCGCTGCGCCGCTCGACTTCGACGACGAATTCTTCCATCTGCTCGAGGAAGTGGCTGTTGTCGTGATCCCAGGGGTGGAAGCCGGGCCGGAAGTAGTCGGCCCAGGGCAGGATCATCTTGCGCATGAAACCGATGCGGCCGAAATGCACCTGCCACATGCGGCCCCAGCCGCGCAGGTCCGTCAGCTTGCCCTCGGCGCGCAGAATGCGGGCATAGAACACCGTCACCAGCGCCCAGAACAGGATCGACGCCAGCAGCATGCCGGCGGCGCGATGCAGATAGGCGCGCGGGCCGCGACCCATGACGCTGTCCCAGACATCGAAGGCCACCGCCTTGTGCTCGGTTTCCTCCAGCGCGTGCCAGTTCCAGATCGCCGCAAAGTGCGGCTCGGCATTCTCCAGAATGCGCGGCTCGCTCAGCAGACCATGCGCCATGATGGCGGTGAAGTGCTCCAGCGCGATGGTGACCGAGAGCAGATGGGTGTTCGACGCCCGGCCTCGCAGCCGCATCAGGAAGCGGCTCACGAAACGCTCCATGCCATGGGCTGCGGGCACGGCGGCAAAGATCGCCTCGTTGTAGGCCTCGTGCTCGCGCCCGTGCATGGCTTCCTGGCCGATGAAGGCCGTCACGGCCTTGCGCAGCTCGGGATCGGTGATGCGGTCGCGCTGAGCGCGGACGGCCTCGATGAACATGCGCTCGCCTTCCGGGAAGAAGAGCGACAAGGTGTTCATGAACTGGGAGAGATGGACGCTGCCGCCGTTCCAGTCCGAGATGCGCTCGGCCGGCAGGGAGAAATCGAGATCGCGCCGCTCGGGCATGATATTGGTGGCCATGATGGGCTCCACACGATAGTGACATCAGATGATGACACCGTACCGTGGTGCAGCGCACAATGCAAGCCGCTGGCAGCGTCTAGCGGGCCAGTTTTTCAGCTTCGGGAAGCACCGCGCGACGGCGGGCCTCGATGGCCATCATCTCCGCATGCAGCTCCGGCCAGGGCGGGATGTTGAAGTCGCGCTCCAGCAGCGTCGGCACCGGCCCGAGACGGGCGTAGACCGCGTCCAGAAGGGCGAAGACCTCGTCGCAGACTGGCGCGCCGTGTGTGTCGATGCGCAGGTTGTCGTCCTCCGTCCAGTGCCCGGCGACGTGCAGATAGCGCACCCGCTCCAGCGGCAGGCGGTCCAGGAAGGCGACCGGGTCGTAGCCGGCGTTGATGCTGTTGACGAAAACATTGTTGACGTCGAGCAGCAGATCGCAGTCCGCGCGCTCCAGCACGGCCGTGATGAACTCGTGCTCGGCCATGTCGGCGCCCGGTGCGGCGTAGTAGGAAACGTTCTCCAGCGCGATGCGCCGGTCGAGAAGCTCCTGGACCCGCCGCACGCGTGCGGCGACGTAGTCCACGGCCTCCTCGGTAAAGGGGATTGGCATCAGGTCGTAGAGGTGACCGTGATCGCCGGTATAGGAAAGATGCTCGCTGTAGTCAGCGATACCGTGCGTATCCAGGAAATCCCGGATGCCACGAACGTGGCCCTCGTCCAGCGCGCGCGGCCCGCCGATATCCAGCGACAGCCCGTGCGTGACGAAGGGATAGCGCTCGGTAAAGCTGCGGAACTTGCGTCCCAGCGCGCCACCGATGCCCATCCAGTTTTCCGGCGCGGTCTCGAGAAAGGCCGGCGCATCGGTTGTAGCGTCTGCCAGCGGGCCCATAAGGGCCCGCCGCAGACCTACCCCCGTGCCCTGCACGGAGGCGTGATGTAACGACTTAGGCATCAGCTGCCGCACTTGCCCTCGCCGCACTTGCCTTCACCGCTCTTCTTGTCGGCGCCCTTGGATTCGCCACACTTACCTTCACCGCACTTGCCTTCGGCACCCTTGTCGTGGCCCTTGGACTCGCCGCATTTGCCTTCACCGCACTTGCCCTCGCCGGACTTGCCGTGGGCATCCGCGAGTTCGATGGGCGCGCTGCCGTTCTGATAGCCGCTGCCGAGCTCGGTGGACTGGAAGCTCACGCCGGCGGATGCTGCCGTGCTGGCCAGGAATGCGGCACCGCCGACGGTGGCGGCGAAGCTCGAAAGGCGGGAATGCGTCTTGTTGCTCATGATGTTGCTCCTGTTGATGGTGAAACGAGGGTCTGCCTCGATAAAACGTCTGCTGGAGCAGCTTCTAATACTCAGATACGTGCCCCACGGACTTGCGGATGTAGTAATCGACACTCAGATAGCGGCCGGCACCCATGAAGAAGAGACTCAGCAGCATCGCAAAGTAGGTTGCCGCCCACTCTATGCCGTTATTGCTGATGACGAAATTCCCTTGCCCAGTGAGCCAGCTGTAATTGCCGTGCTCGCGCAGGATGCTCTTGGCTGCGTCGAGACGCGTGACCGCTTCCTGCGCGGCCTCGCAGTTGAATAGACACAGCGCGGGATCGGCCACGGCCTGCCAGCCGTTCTCCCAGTGCACGGCGAAGGCCGCCACCAGCATCACCGCCATCAGCGGCATGGCGAACCAGCGCACCGCCAGACCAACGAGCAGGGCGAGCGCGCCGAGCACCTCCGTCCAGGCGGCCAGAAAGGCCATCAGGAAGGGCGCCGGAAGCCCCAGCCCCCAATCCGGGTTGCCGAACCAGGCCACGGCATTCTCGTTGGGCAACAAGCCGTCGAGCTTGTTGGTACCCGCCATCCAGAACACCGGCGCCAGATAGAGACGCAGCGCCAGCGGCGCGAGAAAATCGAGACCGCGCGTGGCATCCGGCAGGGACTGCAGCTTCCGGAGTAACGTCATTGGCACGCTTTTGCTGTGGGCATGCACAGCAATTTAGTGCCGCGAGCGGGCCTTGCACAGTGGCTGGCGACTCGCATCCATGTCCGCGCGTCCGTCCCTGACACTCAGCGCCATGCCGCATGCCCTCGGCGCGCAGTAGATGAGGCAATATCCCGCCATGGCTGACGACACCCAAGCGGCTGTTGCGCATCGCCCGGCAGAGGATCTTCTCTCGACGATCCTGCGCGCTTATAACCTGCGCGCGGGCATTTACGAGCACCCCTCGGTCTGCGGCGACTATCAATTCGGCACCGCCGGTGATGGAAACGCAGGCTTCCACCTCCTCGGCAGCGGCAGCTGCTGGGTGCACCTGACGCAGGGTGAGCCGATACAGCTGCATGCGGGTGACCTGATCGTTCTGCCGCACGACAGCTGGCACGTGCTGCGGCCGAACGACGAGCCACCGGACGACCGCGGCATGCGCCAGACGCAGGACGGCGATGGCGTGTTCACTTCGCTGCTCTGCGGGCACTTTGACTTTGATTCCGGGCGCCGCAACCCCATCCTGGATGCACTGCCGGAGACGGTAGTGATCCGCGCCGCAGACGCCGGCGACCGACTCAAGCATCTGGCGCGACTGATGCTCATCGAAGTGGAAACCCACGACCCGGGCCACGCGCCCGTGCTCGACCGGCTGGCCGACACGCTCTTTGTCATGGTCGTGCGCCACCACGTCTACTTCTCCGGCGCCGAGCAGCGTGGGCTGATCGCGGCACTGGCAGATCCCAGGCTGCGCAAAGCGCTGGACGCCATGCATCAGCGACCGGCAGAGAGCTGGACCCTGGAGCGTCTGGCGAGCGAGGCCGCGATGTCACGCAGCGTCTTCGCGCAGCGCTTCAACGAGGTCGTCGGCAGCACCCCCATCGACTATCTGACGCGCTGGCGCATGGTCCAGGCCGAGCGCATGCTGCGCGACCCGCGCGCCAGCGTTGCCGGCGTCATGGAGGAAGTCGGCTACCAGACCGAAGCCGCCTTCCGGAAGGCCTTCAAGCGCGTGCACGGCTACGGGCCGGGCAGGCTGCGGCGGCTGTTCCGGCGCGCTGCCGGGGGCTGAAGGCCTGAAGGCGGCGCTGCGGCGCCCCTCGCCCTCTGCCCTCTCCCCTAACCCCTCTCCCGCAAGCGGGAGAGGGGAACGTGGCGCAATCACCGTAGAGAGAACCCCTCTCCCTCAGGAAGAGGGGCAAGGGAGAGGGCAGAGGCTCAGCCGAACCACGGTCGACTGACTCGGAAGGTCTGCCCCCCTGCCCCGGACCGGACCGCTCTGCCGCAAGCGGGAGAGGGGGACGGGGCGCAATCGCCCTAGAGAGACCCCCTCTCCCCCAGGGAGAGGGGCCGGGGAGAGGGCCGAGGCTCAGCCGAACCAGAGGCCGGATACGCGATAGGTGATACCCCCCTGCCCCGGCCCGCTGGCGCTGGTGCCGCGCTGCGAGTTGAAGAAGAAGTGTCGACCGTCCGGTGAAAAGGCCGGGCCGGTGAGCTCGCTGGCGTCATGACCCGTCAGCCGCAGCATGTGCACGAGCTCGCCATTCGGGCGAATGGCGACCATGTCCTGCTCGCCCGTCTTGTCCTCGGCCACCACGACGTCGCCGCCCGGCGTGACAACGATGTTGTCCACGGAGTCGAGAATGGGGTCTTCGAACCAGTCGTCGTCGTAGATGACGCGGACGCTTTCCGAGGCAATATCGTGCGCCCAGACGCGGCGGTCGCTCTTGGTCGTGAAAAAGATCTGGCCGTTGTGATACCAGATGCCCTCGCCGCCACGGAAGCGCGTCGATTCCGGCACCTGTTCGCGCGTCGGCGCGCCGACGAGCACGCCGCCAAGCACCGGATTCGGGTTCGGCACATCCAGCCAGTCCACGGCGAAAGGCTTCGAGGTCACGTCGCGCTCCGGCGAACCGAGGGTGTCGACGTCGATCAGCACGCGCATGACCTGCAGCCGCCCGCTCGACAAATCCGGCCGCCCACCGACATTGGGGCTGTCCGGAATGAAGCGATAGAAGCGACCGTCGGACTCGTCCTCGGTCTCGTAGACGATATTGGTGGCGGGGTCGACCGCCGCGGCCTCGTGCTTGAAGGTGCCCAGCGCACGCAGGCGCGTGGCGCCTTCCTCACCGAAGGGATCGCACTCCCAGAGATTGCCAAGGCCGTATTCCTCACCCGACAGCCAGGTGTTCCAGGGCGTCTTGCCGCCGGCGCAATTGATGCGGCTGCGTAAACCCGAGAGGATGTTGTAGCCGTCGACCACCTCGCCCTCGGCGTTGAAACGCAGCGCGTTGACGCCGCCGGGCAGGAACTCGCGGTTGCAGACGTAGATCCAGCCACCGTCGTCAGTGGCGTAGGTGGCGCCGCCGTCGGGATCGGTATGCCACAGCAGATTCGTACCCGGCACCAGCCGGTTGGCAGTGGCGATGGCCGTGGCGGTGAAGCCCTCCGGCAGCATCAAGCCGTTCTCGTCCGCTTCCTGCAGCGGACCAAGGCGCGCCAGCGACGGGCCGTCCCCGCCACCCGTTCCGGTATCGATTCCGCCGTCGCTACTACAACCGGACAGCGCCTGGGCGAAGGCGGCGACGGAGGCGCTGGCCGCGGCGCCCTGTAGCAGGCGGCGGCGACTGAGGGGAATGGCTTGGCGTACGGTCATGGATAGCTCTGGCAACGGGCGGCGCGGGATTCTTGCCGCCCAAGATGACAGCCTCGTGACGGCCCGTCACTCGGAGAAATTCAGCAAGCGGCGCGACGCGGTGGACAGGGAGAAGACCGGCCCGATGTTCGAGCCGCCGGGGACCGCGGACCGGGCTTTAGCCCGAGGGCAGCACCTCGCCCAGCCAGTCGCTCACGAACTGCGCGCTGCTCTCCGGATCCTCCAGCATGAAGCAGTGCCCACCGGGCAGGGCTTGGACCGTGGTCTGCGCATGCCGCTTCCGAACCCGCCGCGCCGAGGGCGCCAGGAAGAAGTAGCTCTTCTCGCCGTAGACATAGAGCGTGGGCACATCCAGCTTCGGAATGTCGCGCCAGAGATAGAGCGGATTCTCGAAGATCTGCGCCTCCAGCTCGGGGGCGCAGACCAGCGCGCGCCCCTCCGCCGTATCGCAGGTGGCGTGGCTGATGAAGGCATCCAGCGCCTCGTCGCGCCAGCCCTTGTAGATGCCGCGGCCGCGCAGACGCTCGCGCGCCGCGTCGGCGCTCTCCCAGACGGCCCGGCGCCGGCGCGCGGCCTGCGCCATGGGGTTGCGACGGAGCTTGCCGCTGGCCTTGGTGGCCAGCCAGTAGCGCGTCGGCAGGATGATGGGATCCAGCAGCACCAGCGCATCGCAGTCGATGAGGCCACGCGCCACGCTGCGCAGCGACAGCGCGGCGCCGAAGCTGTGACCGATGGCCACGCGCGGCTTGGACGGCGCCAGCTGCCCGAAACCGGCCTGCACGCGCTCCACCGTCCGCGATACGCCGACGAACTGCTCCACGGGATCCGACTCGCCGTGGCCGCCCATGTCGTGCGTGATCAGCCCGAAGCGCGCATCCAGCTGGCGCAGAAAGGGCCAGTAGACACCGCCGCAGAAGCCATTGCCGGACAGCCAGTGCAGCGTCGCCGCACCGTCGGCGGCCTCGCGACGGCGGCCGCGGATGGTGATGCCGTCGCTGTCCGTCCACTGCCAGGCCGCGAGCTCGCGGTAGTCGCCGATACTGCCGCTGTCGGCCATCTCAGCCACCGCCCCGCGGCCGGTAATCCCAGCACAGCAGCCAGACCGGCTCGCCGCTGGTGTTGTCGGTCACGCAGGGGCGCATCGTCGAGGGGTGCGCCAGCATGCCGCCGGCGGCGAAGCGTAGCGGCGGCCGGACGGGATCCATCTGCAGATTGTGGTGGCGCAGCTCGAGGCCATCGCCGGCCACCAGCATGACGACCGAGGCCGTGCCCACCGCGTGCGGGCGCAGCGGCAGTTCGCGCTGCGGCGGCACCAGAATGGCCTGGGCCGCCTCGGTGCGGACATTGCTGCCCAGCATGGAGGTCACCAGCTTCCAGGCGCGCGCGTCCGCCACCTCCAGCGCGTCGCTGTCCCAGCTCAGGATGTCCTCCACCGCGAAGGCGCCGCCGGCGATGGGCTGCGTACGCCCGCGATCGGCCGCGGCTTCCTCCAGCAGTTCGCGCAGCGGCTCAAGGTAGCGCGCGCTGTCGCTGAAGCCGATCGCACCAATGGTCGGCTTGGTGTTGAAAAGATCGATGGCCGCATCCTCCGGCCAGGTCGGCAAATGCCCGCCCTGAAAGGGAATGAGGCTGTTGGGACGCTCGTTGCGCACGGGCTTCATCGAAGGCAAAGCGGCAGTTTGCCACAGGCCTGCGCCCCCACCGCCGACGGCCTTCGACAGCAAGCCGCGCGTACGGGAACCAAGCTTCTGATTATCAATATTTTTTTGTGACCGACGCCCATTGCTGCACTGCACATCGCGCGGCGGTCGCGGCGGCCGGGTCGGGGTCCGCAAGTTGCTGATTTGGCGCCGATCACGCGCATCGCGCGGGCACTTATACACAGCTTCTCCCAGGTTTGTGCACCCGATCATGCACACAGCATCTTGCGTTCACCCCCTCGACAGAACACTACATCTGGTGCAATGTTGGCCGCGAGGCCCGCGCCGGGGCCCTGCACCAGCCCAGATTTCGACACCGCCGGGGAGGCAATCACCCAATGCAGACACAAACCACAAGCGCCGAAGCCGTCACGATTCCGCCCTCCGAAAGCTACAGCGCCGCCGAGGTCCAGAGCACCGCCCCGGGCGGCATGCGCGTCATCCGCCGCAACGGCAAGGTGACCGGCTTCGAGCCCGAGAAGATCAGCATCGCCATCACCAAGGCCTTCCTCGCCGTCGAGGGCGGTTCGGCCGCCGCCAGCTCGCGCATCCGCGAGCGCGTGGCCGGCGTCACCGACCAGGTGGTGGCCGCCGTGACCCGCAACCAGCACGGCGGCGGCACCATCCACATCGAGGACATCCAGGATCAGGTCGAGCTGGCGCTGATGCGCGCCGACGAGCACAAGGTCGCCCGCTCCTACGTGCTGTACCGCGAGCAGCGTGCCCGCGAGCGCGCCGAGGAAGCCGCCAGCCAGCCGGCCGCGCCAGCCACCGAGCTGCGCATGACGCGCGACGACGGCTCCCTGGTGCCGGTGGACACCGAGCGCATGCGCACGCTGGTCACCGAGGCCTGCACCGGCCTCACCGGCGTCGACCCGAACTCCGTTCTGGAGTCGGCCATGCGCGACATCTACGACGAGATCCCCGAGTCGCAGCTGGCACAGGCGCTGGTCATGGCCGCGCGCACCCGCATCGAGGACGAGCCGAACTACAGCTACGTCTCCGCACGCCTGCTGATGGACGCGCTGCGCCACGAGGCGCTGAGCTTCCTCGATGCCCCGGAAACGCGCCCCACCCACGAGCAGATGACCGCGCTCTACGGCGACTACTTCCGCAGCTACATCCACCGCGCCGCGGAACTGGAGCTGGTCGACCCCAAGCTCTGCCTCTTCGATCTCGATCAGCTGGGCAAGGCCCTGCTGCCCGAGCGCGACATGAAGTTCGACTACCTGGGCCTGCAGACCCTCTACGACCGCTACTTCATCCACAGCAACAAGACGCGCTTCGAGCTACCGCAGGCCTTCTTCATGCGCGTGGCTATGGGCCTGGCGATCAACGAGGTGGAGCGCGAGGCGCGCGCCATCGAGTTCTACCAGCTGCTGTCCTCCTTCGACTTCATGAGCAGCACGCCGACGCTGTTCAACAGCGGCACGCTGCGCCCGCAGCTGTCCAGCTGCTACCTGACCACCGTGCCGGATGACCTCGACGGCATCTTCGGCGCCATCAAGGACAACGCCCTGCTCTCCAAGTTTGCCGGCGGCCTGGGCAACGACTGGACGCCGGTGCGCGGCATGGGCGCCTACATCAAGGGCACCAACGGCAAGTCCAACGGCGTCGTGCCCTTCCTCAAGGTGGCCAACGACACCGCCGTGGCGGTCAACCAGGGCGGCAAGCGCAAGGGCGCGGTCTGCGCCTATCTGGAGACCTGGCACCGCGACATCGAGGAATTCGTCGACCTGCGCAAGAACACCGGCGACGACCGCCGCCGCACGCACGACATGAACACCGCCAACTGGGTGCCGGACCTGTTCATGAAGCGCGTCATGGAAGAGGGCCAGTGGACGCTGTTCTCCCCCGAGGACGCGCCGGACCTGCACGACCTGACCGGTGCCGCCTTCGAGCAGCGCTACCTCGCCTACGAGCGCGAGGCCGACGAAGGCCGCATCCCCAACCACAAGCGCATCCCGGCCGTGCAGCTGTGGCGCAAGATGCTGTCGATGCTCTTCGAGACGGGCCACCCCTGGGTGACCTTCAAGGACCCCTGCAACCTGCGCAGCCCGCAGCAGCACGCCGGCGTCGTGCACAGCTCCAACCTCTGCACCGAGATCACGCTCAACACCAAGCCGGGTCACGAGATCGCCGTCTGCAACCTGGGCAGCGTCAACCTGCCGGCGCACATCACCGAGGACGGCAAGCTCGACCGCGTCAAGCTGGCCAAGACCGTCAACACGGCCATGCGCATGCTCGACAACGTCATCGAGTACAACTACTACTCGGTGACCACCGCGCGCAATTCCAACCTGCGCCACCGTCCGGTGGGCATGGGCGTGATGGGCTTCCAGGACGCCCTCTACAAGCTGCGCCTGCCCTACGACAGCGAGGAAGCCATCCGCTTCGCCGATGAGTCCATGGAGGCCGTCAGCTACCACGCCATCCAGGCCAGCACCGATCTGGCCGAAGAGCGCGGCAAGTACCAGAGCTTCGAGGGCTCGCTGTGGAGCCAGGGCATCCTGCCCATCGACTCCATCCGCCTGCTGCGTGAAGAGCGCGGCGGCTACCTGGAGCAGGACGAGAGCGCCTCCGGCGAGTACGACTGGGAGACCCTGCGCGAGCGCGTCAAGACCATCGGCATGCGCAACTCCAACACCATGGCCATCGCCCCGACCGCGACCATCGCCAACATCACCGGCGTGTCCCAGTCCATCGAGCCGACCTACCAGAACCTCTTCGTCAAGTCGAACCTCTCGGGCGACTTCACGGTGGTCAACACCTATCTCGTCGACGACCTCAAGAAGCTCGACCTGTGGGACGAGGTCATGGTCCACGACCTGAAGTACTTCGACGGCTCCGTGCAGGCCATCGACCGCGTGCCGGAGGAGATCAAGGCCATCTACAAATGCGCCTTCGAGGTCGACCCCAAGCGCCTGGTCGACGCCGGCAGCCGCCGCCAGAAGTGGATCGACCAGTCGCAGAGCCTGAACCTCTACATGTCCGAGCCGAACGGCCGGAAGCTGGACGAGCTCTACAAGCACGCCTGGACCTCGGGCCTGAAGACGACCTACTACCTGCGCACGATGGGCGCCACCCACGCCGAGAAGACCACCATCAGCGACAGCCGCCTCAACAAGGTGGCCGGCTCCGGCGGCAATGGCGGCGGCGGCGTCACCACCACCGGCGTCACCGGCGCGGGCGAATCCAGCCGCCCGCCCGTCACCCCGGACGCCGACGCCTCCGCCGAAGCCAACGGCGGCCAGATGCCGGCCGCCTGCTCGATCCTCGATCCCGACTGCGAGGCCTGCCAGTAAGCACAGGCCCGCAGCACCTAAGCCGACTTAAGCGACACCAATTTCAGGAGTACCGCAATGCTTGAATGGGACACCCCTTCCACGCCGCAGCCGCAGCCCGGCCTGCAGACCGTCAAGCCGGACAACGTCACGCACCCGCCGGTGCACCCCGGCGCCGGCGCGCCGCAGGCTGAAGAAGCCGGCGCCACCGGCCTCGAAGACTTGGAGATGGGCGCATCGCGCATCCAGGTCGACGACAAGAAGATCATCAACTGCAAGGCTGACCTCAACCAGCTGGTGCCCTTCAAGTACACCTGGGCCTGGGAGAAGTACCTGTCCGCCTGCAACAACCACTGGATGCCGCAGGAAATCTCCATGGCCGCGGACATCGCGCTGTGGGCGGACCCCAACGGCCTGACCGAGGACGAGCGCACCATCATCAAGCGCAGCCTCGGCTTCTTCTCCACGGCTGACTCCCTGGTGGCCAACAACCTGGTGCTGGCCGTCTACAAGCACCTGACCAACCCCGAGTGCCGCCAGTACCTGCTGCGCCAGGCCTTCGAGGAAGCGCTGCACACGCACGCCTACCAGTACTGCATCGAAAGCCTGGGCCTGGACGAGGCCGAAGTCTTCAACATGTACCGGGAGATCCCGAGCATCCACGACAAGGCCGCCTGGTCCCTGCCCTACACGCAGTCGCTGGCCGATTCCAGCTTCAAGACCGGCACCCCCGAGGACGACCAGCGCTTCCTGCGCGACATGATCGCCTTCTACGTCGTCTTCGAAGGCATCTTCTTCTACGTCGGCTTCGTGCAGCTGCTGAGCTTCGGCCGCCGCAACAAGATGGTGGGCACCGCCGAACAGATCCAGTACATCATGCGCGACGAGTCGATGCACATGAACTTCGGCATCGACGTCATCAACCAGATCAAGTACGAGAACCCGCACCTCTGGACCGAGAAGTTCCAGGAAGAAATCGCCCAGATGCTGCGTGAGGCGACCGAGCTGGAAATCAAGTACGCCCACGACACCATGCCAAGAGGCGTGCTCGGCCTGAATGCCAGCCAGTTCAACGAGTACCTCAAGTACATCTGCAACCGTCGCTGCAGCCAGATCGGCATCAAGCAGCTCTACCCCGGCGCCACCAACCCCTTCCCCTGGATGAGCGAGGCCATGGATCTCAAGAAGGAGAAAAACTTCTTCGAGACCCGTGTGACCGAGTATCAGACGGGTGGAGCGTTGAGCTGGGATTAAACAAAAACTACGCACAAGCTACT
Organism: Algiphilus aromaticivorans DG1253; assembly: GCF_000733765.1. Classification (NCBI taxonomy): domain Bacteria; kingdom Pseudomonadati; phylum Pseudomonadota; class Gammaproteobacteria; order Nevskiales; family Algiphilaceae; genus Algiphilus; species Algiphilus aromaticivorans. Next base: position 480,452 of record NZ_JPOG01000001.1, on the reverse strand, counting down.
GCGAAAAGGGCCGCAAACACTGCGGCCCTTATTGTTTGAAGAGGGCCGCCGCTCCGGGCGCCACACCTCTAGAAGAGAGAAGTAAATTTCATTTATGCCAAGAAACACCACAATTATTCAAGTTTTCGTTTCATCCCCATCTGACGTTCAGCACGAACGCGACCTACTAGAATCAATAGTAGACGAGCATAACGCAACTTGGAGCGCGCAACTCGGTATAACGTTCGAACTAAAAAGATGGGAAAACGACACAAGGCCCGCATTCGGGACGGACCCGCAAAATGTCATAACCTCTCAAATTGGGGATAGCTTCGACGTTTTTATAGGAATACTTTGGGGGCGTTTTGGGACAAAGACGCCCCGCGCGCAGTCCGGAACCCAGGAAGAGTTTCACAACGCATATCAGAGGTTCCGAGAAACAGGAGCGCCTGAAGTAATGTTCTACTTCAAAGAAGCCCCTTGCCACCAAGCACAATCAACCCAGCCCAGCTCCAATTAGTGCAAGACTTTAAGGCATCGCTTCCAGAGAAAGGCGGGCTTTACGGAACCTTCGAAGATGGGGCAGGCTTTCAGAGTTCTCTGAGATCCCACTTAGCAGCACTTGCACAAAAGTTCTCTGCGGACCAAAAAGACAAAACCGCTCAAAAGAGCGGCGATTTCATAGCGAAACGTCAACCCGAATCGAACGATGACGGAGAACTTGGCTTTTTTGACTACATCGACTTTTACGAGTTGAAGATGGCGGAGCTAACCTCGGTCGTGAAAACAATTGAAGAAGCCACATCAAGCATCGCAGGCAAATTAAATCAAAGGGCGGATGAAATAAGATCCGTCACCAAAGAGCAGCCTGATGCTGCATCCGCAAAACGCGTCATAACGAAGACTGCCGGCGACATGAATAGCTATGCTGAAACTATAGAGCGACAAATACAGCCCATGAACAAGTCGCGCCAGGAAGCACTGCAGTCGCTCAGTATGGCGCTTACAGTTTATGAGGAGTTTGGGGCAGATGACAAGAGCACCCTAAATGAACTATCGGGGAGCTTGGACCAGCTATTTGATAACCTCGACGAATCGCTCCACAGTTTATCCACTTATCGAGATTCAGTTGAAGGGCTGCCGCGCTTAAGGAAACTCTGATCAATCGCCCCGATCTGGGATGATGCCGGGGCACGGAGACGATGGTGAGCCAGTCGATGAAGCAGCGGACGTTCGCGGATCTTGAGCAGGCGCACAAGAAGAAGGTGACGCGCCGCGAGAAGTTTCTGGCGGAGATGGATGCGGTTATTCCGTGGTCGCGCCTGGAGGCGTTGATTGCGCCGCACTACCCGAAGCCCAAGGCGGGCAAGCCGGGGCGCCGGCCGCTGTCGCTGGCCACCAAGCTGCGCATCTACTGCCTGCAGCAGTTCTACGGGCTGTCGGATCCAGGCGCCGAAGAGGCGCTTTACGACTCCGATGCCATGCGCCGCTTTGCCGGCATCACGCTGACGGATGAGGCGGTGCCTGACGAGAGCACGATCCTGCAGTTCCGGCGGCTGTTGGAGCGGCACGGGCTGGCCGAGCAGATCTTTGCCGAGGTCAATGCCCACCTGCGCGAGCGGGGCCTGATGCTGCGCGAAGGCACGCTGGTGGACGCCACGCTGATCCACGCGCCCAGCTCGACGAAGAACCAGAGCGGTACGCGGGATCCCGACATGAGTCAGACGCGCAAGGGCAACCAGTGGTACTTCGGCTGCAAGGCGCATATCGGCGCCGATGCCCACAGTGGCCTCGTGCACACCGTTATCGGCACAACGGCCAAAGTCGCCGACATCACCCAGACCGAAGCCCTGCTGCACGGCGAAGAACGCATCGTGCTGGGCGATGCCGGCTATCGACGCACGGGCCGCAGCCTGGATGCCCCGGCGCCCGATAGTGGACCGCGCATCGTCACGCCTTACGTGCGCAGTGCCGGCAAGGCGCTGCTGGAATGGCAGCGCGCCGCCAACCGACGTCTGGCGTCTCTGAGAGCCCGGGTCGAGCATCCGTTTCGGATTGTCAAATGCCAGTTCGGCTACACCAAGGTCCGCTATCGCGGCCTGACCAAGAACACCGCGCACCTGCACAGCCTGTTTGCCATGGCCAACCTCGTGGCGGCCCGAAGACAGCTGCTGGCGGCAGGATAGGTGCGTCCAATGACAACGAAATCGGGCTTCTGCAGAGGCTGAAGCCCCCGAAACAGCCTTCATTTCACCCGGTGTGCAGCCTGCAATGTCTTCGCGGTCACTCATCCGACTTTGATCAGACATTCCTTAACTGCAGAACTAAATGTCAGGTCCCGGATGATCACCTTCTTCACAATAGGTGTCCGCTGCTGATGGGCCGTGAGGCCCTGGCGGGTGTTTTGGCACGATGGGAGAAGGATCCGGAATGCTCCTGAGCTTGCATAAGAACGCGACCACCACGCCGGCGATGCGCCAAGCGATTCGGGAAGCCGAAGGCACCGTTGACGAGTTGGCGGTGCGCTTCGGTCAGTCGCGGGACACCATCATGAAGTGGCGCCGCCGAGAGTCGACGGCGGATCGCAGTCATACGCCGCATCGGCTGCGTAAAACGCTGAACGACGGGCAGGAAGCGCTGGTGCTGTATTTGCGCACCACGCTGCGTCTGCCTCTGGACGATCTGTTGGCGGTAACGCGGGAGTTCATTGCCCCGCAGATGAGCCGCTCGGCGCTGGACCGGATGCTGCGGCGCCACGGCGTGTCGAAGCTGCCGAAGGAAGCCGATGCCGAGGTGCGCAACAGCAAGCCCTTCAAGACCTACGAGCCCGGCTTCGTGCACATCGATATCAAGTACCTGCCGCAGATGCGCGACGAGGACAAGCGACGCTACGCCTTCGTGGCCATCGACCGCGCCACGCGCTGGGTCTACGTGCAGCTGATGGCCGACAAGAGCACACGCTCGGCTGAGCGTTTTCTCAAGGCGCTGCACGAGGCGGCTCCGTTCAAGATCCACACGATCCTGACCGACAACGCCAAGGAATTCACCGACCGCTTCACCGCCAACGGCCAGCGTCAGCCGACCGGGGCGCACGGCTTTGATCAGCGCTGTGACGAGCTGGGTATCGAACATCGCCTCATCCCACCGGGTCGGCCCCAAACCAACGGCATGGTCGAGCGCTTCAACGGCCGCATTGCCGAGGTCCTGCGCACGCATCACTTCCGAAGCAGAGACGACCTGGAAGCCACACTCAAGCGCTATGTCTGGCTCTACAACCAGCACCTGCCCCAGAAAGCGATCAGTCATCGCACGCCCATCCAAACCATGAAGGATTGGCAAGCCCATAAGCCGGAGATATTCAAAAAAGCTGTTCGCAATCATCCGGGACCTGACATTCCAGGCGTCCCGGCAAATCGAATAGCTGCGGGCGCCTGCGAAACGCGAAGACCCGGTACAAGTGGAAGGCTTCCGCCTCCTGTCGGGATAGGGCCAGCTCATTACGGCTGAGGAAGAATGGCGTCTCCTTGGCGAAGGCGGTGGTCTTGACCTCGATAAGCCGCTCCCGCCCATCGAGATCGAAGGAGAGCACGTCATAGCCGAGGCCGTCGCCTCGCGTCACCGCGACATGCTCTACCCGTTCGCTCAGGCGCCGCTTGCCCGCACGGTGCAGCCGATCATGCTCATAGCTAACCACTAACTCCTCACCGGCTTTGCCAAGCGATCGATTGCTCGCTTCCAGTGCAAGGTAGTCCCGCTTCACCGCCAGCCTACGTCCCGCATATTCCGGCGGCTGCTCGCGTACGCCCACCCCCGTGGCTTCCGGCGCATCAGCCAGCAAAGTCTCGAAGTCCGGTTCCAGCGGCTTGACAGCGGGTTGCTTAGCGGCAGCTTCGGCCGAAGCATCCAATTCGCGGGACACCGCCATGCGCTCGGTGAGCACGTCGAACAGCAGTCTCTGGTAATTCGATAGCGGCTTGTAACCCGGCACCGCGTGGCACCCCAGTTCAAGCATGATTGCGCTGATGTTCTGGTGCTTGCGCTCGATAGAGGCGTCCGAGCGACCCTGGAGCAGGCCTTTCAGGCGCTTTCGGTGCTGAGCTTTCACATAATGTTGACCCGAGTACTCCAGCGTCAGCATATGGAGATAGTCGGCGACGATCGCCTCGACTTCCTCACGGCTCCATGGCGTCACTTCCGCCATCGCTTAACGACGCACCAAAACCTTGGCCTGCGTGCGCGCGTCTACACGATTCTCGCAAATGCTCATGACTGGGCGGCCTCCACGGTCTGCTTGCAAGCAGGGTATTTGCTGCACCCGTAGAAGGTGCGGCCCGCGTTGGCGCCACGCTTCGCCGTGCGCAGAATCATCGCTGCGCCACAACGAGGACAGTCGGGCTGGGGCCTCCCTTCGGCAGACACGGCCGGCTCACTTCGCGGCTGCTCCGGGGCGCGCTCCAGCATGTCGCGCGCGTTCAAGAGCGTGATGTTGCGGCCCTCGGCGAATTCATGCGCCGCGCGAGTGAACTCGCCCACACCCACGACGAAGCCGCCGACCGCGCCACGCGCGGCCATAACACCGAACAACTCGCGGACCACTCCGACACCGATCTTGCTCGCGCGCCACTGCTTGCACTGCACGAGAAAGCTTTCGCCGTTGCGGCTCAGGACAAGATCGACACCGCCATCCGCGCCATCGGCAGTTGGCCTGACTGCGTACCCATCGCGTTCGAAACCGGCGCGAACGAGTTGCTCGAACTCCTTCCAGCTGATATCCAGCAGCCCGGCAGCACCGGCGCGGGATTCCGCCTCTGAAAGCAGCTTCCGGCGACGCCGCTTGGCCAACCAAGACACCAGTGCCGCGATCGCCAGAACCGCGGGCACCAGATATTGAAGAAACATACCCGCCGTTTGCGCGATCTGACTGGCAAAAACCACTCCCAAGCCATCGAGAGCGTCGGCCTTCGGCACGGAAATGCGAGCCAGAGCAGCGAAACCGATATAGGCCACCGGGATCAAGGCGACGCAAAACTGCCACGGCAGTTTCGCGAGAACGCTGATCCAGTCCTCAAGCTCGGATTTTCTTTTGCGTCGCCGCGCCATGCGCTTTCCACCGGATGGATTCACTGGCGTTCTTAGCACAAGAACTACTTATCGGGAACAACTCACGCTCTTCCAGAGCCACCCCGCCCAGCGCGCGACCTTAGAGGCCGCCTGCGATGTTAGTGGGCGCCCCTTGAGGCTTGGAGCAGTAGCCCTCCTTACGGCTTTGCCCTAGGCTGACGCGACACGGCTAAGAATCTCCCTCGCCTGGCTCGACCAGCGCTGGTCGATGCGCACGTTGTTGTTCAGCCGGCCCACGCAGTTCTTGTGCGCATCAAGTTGGCTAGTGACAACGTACTGGAATGACCAGTCTTCGGTTATCGGGTGCAGGCACGCGGCTACGACGTCGAAATCCTCGGGCCGATAGTAGCGTGAGCAGGGATCCCCCTTTGACGCACGGGTGCGCTGGAAATCCAGCCGCGGCGTGCCATCGGCCATCGTCTTGCGCAGGACGTTCTTGCACTCGATGTATATCGGACGCGGCGCCCCGGGGAAACGTACTTCGATATCCGGGCGGCCTTCTTCCTCGACGCGATAGCACTCGGCAATACCGGCCATCGCGTGCTGTAGTTCGCGTTCGAGATGCACTTCCGCCACCCAGCCCCGCACCGCCATCTTGAGCCGCGGCGCACTCTCTATGAGGTCGAGGATCTCGCTATGCGTCAGCTGCAGCTCTTCGGAGAGCTGGTGAAGCTTGTCCGGATTGGGCACTGCCTGCGCGACCGCGAATCCGGAGCGCTCCAGTGCGCCAAGGTCCGCAATCTTCTCAGCCAGAAGCTGTCGATGACCGGGGTCCATGCCCTTGGCCGCGCGCTCGAAGCGGACGTAGCGTAGAAAGCTCTCGCGCACGCCACCGACCAGTATCTCGATGGGCTGCTCGCCGCGCTGGCCGCGCCGTATCCGCTCCCACGCTGCCCAGCCGTCCTCCTGAATCTGCCGGACGTGTTCCTCCTTGTACTCGACGGAGATGAAGAAACGGGTCGGACTGTGCAGCACTGGGTCGGCGCCTACGAAAACGCCGCGCTCCGGATCAATACCGAGAAAGAGCGTTGTGTAGACCTCGTATGGGTCCTGCCACAGCTCGTGCTCCTGCTTGTTGTCCTGACCGTATTTGACCTGGAATCGGTGCTCGTCGTCCGGCCGATTCCGCGTACGTTGGCTGTTGGCGAAGAAGGCGTAGGCAATGATGCCCATTCGCTCGCCGTCAGGTGCTTCGAAGCTGATGCGAAATGGCGCCTCACCGGAAGCGGAGCAACGAAGGATGCGGCAGCCGCACGTCTCGAGCGCCTCGCGCATGTAGGCAAGCAATGGCGCCTTCTGCGCACGACTAACGCCGTAACGGTGGTACTCCATAACTACACGGCGCTACGGGCCACGGCGCGATATCCCTTACCGGTTCCCGGGTGCGCCTGGTGCTCGCCGACGAGGTGAAGATACTTCTCCGCCACGGGCTGCACCGGCTCCGGTGGCGGCACATCATCACGCCGCTCCGGGATCAGGGTAGGCGCCACCGCATCGACCGTGCCATCGCCGAGAAGTCGCTGCCGAATACCCAACGCGAGCATCTCCGCCAGAGCGGAGGGCACGGCGTTGCCAACCTGTTTCTGGACCGCGCCGAGGGAGCCAATCACCTCGAAGCTGTCGGGCATGGTCTGCAACCGGCATAGCTCACGACCCGATAACCGCCGGCTCTTCCAATGAAAGGGCCCCGTCGCTGGCCCGGGCTGGGCAGTCAGCGTCCAGGATGGTTGATCCTTGGCGAGCTTGAGCAGGAAGTTCCAGAAGCGCCGACGCCAACCGAATAGCGGCATACCCTCGCCACGCTCGGTGTGGTGGAGGTAGTTCGCTCCCTCGGGAATGGAGGGCAGTAGATCACCCCACTTCCCGCGCATTGCCAGCTCGGGGCTGTCGTCGTCCTGCAGATCCCACAGCGCGTCCCAGGCGGTGCGATACGGCGGCAGCCGTGTGTCCAACGGTAAGGCGCGCTGCGCTTCTAGGCTCGCTGGCGCGTACGTGGCGGGAAAGCTCCCAATCGAAACGCCGTCGCGGCTGGCTATCAGCAGAGCACGCTCACGGATCTGGGGAACCCCATAGTCCGCCGCGTTCAGCACAAGCAAATCAGCCTTATAGTTTGTACCGCAGGCTTGGTTGATGGACTCGAGCGTGCTCTGAATCAGGCGAAAGCCTTCGTCTTTGCCGCGATAGGCGAGACCGGCGACGTTCTCCATGAGGAAAGCGCGCGGCTGCGTGTCCCGAACCACGCGCAGGAAGGCGGCGACTGTGTCCGCGCGCGGATCATCCAGTCGACGCGCATCGCCGGAAGCCCAGTAACCGGCCTTAGAAAAGGGCTGGCAAGGTGGACCGCCGATAAGAACATCGGCCTCGCCCACTTCCAGGCCAGCCGTTCTCAGCAGCTCGTCCGAGGAAACAGCGTGAATGGAGCGGTCGATGACCGGCCATTCACGGTTGGCGCGAAGGGTCTCGACGCACGGGCTATCCATCTCCACCGCCACGCGCGTATCGAAGCCCGCCGCCTCGAAGCCGAGATCTAGCCCGCCGGCCCCGGTGTACAAGCTGATAGCGGTAAATCTGCCGTCGCGCGTCATCGAGTTAGTTTACCGCCGTCGAGGCGAGCCTCGCGATGCCTGGACATGGACGCAAGCGTGGCGAGTTCGCCCGTGAACGGCCACTCAACGTAGCGCTTCGATAGATTGCCAGCCCACCTTTCCCGGGAACCGGCATTCCCAGAAGCGCCACCCGTTTACAGCGCTTCCAGTGATGGCGACTGCCGCTGAAGAAGGCGACGTATAGCGCTTGCCATTAACGATAAGCCCTCCATCCTCGACGTGACCGGTATGAACTATCCCTTTATAGGAACTTCTGAACTCCGTGCCTTTTGGGAATCGCACGCCTTTAGCTATCCAACCGCCCGAAGCTGTTCGTTCAGCATCTCGCTCCTTGCTCTCAGAAGCTGCGCCAAGACCAAGCAAATCACGGATGACGTCGTTGTAACTAACGTCCTCTGTCGTTCTCCGCACCGTGAGCTGCTTATAAACGTCAAAGTCAACATCAATGCTGTACATCGCACGTCTCCTCTTAGGATCGTTCATGCACTATAGCCCTTTAATTGCTTGCGAGCAAATTTTGTCACTTGGAGATCTTTTAGAGACTCAGGAGTTAGAGAGACCACGCTCGATCTTCCCTATGTACGCGTAGACCACGGTTTCGGTTGAGTCCGCAGCACGAAGCAGACAACGCACTCCCTCGGCAGACCGCCGCAGTGCACGCCCGAAAAGAGACTCATAGGCTCGCAAGTTCAGTGACTATGCACTCACGCCTCAGCGCAGGCACTCGGACAGCGTGGCTGCGAAGTCCCGCGGCGTGATGCCCAATTCCGCGAATCCGGCGGCGCCAAGACCGACCACATTGTCCTGACGCATCAGCAGCACCTGGTCACGGGTCAGCGGCGGGCTAGGCAAACATGCAGCCATCGCTGCGAGCAGATGCCAGACAGCGAAAGGCACCGGCACCAGCAACCGCCGGCGGCCAGTTGCGGCGAGCACCTGAACCAGGATCTCGCGATAGCGGTAGGTGCCCGCACCACCCAGCTCGAAGGTACGGCCGGCGGTCGCCGGATATTCAATTGCACGCCGCACTGCACTGGCGACGTCATCCACATGCACGGGATGCAGGCGGGTTTCGCCCCACCCGAACAGCGGCACCAGCGGCAGACGGGTAACGGCCGTTAGCGTGCTTACGAAGGAATCATTCGGCCCGAAGAGCACGCCGGGCTGCAGGATGACGGCGTTGCCGCATGCCTCGCGCACGGCGTGCTCTCCACGGGCACGGGCACGGACATAGGCCGAGGGGGAGGATTCGCTGGCGCCGATGCCGGAGATATGGATCAGCTTTCGCTCGTCCTGTACCTGGGCAGCCTCAGCTACGTTCCGGGCGCCTTCGACATGCACGCTCTCGAAGTCCAGCCCCGGCGCTTCGACGTAGAGGGCGACGGCGTTCACCACGGCGTCCGCGCCTTCCACGGCTCGGGCAACCGCTGCGGGGTCGCGCACGTCGGCGGTGATGGGCTCTACGCGGTCCGCCCATGCGGGGTTACCCCGCTCCGGGTTTCTGGTGGCTACGCGCACCGCATGGCCGGCCTCAAGCAGCGTCGACACGATCCTGCGGCCGAGAAAGCCGGTGCCCCCGAATACGGTTACCGTCGATGCCACCATCCCATCAGCTTAGCAACGGCGGGCCATTGGCCGAAGCGTAATGATCACGGCCGTGTCCATTCTGGTGGCTGAAGACAGAGGCGCCTACCAAGGTCCCTGGCTAACTGCTGTGAGCGCGATCCGGTCATAGGGCGGCATTGACAAAGGTACGCAGATTGCGTACCTTTTTGCTCGCATGAAGGCCGTGTTCATTGAACTGCCAGCTTTCGAGAGTCGACGCGCCGACTACATGACTGAGGGGCAGTTCTCTGAATTGCAGAGCATGCTTATGGATGACCCAGAGGCTGGAGATCTCGTTCCAGGTGCTGGCGGTGTCCGAAAGCTGCGGTACGCAGATCCCCGTCGAGGTAAAGGGAAGCGCGGTGGGCTGCGGGTGATCTATTACTGGTGGAGCGGCGGCCCAGAGTTCTGGCTGTTTACGCTCTATGACAAGAATGAAGCGAGCGATCTGACCGCAGACCAGAGGAAAGCCATCGGAAGGCGGGTCAAGGCGGAGGTCACCGCGCGGAGCAAGCGAAGATGACGAAGCGAAATCTGTTCGACGAAATCAACGAGGGCCTGGATGCGCTTGAGAAGCAGCGCACCGGCAAACGCACGCTGCGCACCCACACACGGAAAGCACGGCCTGCTCAAGACATCACCCCGGAAGAGCTGATCGCATTGCGGACACAGCTCAATCTGTCCCGCCCGGTGTTCGCGGACTATCTTCGAACGAAGGAGCGCACCCTGGAGAATTGGGAGCAGGGACGCGCAAAACCGAACCAGCAGGCAGCGCTCCTGATTCGTTTGGTCGAGAAGTATCCCGACACCGTGAAGCGACTGGCCGCGATCTAAGTACGGTCAGGCGCCAGCCAGCGGTCCAGGCAGGCGTGGACCTCGGGGTGGGCGAGCAGCTGCAGGTGGCCGACGCCCGTGACGAGCAGGCGGTTGGCCGCTGGAATACCCAGGGAGCGCGCGGGGTCGCGGTGATCGCCCAGGGCACTGCGTGGCGCGACCAGGCCGTCGCCCAGGGGCCGGCGCAAGTGGTCGTTGCGATCCGTTGCCAATGACGCGGCGACCGCGAAGTGCTCGATGTTCGGCGCCAGCGGCGTGATCTGCCGGCGGTCGTCGTGATACGCGAAGCGCTCCGGATGGCAGTCTTCGTCGACGACGTTGCCGTGACGCAGGTCCGTGATACCGGCGCTTCGGATCATGCCCAGTGCGGCCAGGGGCGCGGAATAGGGACTGATCTGGAAGGCGGCCTGGAACCAGTTGCCGCCGCGCTCGACGGCGGAGCCGTGATGCGGCGAGGCGAGGTAGACGGCCTGCCGGGTCAGCGCCGGCCAGCGGTGGCCGCGCTTGCCGGCGGCATGCAGGGCGCTGCGGGTGACCAGCCCCCCCCCATGCTGAAACCGATGAAACGGATGGAACGCACCGGCACGGGCCAGTCGTCGACGAGCTGTTCCAGCTTGTCGGCCAGCTCGTGGCCGTTGACGGCGATATGCCGGCCCGAGTTGTAGTGCGCCCAGACCGGGCTGTAGCCATGGCTGCGTGCCACGGCTTCGCCATGGTTGTGCCCCTTCCAGGTGAAGAAGCTGTGATGCATCGCCAGGCCGTGGACCATGACCAGAATGTCCGGGCCGGCGTCGGCGGGCTCGCTGACCAGTTCCATGGGAATGGCCAGCGGATTGTCCGTGGCTTCCAGGTGATCACCGACCACGCCGTTGAGGGCGGAGACGAGGGCGAGCGCGGCGGGGGAATCCGGCGCCTCATACTCCAGGTGCTCGGCCACCTGCGTCAGCGTGGCGTCCACGCCCTGGCGCACCGCGCCGTTGACCTGCCGCACGGCCTCGTGCACCAGGCCGGCGATGCCCCGGGCACCGCCTTCCGGCGCGCGGCCGAAGGGCAGCGGGAAGGCCGAGATGTTGCGGTACATCCCTTCGACGATATTCGTGACGCCGTCGACGGTATCGAAGCCCAGGCGGGCGGCGCCCTGTACGCTTTGTGCAATACGCATAGCTGCTCCCCACGGCGTGCGGAGGACGAAGTGCACAACTGTACACTAACCTTCGCGTAGTGTCGCGGGCCAGCTGGTCCAACCAAGGAATCGGGCGCGGATTCTTTCCGGCCCAGCAATATAGGTGTTGCCCCAGCCCTGCCTGCCGTGCGGCCTGCTCGGTGGCTGCGCACGCCGCGGGGTCGGATAAGGCTGGGGCAGCCTGAAATCAGTCGTTGACGCACTGATAGACGTTGTACTCCACCCCGGGACCCGGCACCGCGCGGCCTTCGCTGACGCACTGGAGCTGGTTGAGCCATTGGTAGCGCTCGTCGCCGGTCTCGAAGCGCGGGGCGGTGAAGAAATTCTGGTCGCCGTACTGGGTGGGCGTGTCGCCGCCGCCGAGAATGGCCATGACCCCTTCGGTGAGCTGCAGCACGCCCTGGTACTGCATGTAGATATGCGCGCCGTCGTCGGTGAGTAGCGTGCCGCGCACGTCGATCCGGCCGTAGCCGTCGGGATGGGCCAGCAGCCAGTCGCCGCCGCAGCTCAGGAGCTTGCCCTTCAGCTTGGGGCCTTCGAACCAGCCGCCGGTGACTTCCACGATCATGCGATTGCCGAATGGCCCCTCGCCCACGGGTTGCGGGGCTCTGAGCTCGGCGTGATAGGTCAACAGTTTTTCGAGTTTCAAAGGTGTCTCCTCCGTTTTTCTTGCAACTTCGTCGGATTGTGCGCGCAAGGCCGCCTGCAGCGCCCTGCCTAAGCGGGTAGGCCCTGGCAGCCAGGGACGCAGCCGCCCAAGCGACCCGGGTTGGCGAAGCGCGTATACCGGATCGTGGGGACAAGCCCGACAGCCGCGCGGATAGCCACCCGGTCACCGCGGTAGTATGCTGCCCGCAAACAGAAAGCTCCTGCATGGGAGCGTAGGGGGCGGAGATGTGGAACCACCGAAGGGGAGCGGGGTTATGCCTCGTGTGGCTGGGTCTTGCCCTGCTGCATTCCGCGCCGGCCATCAGCCAGGCAGCCATCACGGCATCGACGAGCGAGGGCGGCAGCGCCGTCGTCGTGCCGTACTACACGGTGAATGACGGCTGGTCGACGCTGATCAACCTCACCAACACGTCGCGCAACAGCCTCGCCGTGAAGCTGCGCCTGCTCGAAGCCCGGAATGGGCGCGATGTTCTGAACTTCACCGTGCTGCTCGCGCCCACCGACGTATGGGCCGGATGGCTGACAGCCGACGCGATGGGCCGCCCGGTGGTCCGCACCAACGACCGCAGCTGCACCGTGCCGCTGCAGCTGCGCGACGACGCCCTGACCGCCGACGAGCTGGCCTATTCCACGAGCCTGAACCAGCTGCTGCCGCCGGGCGAACCGGGGCGCTTCACCGATCACACCGCCACCAACGGCGATCCTTCGCGCATGTCCGAGGGCTACATCGAGATCGTGACGATGGGCGAAGCGCAGCGCCACGGCGCGGAGGAGACCATCCCGTGGTACGCCAGCCCCGTGGACGGCGAGCCGCGCGACTGCGCGCGCGTCGAGGCCGCCTTCGGCAATCAAACCGATAGCTGGGAAGGCGGCATCAGCGCTATTCCAGGAGAGGCCGGCTCCGGGGACCCGGTAGCGCGCGAGGAAGGCAACTATCGCGCCCTGCAGAGCGCGCAGCCCTTGCGGGTCAACGTCTCGCTCGTCAACAAGGCGGGGGGCTTCGCCGCCGGCATCCCGTCAACGCATCTTGCTGGCTGGGGCCTGGGGCAGAACCTCGTCACGGCCACGGCTTACCCGTGGCGCCTGGAACCCACTCTGGCCGCACATGAAGGTCTATGGAGCACCGGTGGACTGGGCGCGGTCGACGAAGCGCTCAAAGCTGTTGAGGTCGGCAACGAATGGACGCGCAACCCGGCCACCGGTGCATCGTCCGACTGGGTGCTCACCTTCCCCACCAAGCGCTATCAGAGCGACGAGCACGTCGCCAATGTCGCGGCGGGCTGCAGCGCCTGGCGCCACAAGGGTTCCAGGGACGGAGGGCCGGACGCTGTGGCCGGTGAAGTCTTCGATGGATGGCCGGAAGACGATCCGGATTCGCCGCGAGAGGTTCTCTCCAGGTTCGAGGTCACCGGACTGCGCGAGCATCTCTGCCCCAGGCTCGGACACATCCCTTTCCAGCAGGATAACGACGGCAGGGCTGAGATCTATTCGGTGGCTTACCGCATCCTTGACCGGGAGACCGGTCACAGCCCGTGGATCGAGCCCGCCCCGGGCTCGGCGGCGATTCCACCCTATGCCGCCAACGTCATCAGCATCGGCAGTGGAACGGCCGAATCTGCCCTGCGCTCCGCAGTGCCCTTATTCATCGATACCGGCGCACTCGGCGGCGGCGCATCTAACGGCTGGCTCCGCTACCGCATCGCCCCGGAGGCTGGTCTGACAACGCGGCGCGCGGCGACCGGCTTCGTGTTCAAGCTCCGGGATTTCGGCGACCCGTCCCGGAACTTCTCCCAGGCCACGCCGCACGCCTACAAGCGCTGAGTCGTCACGCTAGCCATCGGCGACTGAGCACGGTGCTGGCACTACGGCAATCCGGCGCTAACCGTCGCCGCGTGCAGCCTATCGATCCAGACGAATCACATGGCCGTCGCGTGGTGGCACGCGACCGGCCAGCAACTGCTCGAAGACTTGCCGGGCATCCTCGAGCCCCTGGCCTTCGACCACCTCAAGCAGATCGCGTTGTGCGTCATCGACGTGGGCGTGGAAGCGCGACCAGGCGCCGCCGAGCTGTTCCCCGAATCCCTGCGGGCCCCACTCGCCGATACGCTTGCCGATCTGGTCCGGCGCGAAGAAGAACTTCGGCGGCGGGCCGGGCAGTTCCTGCTTCTGCGGCAGCTCGACGGTCTGGGCGGAGCCCACCACGCAGCTGTGCTTGAGCTGGCTGCAGTGATGGTGAATGCGGCTGCGCAGTTCGCGGTCGCCGGAGAAATCCACGTAGAGCGTAGGAATCTTCGCGTCCAGGCTCTCCAGCTCGGGATAGATCAGGGTGCGCTGGTAGCAGCCGGAGCCCGTGACGAATTCGCGATTGGGCGCGGAGGTCAGCCCGATCGTCTCCACCGCATCGCCAATGCAGAAGGCCGTGCCATAGGCGGTCTTGCTGGAGGCGCTGGATAGCAGGACGCGCTCGGCGCCGAACCAGTCGTTGTCGGCCAGGAAATCGGCCAGCGTGAAGGAGGTGATGAACAGCGGTCGGTAGATGGCCTGGAAGGCCTCGCTGTCCGGGGTGTACAGCGGGTCGTGCTGGCAGCGGAAGTACTGGTTGTAGGCCGGGGGCAGCGGCTGCCGGTGGGCGGTGCCGTCGCGGAAGCCGTGATCGCCGACCTTCACCGGCTGCACGCGCAGCACGCTGGCCGGCGGGAAATAGCCGTAGAAGCGGTCGCCTGCGCTGAGGCCCTCGACCTTCGAGGCGACCACATTGGCGAAGCCCCAGACCGGCACCTGGCCCCACTCGTCCTCGCCGGTGGGAAAGAACTCCCAGTAGCGCATGGCCTCACCGTAGGCCGCGTAGGTGACGTTGTTGGTGGTCAGCGAGAAGAGGTCGGGCGCGAGCAGCGCCTCGCCCGCGGCCGGCTCTGCAGGCGGCGCCTGCTCCTCGACGCGGCTCTTTGTCAGATCGTGTTTATTGACCAGCAAACGGCGGGCGCTTTGCAGGGACATGGTCTCCTCCGGTGGTTGTGGTTATCTGCCGAAGCGTTCTTCCATCTGCACCAGGCTGCGGGCAATTTGCTCCTGGAATAGAGGAAAGTCCGCGAAGGGCGTGTCATTCGCAACACGGATCGGCGCCCCGTAATACACGTCGATCCGGGTAAATGGCTTGGGAATGCGGAAGGCATCCCAACTGCGACAGGACCAGAAGCGTCTTGGCAATGGCAAATAGGGGACGATGGGAATGCCGGTCTGGCGCGCCATCTCGATAATCCCGGGCTTGACCTCGAACGCGGGGCCCTTCGGCCCGTCGACTGTCACCGCGCCTGATAGGCCGCCATTGAGTTCGGCAATCATTTCATCCTTGGCCGCCTTGCCACCCTTGTCGGCGTCACCCTTTCTGGAACTGCCGCGACAGACCATGTGCCCGAGGCCCTCGCACACTTTCGTCACGGGGTCGCCATCACGCGAACGCGAGATGATGACCACGTGACGCCGGCCGGTCTGCGCGAGGATGCCGGCGAACAGGTTCTGATGCCAGATCGCCAGGATGCAGTGGCTTGCGTCCGGCGGCGCGGACACGGCAGCTTGACCGTCAAAGCGAAAGCGATAACTCGTCTGCATCAGCCGAACGATGCGATAGATGACGCGGTTGAGCAGGCGTAGGCCCATGATGGGGTCTCAGTGCTTATAGATGACGGCGGGCAGCCATTCTTGCAGGAATATGCGCCCCGGCGCGCAGCTTCTTTGTGACGTGTGCTGCGACAGGCTTTGTTGCAGCGCCGGCATAGGTCACACTCTGACTAACCACTGCCCGGCGCTCGGCGCCGTCGCCCCGGAGTTTCCTTTGCGCAACAGCGTTGCCTTTGTCATCAGCCTGCTCGTAACCCTGCTCGCGCTGGGGCTGGCCGTGTTACTCGACGATGGTGCGCAGCACCTCGCCGGGCTGCCCTTGCTGGCCGCGCTCGCACTGTTCGCCTTTGCGGTGCAGTGGCTGGTCTTCATCCCCTCCTTCCTGCGCCAGACCGAGCACTACTACGATCTGGCCGGCTCGCTCACCTACGCCAGCGTGATCCTGCTGGCAGCGGGCCTCGGCGCGCCGGATGCGCGCGGCGGGGTGATCGCAGCGCTGGTGCTGATGTGGTGCGGTCGGCTGGGCAGCTTCCTGTTCCGCCGCGTCAAGCGCAGTGGCAAGGACGGTCGCTTCGATGACATCAAGCCGCACTGGGGCCGCTTCTTCATGGCGTGGACTTTCCAGGGGCTCTGGGTCTTCATGACGCTGCTGGCTGCACTGATCGCGGTCACCAGCCCGGCCGCATCAAACTGGGACGTGTGGGCGACGCTGGGCCTGGCGGTCTGGGTCGCGGGCTTCGCGATCGAGGCGATTGCGGATCGCCAGAAGTCGGCCTTCCGGGCAGAACCAGCCAACCGCGGACACTTCATCCGGCACGGTCTCTGGGCTTGGTCGCGGCATCCGAATTACTTTGGCGAGATCTTGCTGTGGACGGGCATCGCCATCATGGCAACGCCGGCAATGGCCGGTTGGCAGTGGCTGGGATGGGCCTCGCCGCTGTTCGTCTTCTGGCTGCTGAACAAGGTCAGCGGCATCCCGATGCTGGAGAAGCGTGCCGACAAGAGCTGGGGCGGCGATCCAGAGTACGAGGCGTACAAGGCCAGCACACCGGTGCTGTTTCCGCGCCCACCGCGGCACTAGGAAAGCTCAGATTTCTTGCTGCGCTCGACATCTTGGCCGCCGGCGGTGCTCGAAATGCTCATGTATTACCCCATACACTGCGCTTCCCACGCTCCGGCGGCGGCCAAGATGCCTTCGCTCGCGACATGAATCAGAACGTCTCTAAGCCATGATCGAATCCATCCTCGCCTGGGCCAGCGAGCACCGCGACCAGGCGCTGTGGCTGGTTCCACTACTCGCCTTCATGGAGACCTGCGTGGGCATCGGCCTCTTCGTGCCCAGCCTGATGCTGGTGGTGGTTACTTCGGTGTTCTACGCCAACGACTGGGCCAATCTCTGGCTGATGGCAGGCATGGCGATGGTGGGCTCGTCACTGGGTGACCATGTCGGTTATTACGCCGGTCGGGCGATCGGCCACCGGGTGCATGGCTGGCGCATCATCCGCCGCAATCAGCAGCGCTGGGAGCGCACCGAGGCCATGGTGCGCCGCTTCGGTCCCTGGGCCATCTTCATCGGCCGCTTCATCCCCGCCATCCGCAGCCTGGTGCCCGCGATGATGGGCATCACCGAATTCGAGCGCGCGCGTTACACGATGTTCGATGTGATGGCCTGCAGCCTGTGGGCGCTGGGACTGGTCGCCATCGTGCAGGGCGCGCATCATCTTTTCCTGCCATGAGTTCAGTGCACGCGGCACGCCGATCGTAGCCCCGTGCCGAAGTCAGCAATGCCGCTAAGCGACGCCCCGATTCCGCCACCATGCGGGATATATGGCGCGCGCGAAGGCGAGCTGGCTCTTCAGGTAGCCCTGGTACTTGGGCAAGGCATCGTCGACGTCGACCATGCGCTTTTCATAGAACACATGCATGCACGGTTCGGGCAGTAGCGCATCACCCGCGAAGTTCGCAGTCGGCACGAAGGTCAGGCCCGGATAGAGCGGCAGGCGCATGAACTCGACGGCCGGCTTGTCACAGGAAGCACATTTACCCCGCTGCACCGCTGGCGGTGGCCGGTAGGTGTCGAAATGCACGGTGCCTTCCGGAGGCGGTACGACACCCTTGGTCAACAGCACCACCATATCGGCAAGGGGCGCGTCGTTGAAACGCTGGCAGACCGTGCAGTGACAGATAAAGCGCATCAGCGGGGGGCGCTGCACGCTGAAGGCCGCCGCACCGCACTGGCATTGGCACTGCTGGTGAAAGTCCGCGTGCTGGGGCACGTCTGCTCGTTGGTTGCGGGCGATCGGGCGATGCGGCTTAGGATGCCTGCGCGGACGGCGCCGGCATGCGCAGAATGCGCGCCATCTTCTCCCGGTCGATCTCCAGGACATCGCCACCGCTCTTCTCGTAGCGCCGCCAGGCAATCTGGATCGGGCTTTGCCGATTGGTCACGATGGGATGCCGACGTGGATCATATGAGCGGCGCATGGCCGGTGCGGCGTTGCGCAGAAGCTGCGCGAGGATGCGCACCAGAAAGCCGAGACTGCGTGCCGCCTTGAGCGGCCCGCGCATCCAGCCTTCGACACGGCACATGTGCACATAGGCCCGCACCGTTTCCTCAACGATGTGCCGCAGCGCCACCAGCACCATCCACTTGCGATACCACTCGTGCTCGCCGTAGAGGTGCCGGTAGACGTCGATCGCCACTGCGCCGTGCTCGACCTCCTCCACCTGGTGCCACACCCACATGGCATTAATGACCGGGTGCGAATCCGCCAGCCAGCGCGGGTGATTCTGCAGGACGATCGCCCCGGCGAGGAAGGTGAAGGTCTCGTAGCCGGCCGTGAAGCCCACGAGTCGGCGCAGATCGTCCTTCTGGGCGCGCTCGGCAAAGTAATCACGCGCTCGGGCATCGCAGTCGGCGATCTTCGGGTAGCGCTTGGCGAACATTTCATTTAACGCAACGAAGTTGCGCGCGTGATGCGCTTCCTGCCCGATGATGGCCGTGACGTCGCGCTGTAGCTTCGGGTCCCGAATATGGGGCCGCGCCTGGCGCATGGAATGCACCAGATAGCGCTCGAAGTACGGCACATGCACCCCGAAGGCATTCAGGAATACGGAGAAGATCGGAGAGCTCCGGCTCCACACCAGTTCGTCGGGCGACAGGGCCTCAACACTGAACTTCAGTTGTCGGACCGGAAAGTCCGACATGGGGTGAATCGGCGCAGCATCCATTTGTCTCCTCCTCACCCGAAGCGGGTGATCGTCCCTGCCGAAGGTTATTTCCCTTCTCTGGCGGGGCTTCCGCGACTCGCATTCCGCGATACAGGACCGGCGGGAACACTACCCGTACGATCGTTCAACGACTACTATCGCGCCATTACTCAGTACAACGCAAGGGAGACACCTCATGAATGGCCTGCACGCGAACCGAATGATTAAGCACGGGGTGGCGGCGATGCTCGTCGCCCTGGTTGGCGGCTTCGCCCTCGCCTTCTCCATGCTGCAGGGCGTTTCCCTCTCCCCCATACCAGTCTTTCTGGATGTCGAGATCCCCGGCAGTACACGCGGCTGGCGCATCTTTCATATCGGCATGCTGATGAACGGCATCATGGCCATCGCACTGGCCTTCGCCCTGCGCGCTGTCACCGTCACGGCCACCGGCGCCGCACTCGTCAGCTGGGGCGTCATCATCGCCGTGTGGGGCAATGGCATGTTCTATCTCTTCGGCATGTTCGCCCAAAACCATGGGCTTTCCCTGCACGAGTCGCCGCTAGGCGATCCCAGCCTCGCTGGCGCCCTAGCCTTCATCCCCGCCATTGTCGGTGCGGTGGCGCTGACGGTGGCATTGATCGTGCTGCTATTGGGCGAGCGCATCGACTGATGGATCAATAAGGGAAGCTCGCGAACGCGCCCTCCGCGGGCGAATTCCTTCTGGCCGTGGCAATGCGCCGTCCATCCGGAGCGACCGGCGGGGCAACAAGGCTGTCACGCAGAACCGATACCGTGTGACAGATTCTTGACCGGATAATGATCTTGCAACGCTCACTCGCGCTTCACGCCATCTGTGCGTCGGCCTGGCTTGTTACCGCGTGCGGCGGCGGGGACGACCGCAGCACCAGCAGCCCGACCGACTCAGCCAACATCGCCCCCACAGTCGAACTCTCGGGCCCCTCTCAGGTCGTGGAAGGCGACGACGTGCTTGTTTCGGCCAGCGCCGATGACCCCGATGGCACGATCACCCGCTTCGATTGGACCGTCAGCAGCGGCACCGTTGCCCCGCAGTCTCCCTCCAGCACGAGGCACGAGTACCGCTTTAGGGCCCCGGACGTATCCCAGCCCGAGACCATCGAGCTGACGGCCACGGTGGTCGACGATGCCGGCGCCAGCGCCTCTGCCGTCTACAACGTCACCGTGCTCGACAACGACGACCCGGCCGAAGCACCGGAAGTCTCCGCCGGCGCCGACCGCTCGGTCGAGGAAGCGAGCACGCTGGAGCTGGTCGGTACCGCCACCGCCAAGGGTGGACGCTCCATTCGCGAGCTGGAATGGGCACAGCTGAGCGGCCCGACCGCAGAGGTCGACGGCGCCACCGACCAGAACATCCTGCGGCTGACTCTGCCGCAGGTGGCCGAGGACACGCCGCTGAGCTTCCGTCTGACGGCCACCGACTCGGCCGGTGTCCAGGGCACGGACACCGTGCGCGTCACCGTGCTCGATGTGGTGGCGAACGCCCTGCCGATTGTCGACGCCGGCAGCGGGCAAACGGTGACTGCGGGTGACGAAGTCACGCTGCGCGGCACCGCCGGCGATCCGGACGGCAGTATTGCCGAGCTGCGCTGGGAGCCGCGTTTCACCGATCCGGCCATCGAGCTGCTGGGCGTCGACACCCTGGAAGCTGTGTTCACCGCACCCAATTTCTCTGAACAGACCGAGCTGAACTTCGCCCTGGTGGCCATCGACAACGAAGGCGGCCGTGCCGAAGACATGACGGTGGTCACCGTGCTGCCGATCGCCAACACTCCGCCCAGCATCGACTCAGCCCTGGCCGATCCGGCCACCGCTTTTTCCGGAGACAACGCTGCGCTGCGTGCGCAGGCCAGCGACGCCGACGCCGACCCCATCGCCCTGAGCTGGAACCAAGTCGAGGACGCCGCGCCGCGCGTGGCCATTCGCGACGCCAACACCGCGGATGCCGGCATCACGCTGCCGAAATTGGACGAGCAGACGGCTTTCCAGTTCGATATCACCGCCTCCGACGGCATCGACAGCGCCAGCCGCACGGTCACGCTACAGGCCACCGCCCGCGAGGAAGCCGAGCCGAATCCGCTCTCCTGCCTATTCAATCCGCTGCAGCCCGGCTGCCCGCTGGCACCGGCGGCCGACCTGCTGGACCCGGCCGCCTTCGCCCTGTGCGCGGCCGGGCCTCTCACGCCGGGCTGCCCCTTCTCCGAACTCATCATCGCCGACCCGCAACTGCTGGCCTGCTTGACCGATCTCGACCCCGACGGATGCATCGGGCTGCTCACCAGCCTGACCGATCCCAGTTATCTGCTGGAGCGGATTCCGCCGGATGCGCCCGCCAACACCTGCACACCGTTGTACGACGCCGCCAGCTTCGAGCCCTACATCGGCGCGGTGCACGAACACACCGGCTACTCGGACGGCACGATCAACACCCGTCCCGCAGACGTCTTCGCCAAGGTGGCGGAGCGCGGCTACGACTTCGCCTTCAGCACCGAGCATTCCGACAACACGCGCCTGCCGCTGACGGTCACCGGCGACTGCGCCTCAGCGCAGCTGCTGGAGTGCGTGATCGCCGATGACGACAACCCCGTGGACTCCTTCTTCAAGTGGCAAGCCACGGCGGAACAGGCGGCAGCAGCGACCACGGATGCCTTCACCGCCCTGCGCGGCTTCGAGTGGACCTCCGACCGCTTCGGCCACATCAACGTGCTGTTCTCGCGCAATGTCATCAACGCCAAGACCACCTCGGGCTACGCCGTATCCATGACCGAGTTCTGGCAGTGGCTGCTGTACCCGGCGCAGTTCGGCGGCGGCGCCGACGGGCTGATCAGCTTCAATCACCCCGGCCGCGAGGACGACATCGAGGGCATCCTCGACCCCATCGGCGGTGACCCGGCCTACACCTTCAACGACTTCCGCTTCGTGCCGGGCGCCGACTACCGGACCGTGGGTCTGGAAGTCTTCGGCAAGGGCTCGGAGTACGACTCCGGCGGCCCCGGCGGCAGCTGGCTGGCGTATGCGCTGGACAAGGGCTGGCACGTGGGTGCAGTCAGCTCAGAGGACCACCACGGCACTGACTGGGGGGCCTCCAACCTGCCCAAGACGGTCCTCATCGCCCGCTCGGTGGCCGCCGACGACTTGCGCGAAGCCATGCTGGCCCGCCGCATGTACGCCGTCGCCCAGCGCTACGACGATCTGCGCATCGGGTTCACCATCGACGGTGCACCCATGGGTGCACGCCTGCGTCGTCCGGCAGGCAGCGAGCTCGCGCTCGAAGCCTGGGTGGAACGCGGCGGCACAGCCCTTCCAGCGGTGATCGAGCTGGTGACCGCTGGCAACACCACGATGATGCAGAGCGAAACGGCCAATCTCGCAGTGGACGTGACCGTGCCCGACGCCGAGCGCTACGTCTTCCTGCGCATCAAGGACGCGGAGACGGGACGGCCGATCGCATTCTCCAGCCCGATCTGGCTGATGCCCGGGAACGAGCCGCTGCCTGCCTGCGAGGGGCCGGCTCCGCAGAGCAACGGACTGCTGTAGCCGGAGGGCACCGGGAACCGCGCGCCCCGGGCTCCCAACAGGCCGCCGTAGCGACGCTACCCCGAGGGCATGGTGAAGCGGTCATTGAGCCGCTGCACCATGGTTTCGCGGTTGGCGACGACTTTATTCACTCGGCGCCGCGCCAGCGGATTCCAGCCCGGGGGGTTGGCCAGCAGCATGCTGCGCCACCATGGCTTGCCCTTGTTGAAGGCCCGACGCATGTCCAGCCGGAAGGGCTGCTGCCAAGCGGGCGGAATCTTCTTGGCGATTCCCTTGGCGGCGAACTCGCGCAGGCTCAGGTGTGCGGCCACCGCCACGGCGGCAACGCCTACGACGAGGATCCAGCCCATGATCGTGCCGGAAAACAGGGTGCTCAACAGGCTGCGGGTGCCGTCATTGGCCCAGAACAATCCGGCCAGCAGCGCCAACACCACGGGCACCAGCGCCAGCCCGTCATACAGCAGGGTGCGGCTGCGCCATTGCCGGCGGTATTCGCGCAAATCCTGCGCGCCCCCGACGCCGCGCAGCGTCTCGGCGGCGCTTTGCAGCAACTCCACGACACGGTAGGTGCGGTCCACCTCCACCGCGCGAATACGCCGGTGAATCTCGGCCATGTCCTCATCCTTCTTGGCCTTGAAGCGCGTTGCCAGAGTCTCGTCCGCAATCGGCGCGGCGGCCTGCTCGTCGTAGATACGCAGGAAATGCCCCGCAGTGAGGCCGGCAGAGGCCAGCGCCCGCTGCCAGGCGCCAACCAAGTCTTCCGGGTTGTCCTCGGCCGCGGCCGCGTCGATCTGGTTGAGGACGAACACAAACTTGGAGGCGTCATCGCGGGCGATGGTGCCGGCCACCAGGTGCTGGAGGGTGTCACGCATCGAGCCCGGCTCGGGATGGCGCGCGTCGAAGAACACCAGCACCAGGTCGGAAAGGTCGATGATGCGATCAGTGATGCGCAGCGTGGCGGTGCGCTGGCTGTCCGCGTCGAAACCCGGCGAGTCCAGCAGAATCTTGCCGCGAACGGCCTCGGAATTGCAGGCGCGCAATTGCAGGTAGGTATTGATCCGCCGACCCTCGCCGGCCGCGACCTCGTCGATGTCTCCGCTGATCCGGTAGAAGGGAAAGCGCGGATCAGCATCCAGCGCCGAGCCCGGTAGAGTGCGCGGCTCTTCCTCCTCGCCGTAACAGATCACCGTGAAGCGATCGTCCACAGCCTGATTGCCGGTGCGTTGTAGCTCCAGCCCCAGATAGCCGTTGATGAAGGTGGACTTGCCCGCCGAGAAAGTGCCCAACAGAGAGATCACCGGCCACCAGGGCACGCGCCGTGTGAAGCTGTCGTCAGGGGCCAGCAGGCCGAGGCCGCGAGCCACGCGGTCCAGTTTTCGGAACTCCGCCAGCGGCTCGAGCAGCAGCGGATTCTCGCGCTTCAGATGCTCCTCGAGAGTAGCGGCATGGCGCGTTTCGGCGGAAGAATTCAACTAAGGGTATCCGACCAGCTGTACCGCAGTATCTCGCCGGCCCTTGGGTCGGTCAAGCCACGCGCGCTAGCCGAACCACGCGGCCGACGCATGTTCGCGACATAGACCGGCCCCTGCTGCGCGCGGAGCAGGAGCACGCACTCTGGCAGTGGATCCGGCAAGCTGAGCCACGCCCCAGGACAAATGCCGAGGCGACAGCGATGATTGAAGTCGAGCAGCTTTCCGACGACGACCCGAAGCGCTTTCGGGTCACCCTGCGTGACGACGCAGGCGAAGCCCGCTTCGAGGTGACGATGCGCCAGGCCGATATGGCGCGCTACGTCGGCCAGAACTGTCCACCGGCGCGCTGCGTCGAGGCAGCCTTCGCTTTCCTTCTGGACCGCGAGCCGCGGCAATCAATTCTGAAGCGCTTCGATCTGAGCGTGATTCCGACCTACTTTCCGGAATTCGCGGAGAAGCTGCCGGATTACGTCGCGGAGCTCGACAGCACGGACTGACCGTACCGCCACCGGGCGTGCGAGCACTCAGCCGGAAGGGCATGTCACACGGCGCGCGGCCATCTCGTCATTAGGGCAAGGAGCTGCCTTCGATGACGAGAATGCGATTGATAACACTGTGGATGCTGGCGCTGGGGCTGGCCGGCAACGGCCTGTTCATGCTGCTCGGGCCGGAGAGCTGGTACCACACGCTGCCCACCGTGCGGGCCACCGGGCCCTTCAACGCGCACTTCGTGCGCGACATCGGCGCGGCTTATCTGGTGGCCGGCGGCGCGCTGATCTGGCTCGCGCTGGGTCGCGCTGGCGGACGTCCGGCTGCGCTGGCAGGTGGCGCCTTCCTCGCCCTGCACGCCCTCGTGCACCTTTGGGACGCCGCCGCCGGCCGCGCCTCATTGGCGCATCTGGCGCAGGACTTCGCGCTCGTGATCCTGGTACCGGCGCTGGTACTGGCGCTGGCGTGGCCCCGCTCCCCTACCCAACGATAAGGAGAAGTGACGATGCTCAAGCGCTTGCTGCACCGACGCCTGCGCCGCTTCGAGGCGGATTTCGATTACGACATGGGCTACGCCCATGAGCTGCTGGAGATCAGTCGCGACGCCTTTATGCGCTTTTCCCGATTCATGGGCATGGCGCGCTACCGCGAGAACCTGCCAGCGCCGGCCTGGCACGCCGCACGACTTGCCGCAACGCTGACCGAGGACTGCGGCCCCTGCGCCCAGCTGGTGGTCACCATGGCCGAACGCGACGGGGTTGCCCCCGAGTTGCTGCGCGCCGTGGTGGCCGGCGATGCTGACGGCATGGACGAGAGCACCGCCCTGGGATGGCGCTTTGCGACGGCCGTGCTGGCGCACGATCCGGAGGCCGACGCACTGCGCGACACGATCCGGCAACGCTGGGGCGATCGCGCCGTCGCTTCGCTAGCGCTGGCTATCGCCAGCGCGCGCGTCTTCCCAACACTGAAGTACGCCCTCGGACACGGCCGGACATGCACGCGGCTGCGCATCGGCGACGCGGAAGCCGCACCGGCGCGACCGACGCTGACGGGCGCAACCAGCCCGGCATGAAGCCCGCCGCGGCCAGCGCCTTCGAGGCCCAGCGTCGGCATCTGCACGGGCTGGCCTACCGCATGCTCGGCTCCCACGCAGAGGCCGAAGACATCGTTCAGGAGGCCTGGCTGCGCTGGCGCGAGGCCGACCATGATTCCGTAATGCAGCCGGGTGCATTCCTGCGCCGGATCGTGGCGCACCTCAGCCTGGACCGCCTGAAGTCCGCGCAAGCACGGCGCGAGGTCTATGTCGGGCCGTGGCGACCGGAGCCGGTGCTGGATGGAGATGAGCAGCAGCAGGACCCTGCGGCCGTGGGTGAACTCGCCGACGATATCTCCTACGCCTTCATGCTTACACTGGAACGCCTGTCCCCGGCCGAGCGCGCGGCCTTTCTGCTGCACGATGTCTTCGAAACCGATTTCGAGGAGGTCGCGCGGGCCCTGGAGCGCTCACCGGCGGCCTGTCGCCAGCTTGCCGCGCGGGCGCGGGCGCGGGTGCGCGAAGCACGGCCGCGCTACCGGGTTTCCGGGGAGTCCGGTCAACGGCTGGCCGAGGCCTTTCTGCAGGCGCTGCGCAGCGGCGAGCTCGACGCGCTGAAAGCGATGCTGGCCGAGGACGCGCGCCTGGTCTCCGACGGTGGCGGCCGCGTCGTCGCGATCGGCATCCCCGTGCACGGCCGCGATCGCGTTGCGCGCGTACTGCACGGCCTGGCGCGCAAGTATCCGCCGCCGGTCGACGCGCGCTTCACGCCCGGCACTGTCAACGGGCTGCCCGGCTATCTGGTGCACTACCCCGACGGCACGCCTATCCAGACAGTGGCCCTGGAGGCGGACAAAGCCGGCTGCATCTGCGGCATCTTCATCGTGCGCAACCCTGACAAGCTGCAGCATCTGGACGCGCGGCACGGACGCGACTCCGGGCATCTACCGGCCGGCGCGGGCTGCGCTTAAGGCATGCATTGATGGAGGCTATTGCCCACCGCCCGCCGCGGCCCCATGCTGGGTACGTCCATCCAATTGTGGGAGACGCTGAATGAGCACCAAGGACCGGAAGCAGGATCGCGAGAGCGAAAAGACCGGGGACGAGAAGCACACGGAGGAGATCGTCGACGAATCCCTAGACGAGACCTTTCCGGCCAGCGATCCGCCTGGCTCGACGACCACAACCGATGACCAGGACGACATGCGGGAGCAGAGGAAAAAGGAAGAAGGCGGGAACTAGCGCCCGCTGCCCGCTGTGCGGAAGGCCGGCCGTTCCTCGGAATGCGCTTTCAGGCAGCCTGAAAAGCATCGACCGTCGGAACCTCGCGCAGGCTATACGGCCATGCGCTCCGTCACGTCGATGAGCACCGGCCGCCCCACTCGCGCCGGGCGGAGCGTGAAGTCGCCCAGACCGGTGGGGGCGCCGATGGCGAAGCCCTGGACCTGATCGCAGCCGAGTTGCTTGAGCCGGCGGCGAACGCCCTCGGTTTCGACGAACTCGGCGATGGTGCCCTTGCCCATGGAGTGCGCGACCTCGATGATGCAGCGGGTGATGGCCTCGTGCACCGGGTCGCTGTCGAGGTCGTGCACGAAGGCGCCGTCGATCTTCACGTGGTCGACGGGCAAGGCGTTGAGATAGGCAAAGGATGAGCTGCCGATGCCGAAATCGTCGAGGGCGAAGCTGCAGCCGTAACCGCTGAGGCGATTCATGAAGGCGATGGCCGCGTCGATATTCGAGATCGCCATGGTCTCGGTGACCTCGAAGCAGAGGCGGTCTGCTGGAAAGGCTGACCGGGCGATGCGGGCAGTGACGAGATCAATGTAGCGCGGGTCGCTCATGGCCGCGCCGCTGACGTTGACGTTGATCTGGTCAATGCGCTCGGCGCAGTCGACGTTATCGTTCAGCCAGTCCAGCACCGTAGTAACGACCCAGGAATCCAGCTCGATGATCTTGCCGTAGCGCTCGGCCGCAGCGAGGAAGGAGCCGGGCAGAATCACGCTACCGTCGGGGTCGCGCATACGCAGCAGGACTTCGAAGCGACGTGGCGGGCTGTCACGGGCGAGATCCAGAGGCAGGATGGGCTGCCAGACGAGGTGGAAGCGATCCTCGTCGTGCGCATCCTGCAGGCGGCCGAGCCAGTCCATCTCCTCGTGATGGCGCGTAATGCTGTCATCGTCCGGATGCGATACGTACAGTTGGTTGCGGCCAGCCTCCTTGGCGGCATAGCAGGCGTGGTCGGCCACACTGAGCAGCCGCGCTACGTCGTACTCACCGGCCGAGAAGGGCACGATACCGATGCTCACGCCCAGGCTGAAACTGCGCGTACCCCAGCTGAAGCGGAAAGCGGCAATCTCGGAGCGGATCTTCTCGGCGATGCACTCGGCGGTGCCGACCGGGCATTCCTGCAGCAGGATGCCGAACTCGTCGCCTCCCAAGCGTGCCAGCGTATCGCCGGCGCGCAGGCAGCCACGGATGAGCGCCGCCAGCTCGGTGAGCATGGCGTCACCAGCCATATGCCCGCAGGTGTCGTTGACGACCTTGAACTGATCAAGGTCGAGGTAGAACAACATAGAGGGCGCGCCATCCGGCGCCACCCGATCGACAGCCTGCTTCAACCGGCGCTCGAACTCGTAACGGTTGAGCAAGCCTGTGAGCAGATCATGCTTGGCGCGGAAAGACAGCTCCTGCGCCAGACGCCGCGATTCGGTGACGTCGTGCGCGATAGCGACGTAGTTCAAGGGCTGGCCGTTGATGTCGCGCACCAGCGTCACGTTCAGCTGCGCGACGACGGCATGGCCGTCGGCCCGCTGGTAGCGCCGTTCGCCCAGCGAGGTATCCGCCAACCCCGGAACCGGCAGTGTAGCCGGGCGCTGGGCGCGAGCGCCGGCGTCGAGCGCGAGGAAATCCACCTCGCGCGCGCCGATCAGGCGCTCGCGCGGATAACCGAGCATGCGGCACAGGCTGTCATTCACGTGCGTCCAGCGACCGTCGAGGGCAATGTGGGCGATCCCCACCGGCGCCACATCGAAGGTCTTGCGGAAGCGCTCCTCGGCCTCATAGGTGCGCGCGATGAAGATGCGAGCAGTGACCTTGCGCACGACACAGGCCCCCATGGCCAACAGCAGTACGGCCGAAGACAACAACACAACGGCAAGCACAGCCTGCATCGATCGCGCCGCCTCGCCAAGACGCTCGGAGAAGGCCCTTTCCAGCGGTAGCAGCTCCAGGTCGATGCGGTCCAGCTGGGCGAGCAGCCGCTCGGAAGCCGCGGGTGTCATCGCGTCGTTGCGTCGCGCGCTTCGGATCTGCAGTGCCAACGCTTCCAGCGCGACGATATGGGTATCTGCCTCCCGCCAGGCGTCGATGGCGTGGGCGAACTCACTCTGCCAGCCAAACCAGCGGTACAGCCGCACCATCAGGGGCGCGTCCTCAGAGTGCGAGCCTCCCGCGACAATATGCGAGACCGCCACTGGCATGCGGAAATCAGGTTCATCCATTTCCAGACGCGCGCGGTGATAGGCCAGGGGCACCTTCAGGCCGTCGGTGAAGCGCGCCCAGGCTTGCTCGTCACCAGTGTGGAGATAGCGTTCCAACTGGTGTACCGCTTCCTTGCGGCCCTTCGACCACTCGCTTTCCCCGGCCGAGAAGCCGCGAATGCCCTGGTTCAATGCCAAAGCGCCGTACATCATCGCAAGCAGCAGGAAGACGATCAGCAGCAGGGCCACGAATGGCCACAGCGGGCGGCCGGGGGAGAGCACCGTGCGCAGCGTGACCCACAAACTTACTGCACCGCTCGAGCGATCAGCCGGCGCTGCAGCGAGGGCGCCGGCAGCGGCCGTATGTAACCCCGCATCGCTTCTGGACGTCGGCATCGGCTTGCGCCTCGCAGCGGAAGGCAGGAAGCGATATTGGGCGCAGCACTGGTGCTTGTCGACGGTGAATACCCCGCCTTCCGACAAGCGCCTGAAAGCATCCGACCGGCGGGAATGCAGCCAATGTGCAGCCCGAAAGCATGCGCTGTACTCGACCACGGTGCGACTGATTGACACCGAAACGCAACGCGCTGGTCATAATATTGGCGCGGTTGCTTTAATTACCCTCTTCCTAACTCGCGCGACGAAGCCATGACCCAAAGGGCCACGCACCCGATCCTCAGCGATATCCAGCAGCGCGGCCTTCCGCGACGTGTCTTTCTGCGCAACCTGCTCTTCGCCGCCGGCAGCGTGCCGGTCGCCAGCTGGCTCACCGCCTGCGGCGGCTCCGGCTCCGGTACCGGCGGGAATGCCGCGCGCGATCCGGGCTTTCGCAGCGCCTTCGCCGACATGGGGCCACTGCAGGCAGCCGACGGCAACGGCGTACAGCTGCCCGCCGGCTTCAGCTCGCGCGTCGTGGCGGTAGTCAACGAAGCGCCGATTCCCGAACAGCCTGACTTCGTCTGGCATTCGGACCCGGACGGCGGCGGCGTCTTCCGCACAGAGGACGGCGGCTGGATCTACGTCTCCAACTCGGAGGCACGCGACGCCACGACGCTGTTCTCGGCACTTCCGGATACGCCACTGCTCTCGGACCTGCTGTCGCGCGATACGCTGGAGGCCGTCGAAGGGGGCATTGGCGCCATCACCGGGCTGCTCAAGGGATCGGTGCCGCTGGTGCTGCCCTTCTCCGGCGGCGTCAGCGCGCTGCGCTTCGACGCCGATGGAAATCTGGTCGACGCCTATCCGATCCAGCGCAACACCTCCACCAACTGCTCAGGCGGCGCCACGCCCTGGGGAACCTGGATCAACGGCGAGGAAATCCTGGACGGCTTCATGTTCGAGGCCAGCCCGTTGCGCGACGGAGGCACGCCCCGGCGCCTGGACCGCTTCGGCCGCAAGGCGCACGAGCAAGTGGCGGTGGACGAGGCCGCACGCGCGATCTATCACACCGAGGACATCACCGGAGACGACCGCTTCTACCGCACGGTCTTCCCGACCGACGCCTGGCCGGCCGGCGGCGCGCCGGACTTCGAGCGGGGCGTGCTGCAGGTGCTGGCGGTGGACGACGGCCTTGACGCCGCGCGCCAGGGCCCGGTGCCGATCCGCTGGGTGGATGCCATCGACGACGGCACGCCACAGCCGCAGGTCTATCAGAACGAGACCACCGTCTTCGCCGGAAACGAAGGCCTGTGGTTCCTTAAGGGCTTCGTCTTCTTCTCCACCAAGGGCGACAACAACGTCTGGGCCATCGACACCGTCGGCGGCACCATCGAAAGCATCTACAACCCGAAAGACGGCCCCGTCGGATCACCGGTGGACCCGGACGAGCCACCGCTGACCGGCGTCGACAACCTGGCCATGACGCTGGACGGCGAGATGATCGTCGTCGAGGACGGCGGCGACATGCGCGCGATGGTGCTGCTGCCCGATGGCCGCACCATCCCGCTGCTGCGTCTGCCCGGCCCGGCCGATGCAGCGTTGCCCTCCGAGGTCACCGGCCCAGCATTCTCGCCGGACGGACGCCGCCTCTACGTGGCGAGCCAGCGCGCCATGCGCGACGGCACACCGACCAGCTTCGGCCGCGGCGGCGTCATCTACGAGATCACGATGCCCTTTTCCGTGCGGGTTGACGCACCACTGGCGCGGGCGCTGTAGCGCGTCCCGCTTCAGGAGCGGCGGAGGGCGGCGAATCGTGCCGCACGCTCGGTGGCCTCAGCCGTGAAGACCGTCGCCATCAACGGGCGCTGCTGCGGCTGCGACGCGCTCGTCTGACACCACAACCCGGTTGCGGCCCTGCGCTTTTGCGACATAGAGGGCTCGGTCCGCGTGCGTGATGGCACCGGACATATTGCCGTGCATCAAGCCGGCCACGCCGACGCTAACGGTCACGCGCATCGGCTTGCCGTCGTACACCACCTCGGCGGCCTCTACCGCCGCACGCAGCCGTTCGCCGATCTCCTTCGCCGCGCCCAGGCCGACTCCGGGCAGCAGCAGCCAGAACTCCTCGCCGCCGGCGCGCGCAAACAGATCATCGTTGCGCAGATGCGGCTTCACGGTCTGCGCAAAGCGCTGCAGCACCGCGTCTCCGGCATCGTGGCCATGCTGGTCGTTGAATAACTTGAAATCGTCGATATCGAGGACGAGAACCGCTGCCGGCTCGCCCCGCTCCCACCCCGGATTTGCCTCCCACGCGCGGGACAGAAAAGCACGACGATTCAGCGTCCCGGTGAGCAGGTCTTCACTCGCCAGCCGCTCAAGTCGGAGTTCGAGTCGCTGGCTGGTCATGAGCAGGAAGCCGAAGGGCATGAAGAATACGATCGCGTGCGCAGTGACAAACCAGATTGCTTCGATACGCCCACCGTCGAACAGACGCGCGATGTCGGGATTCAGAACCGTGGCCACTGCCCGTGTGACGGCGACCAGGATGCAGACTCCGCAAACCGCGGCAACGAAGCGATAGACAAAACGCTGCCCAGCGTGAGAATCCGCGAGCAGCGCTCGCATCATCAGCATCCAGGGCACACATGCCACAAGACTGAACAAGACCACGCGCGCGGCGAAGGAAGGCGCCACCATGCTCCAGTAGGCGAATCCTGCACTGGCTGCCAGCGGCACCACGACGACGACTGTCCATGAAATTCTGCGTCCAACGAATATCGCCGTCGCGGCATACATCAGCATCAAGCCACTGATGATCAGGCCATTGCCGACGACAATCGTGATCAAATCCGGAAGTCGCGCGCGCAGGCCGACAAGAATGACCCCGAGCCCCAGGCCAAGGAAGGCCAGCGCCCAGTACCGAACCGCCACCTCACGATGGTGCACGCGCCAGACATAGAGCATGGCCACCATGGCAAAGATGGCAGTGATGCCGATCATCAGCACCACCGTCGACAGATCCAGCACTAGCGGTCACCGGGCGGGTCAGGACAGACGGCCATTGTTCCACGCCTCAGCCCGCGACCGGCACGGCAACGGGGGCCACACCCATCGTTGGGCAGTGGATGGGCGGTGGACGGCCCGGTCACACCCGCCATCGGTGGTTTCGATCTGTCCGGCCGAGCGCTCCAG
Source organism: Algiphilus aromaticivorans DG1253 (assembly GCF_000733765.1). Taxonomy (NCBI): domain Bacteria; kingdom Pseudomonadati; phylum Pseudomonadota; class Gammaproteobacteria; order Nevskiales; family Algiphilaceae; genus Algiphilus; species Algiphilus aromaticivorans. The sequence goes on along the minus strand of NZ_JPOG01000001.1, from coordinate 448,011 downwards.
AGCTTGCAGTGCCGCTCACTCGCCCTGGACCGTGGCGATGACGCGGCGCGCACCGCCATCGTTACGGTGCTCGCAGAGATAGATCCCTTGCCATGTGCCCAGCCGCAGCCCACCGCGGTGCACGGGGATCGTCAGTTCGCACCCCAGCAGGCTGGACTTGATGTGCGCCGGCATGTCCTCGCTGCCCTCGAGGGTGTGCTCAAAGTAGGGTGCGTCCTCGGGCACGGCCTGATTGACCCAGCGCTCGAAGTCGCCCCGGACCGTGGGATCGGCGTTCTCGTTGATGCTGAGCGCCGCCGAAGTGTGCTGCAGGAAGAGATGCAGCAACCCGACCTGCACCGAGGCCAGCTCGGGCAGCGCCGAGACGATCTCGTCGGTGATCAGATGGAAGCCGCGCGAACGCGGCCGCAGGCGGGTTTCGGTCTGATACCACATGAACGCAGGATAATTGCCGACTGGCACTTTTGCGTGCGCACGTCAGCCCCCCCCCCCCGGAGGCACCGCGTGCTTACGACGAAGCTCACCCAAGCCGCGCACAGCACGGCGACAAGCTCCGTAGCAGCGCCGTCGATCACGCACCGACCCCGCTCGAATTCCGTTCGCTCAGCCCCGGCAATTCGAGAGCAGGAACCGGATAGCGAAGCACCCTGGCCACGGGCAGATTTCTCCCCTCTCATCATGAAGACAGGAGTTGGAGATGCTCGCACTCGCAGGGAAAGTTGCCATCGTCACCGGTGCCAGTTCCGGCATCGGCCGCGCTACGGCCAGGCTGTTCGCCGAGCAGGGGGCCCGGGTAGTGGTCGCGGCGCGCCGTCAGCACGAACTGGACACGCTGGTTTCGGAGGTCACCGCCACCGGCGCGGAAGCTGTCGCCCTTGCCGGAGATGTACGCGATGAGGCATTCGCAAAACGTTTGGCGGGGACGGCGGTGGAGCGCTTCGGCGGCCTCGATGTCGCGTTCAACAATGCCGGCGTGTTCGGAGAGCTGACGCCGACCTTGGATAGGTCCATCGAGGACTGGCAGGACGTTCTCGCCACCAACCTCACCAGCGCCTTCCTCGGCGCCAAGCACCAGATCCCGGTCATGCTCCAGAGGGGCGGTGGCTCGATAATCTTTACGTCATCATTCGTGGGTTGCGGCATCGGCCTACCCGGCGCAGGCGCCTATGCGGCAAGCAAGGCCGGCATCGTCGGCCTCATGCAGGTACTTGCCGCCGAGCTGGGTGACCGGGGCATCCGCGCAAACGCCATTCTCCCGGGCGGCGTCGACACACCGATGAACATGGCGAATGCGCCCGACGCCGGGCCGGAAGTGCAGGAATTCGTCAACGGGCTTCATGCCGTCAAGCGAATAGCGTCGCCCGAAGAGATCGCGCAATCCGTGCTGTACCTCGCCTCGGACGCTTCGAGCTTTGTGACGGGAGAGGCCCATCGCGTCGACGGCGGTGTATCCATCAGCCGCAACTGAGCGAGCGGCCTCCGGGTTTCCCGGTGGCCGCTCGCACCGCCATCGCCGGAACCGGCGAACCCGAAAGCAGAATCCGGAGTGTGGCGCCCCTGGGCCGTTGCTACGCTCCGTTCAAGACACCGAATGGTGGAGAACGTGCGTCATGGATACCGCATCGAAGACTCGCCCCCAGACCGATATCACCACCGATGATCCGCGCTGGGCGGCGGTAGTGGAACGCGACCCCGCCGCAGACGGACACTTCTACTACGCGGTTGTCACCACCGGCGTGTACTGCAGACCTTCGTGCCCTACCCGGCTCGCGCGCCGCGAGAACGTACGCTTCCATCCCAATCGGGAAAGCGCCGAGCGCGCGGGATTTCGTCCCTGCCGACGCTGCCGTCCGGACGGAGCTTCGCTCGCGGAGCGGCGCACGGCAGCAATCGCCGCGGCCTGCCGAAGCATTGAGGCTTCGGAGACGATGCCGAGCGTCAGCTCTCTCGCGCAGAAGGCCGGCATGAGCAGTTCCCATTTCCACCGCGTTTTTCGCGAGATAACCGGCGTGACGCCGCGGCAGTACGGCGCCGCCCACCGCGGCCGCCGGCTACGGGAGGAGCTACGTCGCGCGAAGAACGTCACGGACGCCATATTCGAAGCGGGCTTCAGCACCGTCAGCCGCTTCTATGAACACGCCGACGACTTGCTCGGAATGCCCCCCGCGCATTACCGCAACGGCGGGGCCAGTGCGACCATCCACTTCGCCGTGGGCGAATGCTCTCTCGGGTCCATCCTTGTCGCCCGGAGCGCGCGCGGTGTATGCGCCATTTTCCTTGGTGACGACCCCGATACCCTCGCCCGCGATCTGCAGGACCAGTTTCCCAATGCCGCTCTGGTAGGCGGCGACGAGGCATTCGAGGCTCTGGTCGCGCAGGTGGTGGGCTTCGTCGAAGCGCCGCGAATCGGCCTGGACCTGCCACTGGATCTTCGCGGCACCGCCTTCCAGCAGCGCGTTTGGCAGGCCCTGCGCGAGATCCCATCCGGCGAGACGGCAACCTATGCGGAGATCGCACAACGCATCGGTGCACCCAAAGCGGCACGGGCCGTGGCCCGCGCCTGCGCCCGCAATCCGCTCGCGGTGGCCATTCCCTGCCATCGGGTGATTAGGCAGGATGCCAGTCTCTCCGGCTATCGCTGGGGAGTGGAGCGCAAGCGCGTCCTGCTAGCTCGGGAATCAAGCGAGACACGGTCCGAGTAGTCCCTACTACTGGCTGGAGTCTGCCCGCCAAACCGACATCGACGTAGCGCCCGAGCGCGTGCGGGTAGGATGCGGGGATGATTTCCGAGACAAACACCCGGCCCGCATCGCCACAGGAAGCGCTGACACCCGGCCGCTACATCGACGCAGACCACCCGCGCATTCTCGCCTTCGCGGAGGGCAACGGCGGCGATGATCCAGCGCCGCGCGCCCGCGCCGTGGCGCTGTACTACGCTGTGCGCGACGGCCTGCGCTACGACCCCTATCGCATCGATATGGCGCCGGAGGGCATGCGTGCCAGCGCCGTGCTGGAAGCCGGGCGCGGCTTCTGCGTAACCAAGGCCGTACTCTACGCGGCAGTGCTGCGTGCGGTCGGCATCGGCGCACGCATTGGCTTCGCGGATGTGCGCAACCACATGAGCTCGCCGCGGCTGCGCGCGGCCATGGGCACCGACCTCTTCCGCTATCACGGCTACACCGAGGTCTTTCTGGACGGACGCTGGATCAAGGCGACGCCGGCCTTCAACCGCGAACTCTGCGAGAAGGCCGGCACGCTGCCGCTGGAGTTCGACGGCCGCGAGGATTCGGTCTTCCACGCCTTCGACGCCAGCGGCAACCGCCACATGGAATACGTCGCCGACCACGGCTGGCGCTGGGACCTGCCCTACGAGGAAGTCATGGCCGCCTATCGCGCCGCCTACCCGAAGATGATGGGCAACGACGCCGCGCAGCTCGACGGCGACTTCCACGCCGAGGTCAGCGGCGGGGACTGAACCCGCCGCCCGGAAGCCGCCAGCGTCAGGCTGGTAGCAGCTGCTTCAGGAAGCGCTCGCTGGTGTCGCGATCCATGTAGAGGGGCACGGCGTAGAACCAGTTGGCCTCCGAGCGCGCGTTGGTCGCGATGGTCGGAATATCCGCAGCGTCGAGTTCGTCGACGCGCGCGGGGATGCCGAAGCGCTGATTGAGGTCGCGGATGTGCGCGATGAAAGCGTCGGCCAGCGCTGCCTCGGAAGCACTCTGCTCACCGACACCGGCGATGCGCGCCAACTCGGCCAGCCGAGAGCGACTGGCGTGCTTGGAATACTCCAGCACGTAGGGCAACAGGATGGCGTTCGCCTTGCCGTGAGGGATGTGGTATCGAGCACCGAAGTTATGCGCAAAGGCGTGCACATAGCCGACACCGGCCTTGGTGAAGGCCAGACCGGCCTTGTAGGAGGCCACCGCCATCTGCGAGCGGGATTCCAGATCCTTGCCGTCAGCCATGACGCGCGGCAGGTGCTCCATGATCAGTGCCACGGCCTCGCGTGCCTCGGCGTCGGTTTCCTTGGTGGCATTGCGCGAGATGAAGGCCTCGACGGCGTGCGTCAGCGCGTCCATGCCGGTGGCAGCAGTAATCGCCGCCGGCACGCCCGTCATCAGGCTGCCGTCGAGCGCGGCCATGCGCGGCACGAGGCGGAAATCCATGATCGCGAACTTGCGCACCTTCTCCGGATCGGAAACCACCGCGGCGATGGTGACCTCGGAGCCGGTGCCGGCGGTGGTGGGCACGGCGTAGAGCGGCGCCGGGCTGCGCAGCAGCCGGAACAGACCGGCCATCCAGCGCACACCATGCGGATTACGGGCGCGCGCGGCGATGACCTTGGCGGCATCGATGGAGGAGCCGCCACCGACGGCGATGATCGCCTCGCAGCCCTGCCCCTTGTAGATGTCGACGCCGGTCTCGATCTGCTCGATAGTCGGATCGGGCTTGACGCCGTCATAGGTGACGACGCCCACACCCAGCGATTCCAGCTTCTCCTGAATGGGCTTGACCAGGCCAAGCTCGACCAGCATGGCGTCGGTCACCAGCAGCACCTTCTTCGCGCCCGTGGCGGCGATGGCGTCGCAGAGCTGCATCGCAGCCCCCGCGCCGCGGAAAGTCTCGGGAACACGGATCGGCAAGATGAAAGTCCCGACCTTGAGCAGGAACTGCAGGAAACGGAAAAACAGAGTCTGAATCTGGAACAGCACGGGCGCTCCCCCTCGTCGAATGGCGGCGTACACAGCCCCTATTCTGCGCTGTCCCGCGCCAGCGGGCGACCAGCGGTGCCGCCGAGGAGGCTTCTGCAGCGCGCCGGGCGCCGCCACAGCGGGCGCCCGGCAGCGCTGGCTAGTGCGCGCTCAGTACCCGTGCCGCGCCCTGACCACGCGGATCCGATGCCGCCTCGACGACGCCGCGCTCGGTGTCCCAGTGAATCGCCTGCATGTCGCCGAAGGCCTCCCGCTGCGGGCGCAGCATGTGCCCGCGCTGCTTGAGAGATTGCATCTGACGGCCGCTCAGGGTGTTGGCCTCAATTTCCACCACATTGGGCAGATACTGATGATGCAGGCGCGGCGCCGCGACGATCTGGTCGACGTCGAGGCCATTGACGTGCAGCAGCACCGCCAGCAGGGTCATGTTGAGGGTGCGACTACCACCCGGTGTGCCCGTGATGAAAACGCCGCGCGGACCTTCAACGAAGATGGGGGTCATCGTCGACAGTGGCCGCTTGTGCGGCTGGACGTGATTGGCACGGGCGTGCAAACGGCCCGAAACGTCGCGTGCCAGCGGCGCGGTCGCGAAGTCGTCCATCTGATTGTTCAGCACCACGCCGGTGCCCGGCGGCATGTAGCCGGACCCGAAGAGACTGTTGATCGACAGCGTCGCCGACACGCGATTACCGGCCGCATCGATGATGGAGAAGTGTGTCGTGTTGCGACCCTTCTCGCGCTGCTGCAACAGGGCCACATCCGTGCGCGGAACTGTCCCCGCCATACGGCCGACGCTGTCGGCCATCTGCGCGACATAGGAAGGGCTCGTCAGGCGGTCGGCCGGCACGTCGACGAAGCCCGGGTCGCCCAGATGCACCGCCATGTCGCGATGCGCCAAGCGCATGATCTCGATCAGCTCGTGCCAGGCGGTGGCATCGTCGGATGGCGGCCAGTCGCGTGCCTCCAGCGCACCCAACATCTGCGCGAGGGTCACACCACCTGCGCCCGGCAAGGGCACCGTGGTCACGCGATGCCCACGGTAGGCAATACGAGCCGGCTCGCGCTCGGCGACGCGGTAGCGGCGCAGGTCGTCCCGCCGCCAGATGCCACCGTCGTTGAAGACGCCCTGACGCAGCCTCGCAGCGACCTCACCGTCATAGAAACCCTGGGCGCCGTGGGCGGCCAGCGCTTGCAGCGTTCGCGCCAGATCGCGCTGCACCAGCCTCTCGCCCGGCTTCAGGACACGGCCGCCCGGCATGAAGACCGCGCGTGCCGCCGGTGACAGCCGGCCGGCGGTGGCGCGGATGGCGCCGACCAGCTTGGCATCCACGGCGAAGCCCTTGCGGGCGAGTTCGATCGCGGGCGCAAGATTGTCGGCAAGGCTGCGGCTGCCCATCCGCTCGCTGATGTGCGCCAGCGCAGCCGGCGTGCCCGGAATGGCCGAGCCCAGCGGACTGTCCCGGGAGAAGTGCGGCACAGGCCTTCCGTCGGCATCCAGATACATGTCACCGGTGGCCGCGTCGGGGGCTGTTCCACGCGCGTCCACGACGAGATCCTTTCCGCCGGCCGCGCGGTGCATAAGGAAGAAGCCGCCACCGCCCAACCCGGATTCCTGCGGCTCGACGACCGCGAGCACGGCCGCCATGGCGACCGCCGCATCGAAGGCGTTACCACCTGCTTCGAGCACTTCCGATCCGGCCTGAGTGGCCAGCGGATGCGCGCTGGAAACCGCTGGTAACGGCGTTGCTGCAGCGAGCAACGACGGAGCCAGCAGGAGCGCCAGAGCGCAGATGAAATTGCGGGTATTGTTGTACATGGCAGGCTCCCGAAATGGGGACCTCCACACACTGAACGCACACATCGGCTCGGCGAAGCACCAAGGCGACACGCGGTGGCCCGGAGCCGACCAACAGCTGGCGCAACGGCCCGGCCGGCGGATCGGACCTCATTCCGGCTCTCCCAGCCAGCGTTGGACTCTTCCCGCCATACTCGCGCGGTCAGGACGCCCCTTGAGAATGCAGACTCTCGGGCCGCTGCGATACCGCAGTTCGCGCGACGGCGCTAAACGCTGCCCAGTGCCCGTGATAGAACAAGGGGCACCGCTGATTCGGCGTCATGGATCACCAGCGAGCAGCGGCATCAGCCGCAGCACCGTCTCGCCCTCGCGAAGCTGCAACACCCGCCCGCTGCGCTCCTGCTGGCTGGGGAGCAGGACGCTGAGCGGATAGAAATAGGCTGCTTCGCAGCGCCGGGCGTCGATATCGAGCACGGCATAACCGTGCCCTCCGTCACTGGTGCCCTCGGAGTGCCGGATATGCGGATGCAACAGCCGGAAGTAGGCACCTACGCCGATGGGAATGGCCAGCGGCGTAGTCACCGAAGGGCAGACGAATTCGACACCCACCGATCCGCGTTCACCGGGCACGTAGCTCTCGCGGTCGCGCGAGTCGGGCGTCAGTTCGTTGCAGAAGGTCGAGTGAATATCGCCGGAGACCACCACGACATTGTCGATGGCGGGACCGCCGTCGCTGCCGCCGAAGGCTTCGAAAAGCCGGTTGCGCTGCGCGATGTAGCCGCTCCAGGAATCGGCAAGAAAGGGCTCGCCAGGCAGCAATTCCAGGGGCGCGAGCATGGTCTGCTGGGCGACCACCTTCCAGCGCGCACCGGAGCGGCGCATGCCGTCGATCAGCCAGCGCTCCTGCGCTGCACTCATCATCATGCGATCCGGGTCGACCGCCTCCTCGGCGTTCTCTGGCGGGGGGGAGCGGCCGTCGAAGCGCGTGTCGAGCACGAAGAACTCGACGAGGTCGCCGTAGCGCGTGCGCCGATAGAAATCCGCGCCGTGATTGGGGTTGTATTCCTCGCGCACCGGCAGCCATTCGAAATAGGCCTGGATGCCGGCACGCTTGCGGTCCTGCCATGGGCCATCAACCGCCTCGTCGTGATTACCGGCACCGTCGTCGTAGCTGTTGTTCGCGGTTTCGTGGTCGTCCCAGGTGCAGATCCAGGGATGCGCGGCGTGAGCGGCCTGCAGATCCGGATCGGTCTTGTAGACAGCGTGCCGCGTGCGATAGTCATCCAGGCTGACCGCAGCGTGGCTCGGCGGCATGTGCCGCTCCGGCAGCAAATTGGTGCCTTCCAGATCATCGGCACCGTATTCGTAGATGTAGTCGCCCAGACTGAAGACGACATCCAGATCCGGCTGGCGCGCGACTCCGCCATAGGCGTTGAAATAGCCGAAGGAATACAGCGCGCACGAGGTGATCGCGAAGCGCACGCGCTCTACCGCCGCGCCGGGGGCCGGCGCGGTCTTCGTACGGCCGGACATCGACCGGGCTTCTCCGACGGAGAAGCGATACCAATAATGGCGGTGCGGCTCCAAGCCACGCGGAACCACCTTGACGGTGTAGTCACGACTGGCGTCAGTGACGACCGTGCCGTGGGCGACGACCTCCTCCATCGCCTCGTCCTCGGCAATCTCCCAGCGCACCGGCACGGGCATATCCTCGCCAGGCGTCACTCGCGTCCAGAGCACGACCGAATCCGGCTCCGGATCGCCGGAGGCAACGCCGTGCCGGAATTCCACCATACCGTCGAACTGCAGTGCTGACGCCTGGCGACCTCCACTGTCGTCGCAGCCGCTCAGTAGCGGCAGTGCGCTGGCAGCGGCGGCAGCGCCGAGAAAGCCGCGTCGCGACACACCAAGCGCTGCCCTGTTTCGACGCCATAGCCGCTTTGGATCAAGCTTGCCCATCGATATCCCCTCTCCCCGCCTTTGACGGCAATAGCTACGGGCTCCTTGGTCGCGCTGCCTGTCGCTGCGCGCCGGCACGGCCTCTTGCCGGCCCTCAGAAAACACGTCACCCCACAACCGCGTGCAAGCTCCATAGTCCGCGCTATCGCTTTGCCGCCGTCAATCGTAGGAATGCAGGAACGCGCCGTTGCACCGTTGACAGAAGAACCGAACATGTTGACGAGGTCATGACAAGGGCTTTGGAAAGCGTGGCTGCTCGCTGCCGGAAACTAACGACCGCGGCCGGACAGTGCGCTTCTGGAATCTCTTCAATAGTCGGGGCTGGCTCACTGGGTGGCCGGCCGGAGAAGCTGAGCCGGGTGCAGGTAGCCGTCGGTCCATTGCAAGTGACCTCGACGGGATAACGATAGCCCCCTGCGGGCTGGCATAGTGACGAACCAGTCACGCGAGCAGGAGCCAACAATGGCCATCAACACCGGCGACAAGATTCCCGAAGCGAAGGTCTTCACGATGGGTTCAGAGGGTCCGAAGCCCATTCAGACCAGCGATATCTTCGCGGGCAAGAAGGTCGTGCTCTTCGGCGTGCCCGGCGCCTTCACGCCCGGCTGTTCACAGGCGCATCTGCCCGGCTACGTCGTCAAGGCCGACGACATCAAGGCCAAGGGCGTCGACACCATCGTCTGCATGGCCGTCAACGACGCCTTCGTCATGGATGCCTGGGGCAAGACACAGAACGCCGAGAATCTGCTCATGGTTGGTGACGGAAACGCCGAATTCACCAAGGCCATGGGCCTTGAGATGGACGGCAGCGGCTTCGGCCTGGGAACACGCTGCCAGCGCTTCGCAATGATCGTCGATGACGGTGTGGTCACGCATGCGGCCGTCGAGCCCAAAGGCGAGATCACCGTCAGCTCCGCCGAATCGGTACTCGAGAAGCTCTGAGAAGGACCTCCCGAAGTCTGCGCCGCCGGTGTATGCTGCCGAACTAGCTTGCGCCGGGGGGTCGCTGAGCATGGGTGAAACGAAGTCCGAAGCTGCGGAACGCAAGGGGCCTCAAGGCACGCAGATCTTCTCGCAGGACGAACTCGACCGATTGATCGCCGAGTCGGTCACTGACGCCGGCGCGCGCGCACCGGTCTCGCTGCGCGGCGCATCGGAATCGGTAGCGGGCCGCGTCGTGCCGTTGGAGAAGGAACGGATGCTCATCGGCCGCGCCAAGCACTGCGACATCGTCATCAACGAGCCAAGCATCTCCGCCGAGCACGCCCGGCTGACACGCGAGGCAGACGGCTGGCATCTCGCCAATCTGCTGTCCACCAACGGCACTTTCGTCAATGACAAGCGCGCCACGCGCGCCGTGCTGCAACACGGCGATCATCTCCGCATCGGGCGTATCGACTTCGTCTTCGAGGCACCCGAGCAGCAGCTACCCGCGGCTTCAGGCGGGCGGCAGCTGCGTTTGATGGCGGGATTGCTGCTTCTTGCTGTCACTACCGCCATCCTCGCCTGGACGCTGGTGCGCTGAGCGCACCCTGCCCGGCTCCATCCATGGCATCAAGCACTTTCGTGCGCGCCTACGCGCCCGGCGAAGCCATCTTCCGGCAGGGGGAAACCGGTGACGAGGCCTTCGTGGTGGAGAGCGGACGCGTGTGCATCGCCAGCGACTCGGGCGAAGAAATAGCGCAACTGGGCACCGGCGAGATCTTCGGCGAGATGGCGCTGTTCAGCCGCGCGCCGCGCATGGCAGGGGCGACAGCGGTGGAGCCGACGCAGCTGCGCGCCATCAGCCGCTCGCATATCGAGGAGCGGCTGGAGGTGACTGACCCGCTCCTGCGCCACGTGCTCTCCAGCGTCATGGAGCGCCTGCGCGCAACCACCGACCGGGCCGCCACGCCGACACCAAAAGCGCGGCGTGATCAGCATGCCCGGCAGGCGCTGCGTGCGCTGCAGCGCGAGCACGCCATCATCAACGGTCTGGACGCCGGCGAGTTCGAGCTGCACTTCCAACCGATTCTACGCCTGTCCGACCGCCAGCCGGTCGGGCACGAGGCGCTGGCGCGGTGGCGGCACGACGGAACGCTGATCCCGCCCGGCGAGTTCATCCCGGTCACGGAACGCTCGCAGCTCGCGACACGCTTCGGCCGCTGGGTGGCCGCAACCGCCTGCGCCAGCCTGCCCCGGCTGGCGGCGGCGAGCGCCGCCGATGGCTACATCTCCATCAATATCTCCACGCACCAGTTCGGCGACGCGACGCTGCTCGAAAGCATGGCCAGCCAATTGGACGAGTTGGGCATGCCGGCGTCGGCGCTGCGGCTGGAGATCACCGAAACGCAGCTGCTCGGCGACTGGGAGGCTGCCATAGCCTGGCTCGACACCGCACGCGCGCTGGGCATGGGCGTAATGCTCGACGATTTCGGCACTGGCTACAGCTCGCTCGCCTATCTACACCGCCTGCCACTGACCGCGCTGAAGATCGATCGAAGCTTCGTCGGCACGATGCTGGTCGACGGCGGCAGCCGGAAGATCCTGCGCACGATCACGCTACTGGCGCGCGACCTGGGCGTGGATTGCATCGCCGAAGGCATCGAGGAGGAGACGCAGGCCGAAGCTCTGGCCGAACTCGGTGTGCTCTACGGCCAGGGCTATCACCTGGGCTGGCCCGAACCGCTGCAGGATGCTGCCTGAACAGTCTTCAGTCCTCGCCTTCGGCTTCCTCGCGCCCACGCTGACGCGCTTCGGCCTCGCGGCGGGCTTCCTCGATCTGATCAAGCACGGCGTCAACATCGGCATCGTGCTCCTCGACCGTGAAACGGCCGGTCAATACCGCCTCCGGCGTCAACTCCCCGGCCTCGTAGAGCGCCCAGATCTCGCGCGCGTATTCGCTGGCGAGAAGCTCCGGCGCGAAGCGCCCGAAGGTGCTGCGCAGATTGTTGACGTCGCGCGCCAGCATGCGGAAGGCGTTGTTGTTGCCGGCGGCGTCCACCGCCTGCGGCAGATCGATGATGACCGGCCCGTTGGCATCGACCAGCACGTTGTATTCGGAAAGATCGCCGTGGATGACGCCCGCGCAGAGCATGCGCACGATCTCGCCAATCAGGAAGGCGTGCCATTCGCGCGCCTGTTCCGCCGTCATCGCCACCTGACCGAGTTGCGGTGCGGTGTCGCCTTCGGCGTCGACGATGCGCTCCATCAGCAGCACGCCGTCGAAGACACCCATCGGCTCGGGCACGCGCACGCCGGCCTCGGCCAAGCGATAAAGCGCGCTGACCTCGGCATTCTTCCACTGGCTTTCCTGCACCTTGCTGCCGCGCTTGCTGCGCCGGTTCATGGCGCGCGCATCACGGCTGCCGCGGGCGCGGCGCCCCTCTTGGTATTCAGCCAGGCGATGAAAGCCGCGATGGTCCACATCCTTGTAGACCTTCGCGCAGCAGACCGTGTCACCGCGGCGGATGACGAAGATCTCGGCTTCCTTGCCGGACTGAAGGCGATGCAGCACCTCGTCGATGACGCCATCGTCCAGCAGCGGCTGTAGGCCGCGGGGTGTCTTCACGGCGTGCCCCGCAGGGAAGCGCCGACTATGCGGAGAGAGAGCAGGAACACTATTTCTTGCTTGCCTTCTCAGCCTTGGCGGCGCGCTTCTCGCGCAGGGTCATCAAGGGCTTCTTCTTGACGTTCTTCTTGCTGTCCAGGGACTTGCTCATGCAAAGCTTCCTCCGGCCTTGGCCGGTGTGATTTCCCGGTACGGGAGCGCAAATGGTAGAGCATCACTAGTCAGATGAGGGGCGCGGCTTAACCTGCCGGAAGACGCGCAGCGTGAACAGGGTCATGACGGCGAGCACCACAGCGATCTCGTAGCGGTTCCAGCCCACGGCGGCACCGATGGCGCCGGTACTCCAGATAGCCGCGGCGGTGGAGGTTCCGGAGACACTCCCCTCTGATTTCAGGATGGCACCGCCGCCAATAAAACCGATGCCGGACATCAGCCCGTAGAGGATGCGCGCCTGGGCGGCATCGCCGGACAGGACCTCGTTGCCGATCAGGATGTAGCCGCAGCAGGCCATCGCCACCAGCGGGAAGGTGCGCAGGCCGACGCCGCGTGCCTCGCGCTCGCTGTCCCAGCCGATGGGCAGTGCCAGCCCATAGGCGATGAGCATATGCGTCAGATGATTGACGATGAGCCACCAATTGATGTCGGGAATGGTCATGCAGTCGGTTCCCTTGCCGTAAGAGGGTGCGCCTTTCCACCGCGCCGGAAGACGCAAAAGATCCTTGCAGGATCAGCGGTATACGCGATAAATCCGGGAATCCGGCCCATCGGCGCGGCGAGGACGAGACCCTCGCCACGCCGAAGATTGCCCGGCTTCGAGTACCGTGCCGCGCTAGGCGGCAGCGACCGGCCGCGCCTGCGACGAAGCCTTCTGCGCCGTGGACTCGAAGACGAGATGCCCGTCGTCGATGGCCCCCTCAAGCAGTTCCTTGAGGTCACGCTCGTAGTGATGCTCGACGCGCCAGGGATAATCGCGGCCCTGCCGCGGCAGATGCGAGCGGCCGCGCTGCACGTACCCTGACTGCAGGGCATCCATGATGGTTTCATCCTCGATCTTCTCGCCGGCAGGTGCGCGCGGCGTCACGACGGCATGCCCCTTGGCATCCATGTGATTGAGCAGGCGGCAGATGTAGCGCGAGGCGATATCGGCTTTCAGCGTCCACGGCGCATTGATATAGCCGAAGATCCAGGCCATGTTGGGGATGTCCTGCATCAGCACCCCCTTGTAGCTCATGCCCTGATTGACCGGCATCTGCTGACCGTCGACGCGCAGCTCCATGCCACCCAGAACCTGCATCTGCAGGCCGGTAGCCGTCACGATGATGTCCGCCTCCAGCTCCTCGCCGGATTTCAGGCGGATACCGCTCTCGGTGAAGGTCTCGATGTGATCGGTGACGATCGAGGCCTTGCCTTCCTTGATGGCGGTGAAAAGATCGCCGTCCGGCACGGCGCAGAGGCGCTCGTCCCAGGGGTTGTAGTCCGGCTTGAAGTGGCGCATGTCGACCTGATCGCCGAGCTGACGCTCAACATTCCTCAGGAAGAAGCGACGCATGGCCTTGGGCCAGCGTTTGGAGGCCTTGTAGATCCAGCGCTGCAGCACGACATTGCGCTTGCGCGCCAGCGAATAGACCCAGGATTCCGGCAGCACGTGGCCGAGCAGCTCGGAGAGCTTGTCGTAGGCCGGCACCGAGAAGATGTAGCTCGGCGAGCGCTGCAGCATGGTGACGTGCGCGGCCTTGTCGATCATGGCCGGCACCAGCGTCACGGCAGTGGCGCCGCTGCCGATGACCACCACGCGCTTGCCGCTGTAGTCCAGATCCTCCGGCCAGTGCTGCGGGTGGATCTGCTGACCCTGGAAACGCTCAGCACCGGGGAATTCGGGCAGATAGCCCTGATCGTAGTTGTAGTAGCCGGTGGCGCCGATCAGGAAATCGGAGGTAAAGCGCTGCTCCTCGCCGCTGTCCTCGTCGGTGGCGATCACCACCCAGCGCCTCTGGCTGCTGGACCACTCCGCCGACGTCGTCTTGACGCCGAAGCGGATCTTCTCCTCGACGCCGTACTCGCGCGCGGTATCGCCCACGTAGTTACGAATCGACGGCCCGTCGGCCAGTACTTTCAGCTCGTTCCAGGGACGGAACTTGAAGCCGAAGCTGAACATGTCGGAATCCGAACGGATGCCGGGATAACGGAAAAGATCCCAGGTGCCGCCGATGGCCTTGCGGCGCTCCAGAATGCCCACCTGCTTGTCCGGGCACTCCATGGCCAGGTGGCAGGCGGCGCCGATGCCCGAAAGGCCGGCGCCAATGATTAGTACGTCGTAATGCTGCGACATGCTGCGCTCCTCCTCGTTGTGCGCACGCTTGATATCGAGAATCTGGACCCACCGGGCGCCGAGTGCAAGCCGAGCCACCTCCTGTCGCGACAACACTGCCGTCCCTCGCGCCGACATGGCAAGCGTTGCGCAGCAGCGGTACACCGCGCATCCTCGGAGCACGACAGGAGGAGATCGCTGCATGCAGAGCCCGCGTCCGCTGATCCGTCGCCTTAGCGCACCGGGCGAGGCATCGCAGCCGCCAAGCCCCGAGAGACAGGCTGTACGAGCCAGCGGGGTCTACGTGCTGCTGGCACTGGCGTGGATCAGCGCGGGTGACTTCCTGCTCTCCGAATATCTGTTTGCACCCGCCACGTCTTGGTGGCAACACAGCCTCAAGGGGCTGCTATTCGTCGCAATTACCAGCCTGGCGCTCTACTTTCTATTGCGGAGCACGCTGCGGCGCGAGGCGCGGCTGCGCAAGGACGCGGAAGCCAGCACCGAGCGCCTGCGCATGGCGCTGCAGGGCACCGGCGCCGCCACCTGGATCTACGAGGCGAGCGGCCGCGAGCAGGCGCTCGAGCAGGGCCGCATGCAGCCGTCCCCCGAGCTCAAGGCCCTGGCGGGCCGCCAAGCCGACGAAGCCCCGCACGATCTCAAGGGCTGGATCGCCCTGGTACACCCCGACGATCGCCTGCGCATGGAGCAGCTGTCGGGCAAAGCCCGCAGCGATCAGCTGAGCGAAATCGAGCTCGGCTTCCGCGTCCGCCACCGCGACGGCGACTGGCGCTGGCTGCGCACGCGCGCACGGCGCGAGCAGGACGCGGATGGCCGCAACTACTGGCTGGGAATCGTCTGGGATGTCACCGCCGAGCACCGCAGCACCGAGCTCGGCAGCCTGCTGACCTCGCTGTTCGACAATGCGCGCGAGGGCATCCTCGTACTCACCAACAGCGGCCGCATCCTGCGCGCCAACAGCACCGCAGCGCGGCTACTTCAAGCCAGCAGCGAGCAGATCGAGGGACGGCGCTTCGACGGAACGCTGCTCGGGCTCGGGGAGGAGCGGCTGCTGGACGAGGCGCTGCGGGCGGCGCGCCACCGCAGCTACTGGGCCGGTGACTTCCGCGGCCGCGACGCCGACGGCGCGCGCTGCCTGTGGTCGCTGCGCGTATCGGTCGTGCACAGCAGCGCGGGCAGCCACGCCGGCTTCCTGATCATCCTCAACGACGTCAGCAGCGAAGCCGACACACGCGAACGCCTGCGACTCCTGACCCATTTCGACCCCGTCACCGGGCTGCCCAACGCCGCGCATTTCCGGGACCTTGCCGATGCCGAGCTGGCCACCGCGCCCGGCCTGCAGCGTGTGCTGATGGCCCTGGACCTGGACCGCTTCCAGCCCATCAACGAGACTTTCGGCACCAGCGCCGGCGACATGGTGCTCGCCGAATGCGGCGCGCGTCTGCAACGACTCTGCTCCACGGGCGGCGCCGCCAGCCGCGCCTACGGAGACAGCTTCGCCATCCTGAGCCCGCCGCTACCCGACGACACCGCTGTTACCTCCTGGCTGCAGCAGGTCGAACGCGCGTTGGCGCAACCGATCAGCGTGCAGGCGCGCAACCTGCGCCTCACCTTCAGTGCCGGTGCGGCCGTCTGGCCCGAGGATGGCGAGGACACTGCCGAGTTGCAGGCGCATGCCGAAACGGCGCTGACACGCGCGCGCACGACCGGCGGCGCCTGCTGCATCCGTTACAAGGCAGCCTATAGCCGGGTCAGCGCACAGGAGCTGGCGCTGGAGGAGGCGCTGCGCACGGCGTTGGAGGACGACGATATCGACTGCTTTCTGCAGCCGATCGTCGCGCTCGACGACGGGCGCGTACTGGGCGCCGAGGCTCTGGCCCGCTGGCGCCACGACGGGCAGTGGATCTCCCCGGCGGCCTTCGCGCCCATGGCCGAAGCACGCGGCATGGCCGGCGCGCTCGCCGAGGCCATGCTGCGCAAGGCAGCGGATGCGATCCGACGGCTGCAGGCGGAGAGGCCTCTACCCGAAGGCTTCCGCGTCAGCGTCAACCTTTCGGCGCTGCAGGTGGACGAGAGCCTGCCCGATTTCGTTTGCGATGCGATCACGCGCAGCGGCATGCCGGCTTCGCGTCTCTGCCTGGAGCTGACCGAATCGGCCGTGATGCAGCACCCGGACATTGCGATACCCGCGCTGGAGAAACTGCGCGCGACTGGAATCACCTTGTCGCTGGACGATTTCGGCACCGGCTATTCCTCGCTGACCCAGCTGCAGCGCCTGCCGCTCGACTTCCTCAAGCTCGACCGCGACTTCGTTGCGCGCCTGCCCGAGGACGAGGCATCGCTGGAGATCGTGCGCGCCATCATCGCGCTGGCGCGCATCCTGGATCTGCAGACTATCGCCGAAGGTGTCGAGAACGAGGCGCAGCGCGACAGCCTGCGCGAACTCGGCTGCGACGCCATGCAGGGCTTCCTGCTGCTGCCGGGCGTGGCGCCTGAGGATTTCGCTCGCTGGCTGGCCGATCAATCCGTCACGGACAGCAAGACTTGACTCTGTAGCAGGCTACAGGGCTTAGGCTGGTGACTCAGCCGGCAGACCGGCAGCGCAACAGGAGCTTCACCATGACCGCCGACTCGCAGCAGACCGCCACGCTCACCGTCCCGGGCATGGGCTCGGACCATTGCGCCGGCATCGTGCGCAGCGCACTGGAACGCGCCACCGGCGTGGCCAGTGTGCAGACCAACACGGCGGCGCACCGCGTCGAGGTGCGCTACGACGGCGCTCAACTCGACGCCGGCAAGCTGCGCGGCATCGTCGAAGGCGCCGGCTACGATGTCGCCGCCGTCGATGACGGCGGCGACGCCGCGGTGAAGCTGGTCGTGCCCGGCATGGGCTCGGACCACTGCGCCGGCATCGTCGCCACGGCGCTGCGGCGCGTCGACGGCGTGACGGCGGTCGATACCAACGTCGCCAGCCACACCGCCACGGTGAAGGGCCGCGCGAGCGCCGAGGCGCTGCGTTCAGCCGTCGAGGCCGCCGGCTACGACGTGGCCGAGACGCGCCAGGGCGAAGGCCGCGAGGATGCGCGCGCCGAAATCGAGGAAGCCTATCTGGCGCAGGCGAAGAAGCGGCTGTGGATCGCCGGCGTGCCCACCGCGCTCATCATGAGCCTGATGATGCCGCATATGTTCTGGGCTCCGATCCCGGGCTATCTGGCCATCGTCGCGCTGCTGGCCCTGCCGGTGGTCTTTCTCTTTGGGGGCTGGGCGACGCACCGCTCGGCATTCCGATCGATGGCCAGCGGCGGCTTCAACATGGATGTACTGATCTCGCTGGGCAGCCTGCCGCCCTATCTGATCGGCCTGGTCGGCTTCGTCTATCCGATGACCTCCTTCATCGAGATGGCATCCACGATCATGACCTTCCACCTGCTCGGTCGCTATCTGGAGGCGCGCGTCAAGGGCAATGCCTCGCAGGCCATCAAGCGGCTGCTCACCCTGGGCGCCAAGACGGCGCGCGTCGAGCGCGACGGCGCCGAAGTCGAGGTACCGATCAATGAGCTGGCGGTAGGCGATGTCATGGTCATCCGCCCGGGCGAGAAGATTCCCACCGACGGCGAAGTGATCGACGGCGGCAGCCACGTCGACGAGTCCATCGCCACCGGCGAATCCGTTCCGGTCGAGAAAGGCCCCGGCGACGAAGTGCTGGGCGCGACCGTCAACAGCGAGGGTCGCCTGCGCGTTCGCGCCACGCGCGTCGGCGCCGACACTTTCCTGTCGCAGATCATCCGCCTGGTCGACGAAGCGCAGGGCTCGAAGGTGCCCATCCAGGAGTTCGCCGACCGCGTCACGGCGCGCTTCGTGCCGATCGTCATCGCCATTGCCGCAGCCAGCTTTCTGCTCTGGCTGCTGTTTGCTGACAATCTGCGGCCGGTGCTCGAATGGGGCGCGACCTTCCTGCCGTGGGTGGACCCGGGCGTGGCCACGCCGGTGGCGGCCATTCTCGCGGCGGTGGCGGTGCTGGTCATCGCCTGCCCTTGCGCGCTGGGCCTGGCTACGCCCACCGCGCTGATGGTGGGCTCCGGCATGGGGGCCGAGCGCGGCGTGCTCATCCGCTCCGGCGAGGCTATCCAGACCATGAAGGACATCGCCGTGGTGGTGCTCGACAAGACCGGCACCATCACGCGCGGCCAGCCGGTGCTCACCGATGTCGTGGCTGCCGAGGGCTTTGAAGAGAACGAGGTGCTGCGCCTGGCCGCGGCCGTGGAGAATGCCTCCGAGCATCCGCTGGCACGCGCAGTGGTCGATGGCGCGCGCGGACGCGATCTGGAGATCGCCGAGGTCGGCGACTTCGCGTCGGTAACCGCCCGCGGCGTGCGCGGCCGCGTCGACAACCGGGACATCCTCATCGGCAACGCCCGACTACTGGGCGAGTCCGGGATCGATACCGGCGCTCTGGAATCCGAGCTGAAGCGGCTGGAAGAAGCCGGCCGCACGGCCGTGCTGGTGGCCGCCGACGGCAAGGCCATCGGCATCGTCGCCTGCGCCGACAGCCTCAAGCCGGACTCGGCCGACGCCATCAAGGCCATGCATGCCATGGGCCTGCGCGTGGTGATGATCACCGGCGACAACGAGCGCGCAGCAAAGGCCGTGGCCGCCGAGGTCGGCATCGACGAGGTCCAGGCCGGCGTGCTGCCGGAAGGCAAGGTTGCCGCCATCCGCGCACTGCAGGAGCGCTTCGGTCAGCGCGTTGCCATGGTGGGCGACGGCATCAACGACGCGCCGGCATTGAAGCAGGCGAATATCGGCATCGCTATCGGTGCCGGCGCGGATGTGGCAATCGAGGCCGCCGACGTCACGCTGGTGCGCGGCGAGCTGGGCAAGGTCGTCGAGGCCATCAAGCTGTCGCGCGCAACCTTCGACAAGATCGTGCAGAACCTGTGGTGGGCCTCGGGCTACAACCTGGCGGCCATTCCCATCGCCGCTCTGGGCCTGCTGCACCCGATGATCGGCGTCGTCGCCATGACTGCCAGCTCGCTGTCGGTGATCGGCAACTCCATCCGGCTGCGACGACTGCCCGCCGAGTGATCAGGCTCAACGCGCTCGCGTCTCCAGAATTCCCTCGGGAGACTCATCAGCGACACGCTGGACCAGATCGGTGAAACCGCGCAGCTGTTCGTTCAGCGTGATTACGCGCCCGCCATCGAGCTGCAGACGCAGGCGCGCCCGGTAGTTGTCCGGCCGCCAGCCGCCGCCGGGAATGAAGGCGGCGGAATGGATGGCGTCAAAGGCGATCTCGCGCCGGCCGGACCAGCCGCTGATGCGCAGGCCCTGCCCCGGCAGATAGTCGACGCTGGCGCGGTAGCGCGCCAGCGCCACGCCGAACGCGGCCAGACCGACGACGGTGGCCAGAGCGGCAACCAGCAATGCGCCGCTGGCGCGCGCGGCCTCGAAGCCGAAGCTCAGGGCCGCGGCGCCGAGCAGCGCCGGCGTCACGGCGCGCAGCGGGGAGTAGCGATAGCGGCGCCCGCCGCCGCGCAGCCGCAGGCCGCCATCGGCTCCGTCGCGACCCTCGCCCACAGCGAGCAGCCAGCAGAAGGCCGCGGCAATCGACAGCATCAGCGGTAGCAGCAGGTCCATGACAGGCTCAGAGGCAAGGGCGACAAGCCTAAGCCAGTAAGGCCCTCCGCCGCCGGCAGCGAAGCGACATCCCCACTACACTGGGCGTCTCAAGCAACGGAGCCACCATGGCACGGCCAAACTACTCGTTCGAGAAACGCCAGCGCGAGCTGAAGAAGAACCGCAAGAAGGAAGAAAAGCGGCAGAAGAAGGAAGCACGGCAGACTGAGGGCGGCGAAGGCGGCCCCGACAACGCCGAGCCAGGAACCGAAGCCGACACCGAAGACACGCCGCGGCAGGACTGACGTGGCGCGAGATCGCACCGGCCTTCGCGGTCACTGGACATGCGCCACTGGTCTTCCGCTTCCCCGCTGAAACGTTCCTAGCGCCGGCGCGAACTGCTGGCCGCGGGCGCGGGCGCAACGCTGCTCGCCTAGCCTCCGCCGCTGTTGGCGGGCATTGGCTGCTGGCTCGCGAGGCGTTCAGTGCATACCTGAGGCACGCGCCCGCAGTCACTTCGCCCCCGCAGGTGCTCTGCGCTCTCAGAACAATTCGATATCGCCAGAGCGCCGTTGGCGCGCTTCGGGCAGGCTCTCATAGGCAACCACGCGATCGCGCCCACCGTCTTTGGCGGCGTAGAGCGCGCGGTCGGCATACTCCACCAACAGCGGCGGCGCCACGCCGCGCGCGATCGCGCAGAAGCCCGCACTGAGGGTGACATTCCCCACACCGGGGAAACGCTGTTCGGCAACCACCGCCCGGAAGCCGTCCAGGCGCCGCTGCACGGCCTCCGCCGTCTCGCCAGCGAGCACGAGTGCGAACTCCTCGCCACCGTAGCGGTATACACCCTCGCGCACGCCGAAATGGGCTCGCAGCAAGCGCGCCAGCAACACCAACACCTCGTCGCCGAAGAGATGGCCGTAGCCGTCGTTGATGCGCTTGAAATGATCAATATCGAGCAGCGCCAGCCAAGCCTGCCCGGAAGGCAGAGGGCCGGACAGACCCGATGTGACGGCACCCAGCCGCAGGTCGAAGGCGCGGCGGTTGAGCATTCCGGTGAGCTGGTCGCGCTCGGATTCGTCGATGACAGCGAGAAAATTCTCGTAGAGCCGCAAGAAGCTCTGCAGGATGCGCTCGTCACCATCGCGCGGCTCGGCGAGTTGTACGGCCAGCACGCGTCCTTCGCGTTCCACCCCCGCCAGCGGCAGCATGTACCAACCTTCGCCGGCTTCCTCCTGTGTCGCCGCAGCAACATCCTGCATCCGCAACTCGCTGATGGGCAGCATCTCCGAGAGCGTGCGCAACAGGCTGGAACGCAGCGCCGCCCGCTCCTTCTCCCGAGTCAGCGCCACTGCCGAGTCGAGCAGATCGATGGGTGCCGGGGCCGCAGCCTCGGTCGGACGCGATGATAGTGGGAGCACGGTCGTCTCGGCGGCGAGTAAGACGTGCAGGAGAATCCTTTCGACGCGACGTGGGGGAGACCTCCGGAACGGCCGGCAGCAGCGAACCGACATACGGAAAGTCGCGTGCCCGCGGAGGAGCAAGCAGCCTGCGTTAGGCTGCGGCCATGGCACACGCTGCTTCCGGCCCCCATCAACGCCCCTACCTGCCGCCGCCGGCACTGCCCGAGCTGGCCGACACGGTCTACCACCAACGGCGCAACGCGCTGCGCGAATCCCTGCCGCGGCTGCAACGCCTACTCGCCGCGCGCGGGGCATTCCCGGTGCTGTTGGTGCTCGCCGGCGTCGACGGTGGTGGCAAACACGAGAGCATCAATCACCTCGGCCACTGGATGGACCCGCGTCATCTGGACATCCTCGCCTACGCCGAGAACGAGCCGGATAGCGGCCCGGCGATGGCGCGCTACTGGCGCGATCTGCCGCCACGCGGACGCATCGGTCTGGTGCGCTCGGGCTGGTATTCGGCGCCGCTGCTGGCGCGCGTGCACGGCAGCGACGACGACGTGCGCTTCCGGCACCGGCTGGCCCGGATCCGCCGCTTCGAGCGTCGGCTGGTCGATGACGGCGCCCTTGTCCTGAAATTCTGGCTGCATCTGGATGCAGACACCCAGCGCCAGCGACTCGATGCGCTGCGTGCAGACCCGCTCTCAGCCTGGCGCGCGAGCCCCGACCAGTGGCGCAACCTGGCCGAATACGACGACTTTGTCGCCCATTCCGAGCGCCTGCTCGCCGTCACCGACACCCCCCGTGCGCGCTGGCAGGTGCTGGACGGCAGTGCTGCCGGAGCACGCAGCATCATCGTCGCCGAGGCCCTGGCCAACGCGCTCACCCGGCGCCTGCCGCAGCCTCACCGGCCACCGACAGCGCGGCTGGCCAAGCCCCGCGGGGCACGACCAGAGCTGAGCGGGAGTGCACCGCTGCGGCTGCGCAGAACCGACTACAAGCAACGCCTGCACGCGGCGCAGGAAGCCTTCGCGCACCACATGCAGGAGCGCGCCCGCGCCGGGCGCCCCACCATCATCGTCTTCGAGGGCTGGGATGCCGGCGGCAAGGGCGGCACAATCCGGCGACTCGTGCACGGCGTCGATGCCCGGGATCGCCGCATCGTTCCGATCGGAGAACCGGATGCCACCGAGGCGCACCAGCACTGGCTATGGCGCTTCTGGCGCGAGCTGCCGCCTCCGGGCCAGCTACTGGTACTCGATCGCTCCTGGTACGGGCGGGTCCTGGTCGAGCGCGCCGAGGATCTGCTGCCAGCGCCTGCCTGGCAACGCGCCTACCGCGAGATCCGCGGCTTCGAGGCCGAGCTGGTGGAGAGCGGCATCGATCTCATCAAGCTCTGGCTGGAGATCGACGCCGACGAGCAGTTGGCGCGGCTACAGGCCCGCGCCACCGACCCGCGTAAGCAGTACAAGCTCAGCGAGGCAGACTGGCGCAATCACGCCCGGCGAGATGCCTACCGACCCGCTATCCGGGAAATGTTGCAACGGACGCACTGCCCGCAGGCGCCCTGGCTGACGATTCCGGCCAACGACAAGCGCTACCTTCGCGTCGCCGCCATCGAGGGCATCACGGATTGGCTGCGCGGCATCGATGCATCTCCCGACGCGCCGGATCGACTGCCATGAAGCGGCAGCGGTCGCGCACCACGGCGAGCGCCGGCGGGTCGGTCCGGAGAAAGCCGTGATGAGCGAGTACATGCGGCGCTGAATCGACGCCACCAAAGCAAAGTCGCGGCAAACCGCGGAAGGAACACGGGCTGCTGCCCTTGTGCGCAAACGACCAAGCATCATAATCAATGGGCTCCCCGTACTCCGCCCGCGCCCCGAACCACCATGACCGCCAGCGACCACCACTACCGCGAAGCCATAGCGCATCTGCGGCACCTTATCGACCAGGCCTACAGCATGGGCGAGCGCGATCCCACCGCCGCTTCGCTGGCCACCGCGGACGCCCAGGCGCGGCCCTCGGTGCGCATCATCGCGGTGGCCCGCACCGAGGAAAGCGGCCTGCTCTTCTTCGCGAGCAGCAGCAGCGGCAAGGGCCAACAGATGCAGGCCAATCCGCGCGCCGCACTCTGCTTCTACTGGCCCGGCATGCAGGAACAGGCCGTGGTCGAGGGCAAGGTCGTGCTGCTCGATACCGAGGCATCGGACCGCTACTGGGCGAAGCGACCGCGCGAAGCGCAGCTCGGCGCCTGGATGTCCGAGAAGGGCAACTCCAAAGCTGAAGGCGAGGCCGTCAAGGAGCGGCTGCGCGGCTACAAGCAGGAGTTCGACCAGCAGCGCGTGCCGCGCCCCGATGCTTGGCGCGCCTACCGCCTCGAGCCGGACCGCATCGGATTCTGGCCAAGTGGATGGCACCGACTGCGCGCGCGTGTCGACTACCGCCGCGACGCATCCGGAAAGTGGCAGCGCCACCAACAACAGCCCTGAGCGGAGCGAGCCTAGGAGCGCTGCCGCGGCCGCAACAGTGCCGTGCGCAGGCGGCGCCAGCCCACCAGCACGCCGGTGGCCGCCACCAGCAGCCCGCCGAGACTGACCCCGATGACGACAACATCCCAGAGCGGACGGTTGTGGATCAGCCAGGGAAAATCCAGGGAATGCAGCCCGTTGAACCACCAGCGATAGGCACGACGCGCGCGGTCCGCCTTCAGCGCGATGCGCCCGCTGCCCGGATCGAGGTAGAACCAGCGCTGCTCGGCGTCGTCGAGACGCAGCCGCAGCACCGGGAAGACGCGCTCGCCCCGGCTGCTGTAGTAGTAGCGATCGGCCTGCCGCAGCCAGGCGCGGTCGCGCTCGGGCGCCGACATCGCCAGGCGATCGGCCGCGGCCGCAACTTCGTCGCGCGGCAGCGTCTCGCGCAGCGGCCCACCGGCAACGGGTGCCAGACGCGTTTCTTCGCCATCGCGCAGGCGCAACCACCAGCGACCACCGAAGGCGAAGGCCTCGGCCTCACGCGGCTGGAAGCCGCCGGTGCGAAGCAACGTGTCACGCAGACCGTCGGCGAGGATCTCCGGGGGTAGTGGCGGCGCGTCGCCGACGAGTGCAGCGTGCTCCTGCGCGCTGACGCCGTGCAAATCGAAGAGTCCCCAGGGATTCATCGAGAAGAGCCCGCTGAGAATGAAGCTGAAGATCAGCCCGCCGAAGACGAGCCCGCCGGCGTGATGCCAGAAGGCGGCACCGCGATAGGGAATGGGCGATTTGCCCCGCTTGCGACGCCGCCAGCGCCACTGCTTCAACCCGCCCCAGAGGCCAGCCAGTGCCATCGCACAACCGGCCACTGACAGCCAGATGACGAGTTCGCTCCAGGCGCCGGGATGGCGCCGCAGCGCCGTGAAATAGAGCCAGTGACTCACCGCCCCCACCCAGTTCCAGGCACGCTCGGCGCGGGTGGTGTCCAGCAGCAGCTCGCCGGTGGTGCCGGAGACATGCAGCCAGCGCCCACCCTCCAGCGCGACCCGATACAGCGGCCGGTGCGGGTCGTAGCGGCCGGAGACGGTCCATTGATCGTCGTCGATTCGCTGCAGGCGGTGGATCGCCCCGGCAGCGACGTCGCTACGCCGCCCCAGCATCGCGCGCACGGCCTCGGCATCCAGAGACGCCATCGTCTCGCCGGTGGCGGCACCCCGCCACTGCCCGTCGCGGCCGATCCACAACCGGCCGTCCAGCATGCGCAGGCGCGGACGCTCGTCGGGAGTGATGGCGGGCAACGCGGCGTCACAGCAGTGCGCTGCCTGCAGCGGCGGCTGCCCGGCAATCCGTCGGTCGTGCTCGGTGGACGGATAGCCGACGTAGAGCATCACCATGCCCGAGAAGAACCAGAGCACGAAGAATAGGCTGAGCAGCACGCCGAGCCAGCGATGGCCCAGGAAGAGCAGGCGCTTGGGGCTCATGGCCTGCTCCTGCACTGCGCTCGAAGCGTTGCATCCAGAGATGCGCGTAGCGGCCGGCGTTCCGGCACCGCATGCACGGCGACGATGGCGCACGCCGACGCCCGGGGCGGTATGCCCATGGCCTGCTCCTTGTGCCACGCCGCCCGCATGGCTAAGCGAAAAGCGGATGGCGCCGCGCATTGCGCGACGCCGGCGGACGCCAGGCCGGTCTCCGGGCTCGGGAGCGGAAGAGGGTCGAATCTCTTCAGGGAGCAAGCGCCTTCCCATGCCGCGAGGGCACAGTGGCTTCGAGCTTGCTCCGCGCTCCATCACCGTTGCGGGGGCAGCGCCGGAATTCAACCGGCTTCCCGTTTCACCTGCCGCATGCAGCGGCAGGCACCTAGCGCGAAGCAGGATGGTAGCGCAGTTGCCGCGCGCATCCCTCGCTGCTAGCCTCCGTCGCCTTGCACCAGGTGCCCGCCGCGCGATCGCTCGCGCGGCGGGTTAAACGGGAAGTCGGTGCCCGGCGCCATCTGGCGCCGCATGCCGACGCTGCCCCCGCAACGGTGATTGCGCAGCAGGTTCCGCGTTCTTCGCGGCCCCTGCTTCGGCGGACCACTACGCCACTGTGCCCTCGCGGCATGGGAAGGCGGTCCGCCGAGACGATGCTCGACAAGCATCGTCACGCATCAGCCCGTAGACCGGCCCGGTGCATCGAGCCACGCGTCGCGGTGGGCGACGACGGGCCGGTTCCGGCCATCGTCGTCCGCGACGGCGCCGGTCCCGTCCCTGTCCCCGCACGCGTGTCATTCAGCACAGCGCCGTGCGGGTGAGCACGGCGAAGGGGACCGACATGCAGTACCGCAAGGGAATGCGCGCCGTGGCAGCGGGCGCGCTACTGGGCGCTTTCGCAACCGCAACCTGGGCCGCCGACCACGTCGAGCAGCTGGAGGCCGTGGAAGTGCGCGGCGAGCCGGCCGAACGACAGCTCTCCGAGGAGCTCGCCGACTACGGCAACCGCGTCGAAATCGTCGAGCGCGAGCGCATCAGCGCCTCCGGCGCGGTCGACATCGCGCAGGCGCTGCAGATGCTGGCGCCGGGCCTGCATCTGGCGCCCAAGCACGGGCGCTTCGATTACGCCGACATCTCGCTGCAGGGCTCGCGCAACGCCGATGTGCTTTTCCTGATCGACGGCGTGCGCGTCAACAACCGGCTCTTCGCCGGCACCTCGCCGCTCGACACGCTCAGCACCAACATGGTCGAGCGCATCGAGATCCTGAAGGGCGGGCAGAGCCTGTTCTACGGCACGCAGGCAGTGGCCGGCGTGGTCAATATCGTCACACGCGAATTCGCCGAAGCCGCCGAGGGCGAGCTGGCGCTGGGCGCCGGCGATCTCGGCGAGCAGCAGCTCGAGGGCTGGGTGGCCGATGCCGCCGGCAACAGCCGCTTCGTGCTTTCCGGCAGTCACGCCCGCGGCGACGGCTACCAGCCCTATCGTGACGCGCATCTGGAGTCCAGCGCCGAGCGCGGCCGCGAGCGCGGCTACGAAGTCACCAGCCTGGCCGGCCGCGCCCAGCGCAGTTTCGGCGATAACGCGCGGCTGACGGGCAGCTATGTGCGCACCGAAGCCGCGCTGGATTTCGCGCGCCCGACGGACAATTTCAGCACCATCAACGACCGCGACCAGCAACTCGCCACGCTGAACTGGGATCACCGCTTCGACAACGGCTTCAGCTATTTCCTCAAGGCCTACTGGCACCGCTGGGACACCGAGTACACGCGGCTGTATACCACCGAGGATCCCGACCGCCTGGAAGTCGTCAACGACCGCGACCCCTGGGGCTTCGATGACTACGGTCTCAACGTCATGGGGCGCTACCGCTTCAACGGCGGCAGCGAGTGGGTCTTCGGCGTCGACGGCCAGCGCTATTCCGGCCAGGACGCGGTGGTCAACATCAGCACCCAGAGCGAGACCGTCTACGCCGCCTTCCTGCAGTTCCGGCCACGGCTGGCGCTGCTGCCGCATACCGCGCTGGCCGTCGGCGCGCGCCATAGCCGTGCGGACCTCGGCGGCAGCAACACCATCTGGGACGCCACCGCGCGTCACGCGCTTGGCGGCGGCCACTATCTGCGCGCCAAGGCCGGCAGCGCCTTCCGCCTGCCGGACGCCTACCAGCTCTACGCCCGCGACCCGGACCATACCCGCGGCAACGAGAACCTCGACGGCGAGCAGAGCCTGAACTTCGAGCTCGGCTACGGCGGCAGCGCCGCTCTGGCCGGCGCCTACCTGAGCTGGGAGCTGATGGCCTTCCATCGGCGCATCGAGGATCTGATCGCCTCGGTACCGGACGAGAGCGGCCGCTCCACCTTCGTCAACACCGACGAGCGCGTACGCAGCCAGGGCGCGGACATCGTCGGCCGCTGGAGCACCGGCAGCGGTTGGCGCGGCCATCTGGGCGCGACGGTGGCACGCGCCCGCGAACGCGGCAGCAGCGAGCAGATCGACGGCATTCCGCGCTTCTTCGCCAAGGCCAGCCTCGGTCGCGACCATGCCGGCGGCCGCTGGGGCTGGACGCTGGCGGCGGTGCATGTCGGCCGCACCAACGACACGCTACCCGACGGCCTCGGCCGGCAGCGCTACGGCAACCACGAGATCGTCGACCTCAGCACCTACTGGCAGCCCACAGCAGGTAGCCCGCACCGCTTCCAGCTGCGGCTGGAGAACGCGCTGGACGCCACCTACGCCAGCGGTATCACGAGCGCCGAGCGCGACGTCGATGACACGCCCTATCGCGTGGACAACCTCGGCATGCCGCGCAACATCCAGCTGCGCTACCGCTACCGCTTGCTGTGACGGCACCGCTGATTGCATCGCTG
This sequence comes from Algiphilus aromaticivorans DG1253, assembly GCF_000733765.1. Lineage (NCBI taxonomy): Bacteria > Pseudomonadati > Pseudomonadota > Gammaproteobacteria > Nevskiales > Algiphilaceae > Algiphilus > Algiphilus aromaticivorans. The sequence continues at coordinate 419,842 of NZ_JPOG01000001.1, read as the reverse complement.
GATATGGCCGGCCGCGACTGCCTCGTAGTTGGCGGTGGGCGCCGCGCGCTGAGAACCGTGCGCCATGCGCTTGCGCACGGCGCGCGTGTCACGACGGTCGCGCCGCGGCTGCATCCCGAGCTGCGCGCCCGGCTGAGCGAGGGCGCGATCGCGCATCACGCGACCACCTTTTCACCAGCACAGCTGCGCGGCATGGCAATGGCCTTCGCCGATACGGGTGACCCGGTGATCGACAAGGCGGTCTGCCTGGCGGCCGCGGTCCGCGGCATCGCCGTGCATCGCTTCGACGCCGATCCGCAGGCAAGGGAAGATGGCAAGGACGACCACGTGCGCGCCGCATGACCGCTATGCCGGCACGCTCGCAGCGGAAGCAACGCATCTCCGAGGCAGGGGCGGGCTGTGCTCAAGGCGCAGGCGTGGCAGGCTGGTGCAAGCAGCTCCCCCAAAACCCAGACGGATCGCACCCACTCATGACGCAGCCGAAATTCAGCATCGGCGACATCGTCCACCACAATCGCTTCGACTACCGCGGCGTCATCGTCGACGTCGACCCCGAGTACAGCGGCAGCGAGGCGTGGTATGAGCAGGTGGCGCAGAGCCGGCCGCCGAAGGGCGCGCCCTGGTATCACGTTCTGGTTGACGGCTCCATGCAGAGCACCTATGTCGCCGAGCGACATCTCGAACCGGGCGACAGCAGCCAGCAGATCGAGCATCCGTCACTCGGCCAGTTCTTCGACCGCTTCGACGGCGGGCGCTACCACCTGCGGCGACAGCAGTAATCCCGAGCAGAAGCGCGGCGGGCAGTGCCGGCCCGCTTTGGCACATCGATTGCTTGCGCTAGAGGCCCAAGCCATCGAGTCCTTCCATGTCGTCACGCCTTCGTCGCCCCCTGCTGCTGTCGCTGGGTCTGCTGCTTTCAGCCTGCGGCGGTTCCGGCGCCACCAGCGGCGTTGCCGACGAAGCGGGCTTCCAGCTGATCGAAGCGTCGATCGAGACGACACAGAACGCCCTGAAGGCCGGCACGATCGGCTGCGCCGGCCTGGTTGCCGCCTATCTGGAACGCATCGAGACGCTGGATCGCGACGACAGCACCGGCCCGGCGCTGAACAGCGTGCTCGCCGCCCATCCCGAAGCCATGGCGCAGGCGCGCGCGCTGGATGCCCACCTTGCCGAGTACGGCACGCTGAAGGGCCCGCTGCATTGCGTGCCGATGCTGCTCAAGGACAACTTCGACACGGTCGACATGCCGACCACGGCGGCGTCCCGCGCCATCGCCGGCTCGCAGCCCGCTGACGATGCCTTCACCGTGCAGAGGCTGCGCGGAGCCGGAGCGGTCATCCTCGGCAAGACGACGATGACCGAGTACGCCTTCTTCACGCAGAGTCACAACAGCTTCACGGGACGGGTCGGCGCCGCCTACGACACGCGCGCCGACGCCGGCGGCTCGAGCGGCGGCACCGCCTCGGCGGTGGCGGCGAATCTGGCGCTGGCCGGAACCGGATCCGATACCTGCGCATCCATTCGGCTGCCCCCGTCGAATGCATCGCTGGTGGGCGTACGTGCCTCGATGGGGCTGGTGTCGCAGGACGGGATCGTGCCGCTGTCGCACTTTCACGACGTCGGCGGGCCGATCACCCGCACGGTCGCCGATGCCGCACGGGTGCTGGATGTCATGGCCGCGGTCGACCCTGCCGATGCACGCACGCTCGACCCGGAGCGCTATCAGCCCGCCAGCTACACTGCGGCGCTGAACGCGGACGGACTGGCCGGAAAACGGATCGGCGTACTGCGCAGCTACGGCGGCACCGACGCCTTCGGCAGCGACCCCGCGATCCAGCGCATCATGACGGCGGCGATTGGCGACATCGAAGCGGCCGGGGCGGAAGTGATCGATCCGGTCACGCTGCCCGACTTCGCGTCGGTCTCCGTGCTGGTGCAGGAGTTCGAGACGCACATCAACGAATACCTGCAGAGCATTCCGGAGCCCGTTCGGGGCTCGCTGGACGCCATCATCCTGAGTGGCCAGGTACATCCCTTCATCGAAGCGATCCTGGTCGCAGCCAAGACGCTATCCGACACGAGTTCGGAGCGCTATTTCGCGACGAAGGGGCAGCGCCCGGTCATGCGCGCCTATGTCGAGGCCGAGATGGACCGGCTGGGACTGGATGCGCTGGTCTACCCGCCGGTGCTGGACCCGCCCTTCGCCACCCTGGTCGACGCCGACGCGGAGGCTCTGCTGGCTGCTTTGCTGGACGGCGACAGCGCCGCTCTCGCCAGCAACATCGATGCCCTGACCCAGGGCAGCAACTGCGGCTTCAGCGCCTCGACGGGGCTGCCCTCGATCGTTGTACCGGCAGGCTTCACGGAGGGCGCCACACCGCTGCCGGTGGGCCTGGAGATATTCGGCCGCAAGTGGGACGAGGCGTCGCTGTTCGAGATCGCCTACGCCTTCGAGCAGGCCACGCATCACCGGCATCCGCCGCCGGCCTACACGCCGACGGACTGAACAGCCCCCTTTCCGGCCGCTGCAGCGCTAGGCTGATCCCCTTCGCACCCAGAAGGGACCGTCATGCGCCTGCTCGCCCTGGCCTTTTTCCTGCCGCTCGCCGGCTGCGCTCTGCTGCCTGCCAAGGAACCGCCACCCCCACCGGCCGCGGAGACGACCGTGCCGCAGCTGGCCGATGTCGCCGCGGCACGGCGGGCCGCCGCGGGAGAGGCGACCCGCCTCTATCGCATCGACGCGGCGGCTTCCGAGGTGCGCATCTTCGTCTTCCGCGGCGGCAAGGCGCCCACCCGGGGCAAGAATCACGTGCTGACGACGCCGGAGCTGCAGGGCTTCGTGGCGCTGCGCTCGGAGCTGCCCACCGATGCCAGTTTCATGCTGGGCTTCAGCGCCGAGGCCATGGCACTGGACGACCCGGCGCTGCGTGCGGCCATCGGCGGCAGCTTCGCCAAGCCGCTGAGCGAAGAGCAGATCGAGGGCACGCGCGACAACATGCTGGGCGACTCGGTGCTCGACGCCGAGACCCATCCCGAGATCGTGCTGCGCTCGGTGGAAATCGGCGGCGACTGGCCGATGCTGGTGGCGCGCGTCGAGGTGGCGCTGCACGGCAGCACGCAGGTCTACGACAGCCTGCTGGAGGTACGCCGCGACGACGAGCGGCTAAGCGCCGAGGGCAGCCTGGTCATTCGCCAAACCGACTTCGGCATCACGCCCATGTCCGTGCTGGGCGGACTGCTCGGGCTGCAGGACCCCATCGGTATCCGCTATCGCATCGTCGCACGCGCGTCGGAAGATTAGCGGCGGGCGTCCGTGCCGAACATAACCTTGCCGCGGCAGTCACGTATAGTGACATTGATTAATGACAATGTTCGCGCTAGCCTGTCATTTGGACCGACGATGCGGGGGCAACGGCCATGCACGCCAGCGACCACCTCGACCCCGAGACCCTGGAAGGCTTCCGCCGGGCCCAGCGCCTGGCCTACGACTGCGCCGAGACCATCGCAGCCGAGATGACGCCGGGCATGCGCGAGCGCGATGTCGCCGCACGCATGCAGGACTATCTGGACGATAACGGCGCAGAGGACTGCTTCCATCGTCCCTTCGCCTGGTTCGGCGATCGCACCGCCTTTCGCGGACTGATCGGCGTCTCACAGCTGGGCGGCTTCAACCCGGCCTTCTATCCGGGCAACCGCCGGCTGGAGGCGGACATGCCCTTCATCCTGGACTGCGCGCCCACGGTGCACGGCTACACCGCCGATATCGGCTACTGCGGTGTAATCGGCACCAACCGCATCCTCGACAAGCTGATGGATGACCTCGCCGAATACCGCCAGCTGATCCTGGAGCAGGTGCGCGCGCGGCGCCCGCTGGCCGAGATCAGCCGCGCCGTCGACGCGCTCTGCCAGCGCCACGGCTACGAGCCGCGGCACAAGGCCTACCCCTTCGAAACGCTGGCGCACCGCGTCGAAGTGCTGCCCGACGAAGCGGACACGACGCACTGGACGCTGGGCCGCTTCGGCCTGCGAAATATCCGCGAGCTGATCCGCGATCGCGCGCGCGGCGCCCGCGAAGGCTGGAATCCCATATGGAACAGCTCGGCGGCGTCGGAGCACCCGCCGACGCCGGGGCTATGGGCGGTCGAACCGCACCTGGGCTTCCGCGATGTCGGCGCCAAGTTCGAAGAGCTGCTGGTGGTCACCGAGGACGACGCCTACTGGCTCGACGAGGGCGTGCCGCACGTCCGCCGCTGGCAGGCGCGCGGGCTGTGGCCGACCGCACGGCAGGCGGCCTGACATGACGCCCGCACAAACCGTTAACAGCGGCGATGTCGAAATCGCCGTCTACGAATGGGGGGAGCCGGACGACCGGCCCACCGTCGTGCTGGTGCACGGCTATCCGGATACCGCCAGCGTCTGGCGCGCCACGGCCGAACAACTGGCCGAGCGCTTCCACGTCGTGGCCTACGACGTGCGCGGTGCCGGCGCCTCGACGCGTCCCGACCACACGCGCGCCTACGAGCTGTCGCACCTGGTAAAGGATCTGGCCGCGGTGGTCGACACGGTGGGCCCGGAGCGCCCCGTGCATCTGGTCGGTCATGACTGGGGCTCGATCCAGTCCTGGGAGGCCGTGACCACCGAGCGCCTTGCCGGGCACATCGCCTCGTTCACGACGATCTCCGGCCCGAGCCTCGATCACGCCGGCTACTGGGCCATGGAGCGCCTGCGCGCCGGCGCACCGGAGGGGCTGGCGACCGTGGCGCGCCAGCTGGCGCACTCCTGGTACATCGGCATGTTCCACCTGCCGGCCGTGGCGCCGGCCTTCTGGCAGCGCGGCGGCGAGCGCCTGTGGCCGGCGCTGCTCGAGCGCGTCGAGGGCATCCGCGAGGCGGCACCCAGCCCGACGCAAGCCGCCGACGGCGAGCACGGCATCAAGCTCTACCGCGCCAACTTCCTGAAGCGGCTGTCGCAGCCGTCCGAGCGGCGCACCGACATCCCGGTGCAACTCATCTTCCCAAAGCGCGACCACTTCATGGTGCCGGAGATCTGGGATGACCTGCCGCGCTGGGCGCCGAATCTGTGGCGTTTCGACGTCGACGCCGGTCACTGGCTGCAGGTCAGCCATCCCGAGCTGGTCGCCGCGCGCATTGCCGGCTTTGTCGATCACATCGAAGGGGCCGAGGAGACGCCGCCCCTGCGGCGCGCACGCATGCGGGCGGCGCGGCGCGGCGGCAGCCAATCGGGCCGGCTGGCGCTGATCACCGGCGCCGGTTCCGGCATCGGCCGCGCCACCGCACTGGCACTGGCCGACGCCGGGGCGGACATCATCGCTGTGGACGTCGACGCCGAAGCCGCCGAACGCACGGCCGAGCTCTGCGAACTGCTCGAGGTGGCTGCCTGGTCGCGCTCAGTGGATGTCGGCAGCGTCGCGGCCATGGAGACACTCGCCGGCTGGGTGGGCGAGCACTTCGACGCACCGGACATCGTCGTCAACAACGCCGGCATCGGCATGGCTGGCAGCGTGCTGGAGACATCCGCCGAGGACTGGGAGCGCATCCTGGATATCAATCTGGGCGGCGTCATCCACGGCTCACGGCTGTTCGGCCAGCAGATGCTCGCGCAGGGCCGTGCCGGCCATATCGTCAATGTCTCTTCCGGGCTGGCCTTCCTGCCCTCGCGCAGCACGCCCGCCTACGCAACGACCAAGGCCGCCGTCCGGATGCTGAGCGACTGTCTGCGCGCCGAGCTCGCCGACAGCCGTATCCATGTCGCCGCGATCTATCCGGGCGTGGTCAACACCGGCATCGTCACGCGCACGCGCTTCACCGGTCAGGACGCCGAGACCGAATCGGCGTCGCGCGCGCGCATCCAGAAACTCTACGAGCGCCGCAACCTGAAGCCGGAAGCCGTCGCGGACGCCATCGTCGCGGCGGTGGAGCAGCGCCGGCCGGAGGCGCTGGTCGGTATCGAGGTGCAGGGCCTGCGCTGGCTGTCGCGCCTCGCCCCCGGACTCGCGCGCCGGCTGGCGCGCATCGAACTCAACTAGGAGGCCGCCATGCTCGCTTTTCTTCGAAAGAGCCGTAACGACGACGCTTCCGCCAGCCGCACCGAGGGCGCACTGGTACCACGCAAGGTCGCCTTCGACTGGTCCGACACGCCGCTGGAATGGATCCCCGGCCGGCCATTCGCCAGCCATTTCATCAACGAGATCAATCTGCTGCTGCCTGCCGGCGAGTTCTGGTTCTGCCGGCTCTACAACCAGGCGCTGCCGCTGGTCACCGACGAGAAGCTGCGCGCCGACGTGCAGAACTTCATCCGGCAGGAGGCCATGCACGCGCGCGCCCACGGCGGCGCCATCGCCGAGTACCTCAACGCCCACGGCATCGAGACCGAGTCCAACACCCGCCAGGAGGACTGGCTCTTCGAGGCTCTTCTCGCCGATCGCCCCCTCGGCTTTCCGCTGCCCAAGGCGCTGCAACGGCGCTGGCTGCTCTTCCGCCTTGGCCTGATCGCGGCCATCGAGCACATGACCTGCGTGCTCGGCAAGTACGCACTGCACAACACGGTCTGGGACGAGGCCGGCGCCGATCCGACGCTGCTCGATCTGCTGCGCTGGCACGGCGCCGAGGAGATCGAACACCGCAGCGTGGCCTTCGACCTCTACTGCCATCTGGGCGGCGGCTACGTCTCGCGCTACTACCTCGCCAGCATCGCCATGCCGGTGATCTTCGGGCTTTGGGCGCACGGTGCAGCGCACATCATGCGCCAGGATCCGCGCTTTGCCGACATGAAGCCCAGCGCCTTCCGGCCCTGGATCTGGCTGGAATGGCAGCGCCAGTCGAGGACCGGTCACCTGCCCTCGCTGCCGTGGCTGATAAGGCAGGAGCTACCCTTCTTCCGACCGGACTACGACCCGGTGCAGGAGGCTTCCACCGAAGAGGCGCTGGCCTATCTGGACGGCTCGCCGGCGGCCGCGCGCGCTGCCGCCTGAGACGGCGCGCCGTCGCGGCGGATAGCGCTGGGCGCGGCGCCGAACCAGCGCCGGCAGGCGCGCGTCAGCGCCGACTGCTCGGACAGCCCGACGAGATCGGCGATCTGAGACATCGGCAGATCGGTGGTGGTGAGATAGCGCAGCGCCGTTTCGCGCGCCACTGCGTCGCGGATGTCCTCGAAGGAGCTGCCTTCATCGGCCAGGCGCCGGCGCAGCGTGCGCGGATGCAGGGCCAGCATGGCGGCGACGCGGTCGCGGCTGGCGCCGCCGGTGGACAGGCTGTGGCTGATCGCCAGGCGCACGCGCGCCGATGTGCTCTCGCCCGGCCGCGCGTAGTGGCTCTCCAGATGATGCGCGGCGAGCTGGCGCAGCGCGTCGTTGACCTCGGCCAGCGGCGTATCGAGATCGATGGGCCGGATGAAAAGTGCGGCGAAGGGATCCGCCGCGCGCACCTCCGCTCCGAAGAAGCGCGCGTAGCGCACCATCGGCGCCAGCGGCGTGTGCGGCAGCGTCACCAGTTGCAGCCGGTAATGGCTGCGGCCGAGGAACTGCAGGATGCGGTGCATGACGCCCAGGCTCAGTTCGATGCCCTGCCGCGCCTCCGGCATGCCCTCGACGAGATAGCTGATGCGCAGCTCGGACATCCCCGGCTCGCGCGGGCTGTCGATCAGCGGCGTCAGCGCGATGGCCGGGCTGTGGACGAAGAGATAGCGCGTCGCGCAGCGCAGCGCGTCGGCCACCGTCGCCGAATGCTGCATGGCCACGGCCAGCGGGCCGAGGATGCTGATGTCCTGCGTGCCGGCGAGCTGCAGGCCGAAGTCCGGGCAGTCCAGGCGCTGGGCCGCGGCTTCCAGCAGCTCACCGGTGGCGCGCAGCGAGACGAGCGCATCCTCATCGGCCAAGGCCTCCGCCGTGATGCCGTGCGCGCGCAGCAGCGGACCGGGCGCGCCGCCCAGCCGCTCGACCAGCGGTGCGAAGCCGCGCAATGCGCCCGAACGGATCATTGCGTCCATGGCCACAGGGTCAAAGGATTGTCCCGCAAAGTCAAGCCGCCGGGGCTGGACAGTGGAAAGCTTGCCGCCCTTGATCACCATTCCCTCGGAGACAGGCGTGAAGCAATTTCAGAACAAGGTCGCCGCCATCACCGGCGCCGGCTCGGGCATCGGCCGCGAGATCGCCATTCAGCTGGCCTCCGCCGGCTGTCATCTGGCGCTGTCCGACATCAATGAGGCCGGTCTGGCCGAGACCAAGGAACTGGCCGAGCGCGCGGGTGATGCGCGCGTCACCACCCAGAAGCTGGATGTTGCCGACCGCGAGGCGGTCTTCGCCTGGGCCGAGCGCGTCGTGGCCGATCACGGCCAGGTGAACCTGATATTCAACAACGCCGGCGTGGCCCTGGGTGCGACGGTGGAAGGCATGGCCATCGGCGACTTCGAGTGGCTGATGAACATCAACTTCTGGGGCGTGGTGCACGGCACGCAGGCCTTCCTGCCGCACCTGAAGGCCAGCGGCGAAGGACACATCGTCAATATCTCCAGCCTATTCGGTCTGCTGGCGGTGCCCTCGCAGAGCGCCTACAACGCCGCCAAGTACGCGGTGCGCGGCTTCACCGAGTCGCTGCGCCAGGAACTGGACATGACCGACTGCGGCGTCTCGGCCACCACCGTGCACCCGGGAGGCATCAAGACCGCCATCGCGCGCAGCGCCCGCCAGGACGCCAGCATCCGCGCGCTGGGCCTGGACGAGACCACCGCCAGCAAGGACTTCGAGAAGCACTTCATCACCACGGCCGACAAGGCCGCGCGCATCATCCTGCGTGCGGTGCAGCGCAACAGCCGACGCGTGCTGGTCGGTCCGGACGCGGTCCTGCTCGACAAGATGCAGCGGCTGATGCCGACGCTCTACCAGCGCCTGACGCCCATCCTGATGAAGCGCAGCGGCAAGTCCTGAAACGATGACGCTCGCCACCGTCCAGTACTTCACTCACGACGGCCTGCAGCTGGCCTATCGGGACTCTGCGCCCGGAGACAGCGCGCGGCCCGTCGTGCTGCTGCTGCACGGCTTTCCGGACAGCAGCAGCATGTGGGCGCAGCAGATGGCGGCCCTGCATGCGCGCGGCTTCCGCGCCGTGGCGCCGGATACGCGCGGCTGTGGCGACTCGGCGATGGCAGCGCGCGTGCGCGACTACGCGTTGCCGGTGATCACGGCCGACTTCGTCGCCCTGCTCGAACATATCGGGGCCGAGACGGCCGATGTCGTCGGCCACGACTGGGGGGCGGTGCTCGCCTGGCAGCTGGCCGGTCACTTCCCGGATCGCGTGAAGCACTTCGTGGCGCTGTCGGTGGGCCACGTCGAGGCCATTGCGGCCGGGGGCTGGGCGCAGAAGCGCGCTAGCTGGTACATGGGGCTGTTCGCGCTCGGCGGCGTGGCCGAGCGCGTCCTGCTCGGCCGCGGCCGCTTCAGCCTGGAGCGCGTGCTGCCCGACCACCCCGACACCGCCGAGGTCCGCCATCGCCTGGCCGCACCGGGTCGCCTGACGGCGGCGCTGCGCATCTACCGCGCCAACCTCTGGGCGCTGCTGACGGGCTCGCAGCCACCGGTGGCCGCCGACACCCTCGGCGTCTGGAGCGAGGGCGACCGCTACCTGGTCGAGGCGCAGATGCGCGCCTCCACCAACTTCGTCCGCGGCGACTGGCGCTACGAGCGCCTGCCCGGCGGGCACTGGATTCCTCTCACCCAGGGCGAGGCCCTGAACACGCTGCTCGCCGAGCATCTTGGCGAAGCCGCGACTACCTCTTGAATACGGAGCAAGCCATGACTCACGAAGAACTCGACGTTCTGATCGTCGGCGCCGGTCTTTCCGGTATCGGCGCCGGCTATCACCTGCAGCAACGCTGCCCGGACAAGTCCTGGGCCATCCTGGAGGCACGCGACGCCATCGGCGGCACCTGGGATCTCTTCCGCTATCCCGGCATCCGCTCGGACTCGGACATGTTCACGCTGGGCTACGCCTTCCGTCCGTGGCAGGACGGCAAGACCATCGCCGACGGCGAGTCCATCCGCCAGTACGTGCGTGACACCGCCGAGCGCTACGGCATCACCCAGAAGATCCGCTTCAATCATCGCGTGCTCTCGGCGAGCTGGGATTCGGAAAGCGCGCGCTGGACGGTGGAGACCGAAAGCAACGGCGAGACGAAGCAGATCCGCTGCCGTTTCTTCTATCTGTGCAGCGGCTACTACGACTACGACGAGGGCTACACGCCGCACTTCGAGGGTCGCGATGACTTTGCCGGCGACATCATCCACCCGCAGCACTGGCCGGAGGATCTGGACTACAGCGGCAAGCGCGTCGTGGTCATCGGCAGCGGCGCCACCGCCGTGACGCTGGTGCCCTCGATGGCCGAGAAGGCCGGCCACGTCACCATGCTGCAGCGCTCGCCCAGCTACGTGCTTTCGCTGCCCGACGAGGACCACACCGCCGAGACGCTATCGCGCTTTATCCCGCGCAAGGCGGCCTTCGGTGCCGCGCGCTGGAAGCATGTCATGCTGTCGATGGCCTTCTTCCAGTTCTGCCGGCGCTTCCCGGAGCGTGCGCGGAAGATGCTGCGCAAGCAGGTCGCCGCCCAGCTGCCAGAGCACATCGACGTCGACACGCATTTCCGGCCCAGTTACAACCCATGGGACCAGCGGCTGTGCTTCGTGCCCAACGGCGATCTCTTCAAGGCGCTGCGTGCCGGCACGGCCTCCATTGCGACCGACCACATCGAGCGCTTCGTGCCCGAGGGCATCCGTCTGCAGTCCGGCGAAACGCTGGAGGCTGACATCATCGTCACGGCCACGGGCCTGAAGATGCTGGCCATGGGCGGCATCGAATTCTCCGTCGACGGTGAGGCCGTGCAGCTACCCGAGCAGCTCAGCTACAAGGGCATGATGATCAGCGAACTGCCCAACATGGCGATCGCGCTGGGCTACACCAATGCCTCCTGGACGCTGAAGGCGGATCTGACCTCCATGTACGTCTGCCGCCTGCTGCAGCACATGGACAAGCACGGCTACGACTACTGCATGCCGCGCAATCAGGATCCGACGCTGGAGGAGGAGCCGATCATCGATCTGGCCGCCGGCTACGTGCTGCGCGCCCTCGACCAGTTCCCCAAGCAGGGCTCGCGCGCGCCCTGGAAGCTCTACCAGAACTACGTGCTGGACCTGCTCACCTTGCGCTGGGGCCGCGTGCGTGACGAAGCGATGCACTTCGGCCACCGCCGTGCGCCGGCCGCGGCACGCCGGCGCGCCGCGGCCTGAGGGACATCAGGCGCGCAGGCCCTGGTCGGCGGCACGCCGTGCGGACGCGCCGGTGCTCGCTGAGCTGGTGATGGCACGGCGATAGCGTCGCCGCGTGCGCGTCAGCACCCAGCCGGCATGCAAGTGTCGGAAGAGCTCGCTGGGGGTAGCCATAGGCGCATCCAGCGCACGGCCGCCCTCTGGCGTCAACTCCACGAGCAAGCCGTGCTCACCATCGTGGAAGCGCAGGCCACCGCGGGCTTCCAGCTCGTCGAGACTGTCGCGCAAGTCGCCGTGGCGCAGACCGGTCTCGCTACGCCAAGCCTCGGCTATATCCCGGTAGAAGACGCGTCCACCGACACGCATCTGGAAAGCAAGTAGCACCTGCGCCAGAGCGCGGGAGCGGAGGGTTTCGGTCACTGTCACTTTCATAGAGCGACTCCGAAGAATGGCGCCGGCGACTCGCCCGCACGAAAGGCATTCACGCTAACGCCCGACGAGGCAGCTGGCACTCACGGGCCGACGAACGGCAATGCAAAGGCGCGGATCGGCAGCAAGCTCGAAATCGCTGAAGCCGTAGCCGCAATAGCGTATTGTTGACGGGTAATCCTCAACCAAGATTCCGCCACCATGCAGCAGAGTCACACCAAAACCGTATCCGGCCAGAGCGTTTCCGCACTGGCGACCAATCAGGTTCTGCGCAACACCTATCTTCTGCTGTCGCTGACGCTGATCTTCAGCGCGCTGATGGCGGGCGTCGCGATGGCGATCAACGCGCCCTACGGCATGGGACTGATCTGCTCGCTGGCCGCGCTCGGCCTGCTCTGGTTCGTCGTGCCGCGCACAGCCGATTCCTCCAAGGGCCTCTACGCCGTCTTCGCGGTCACCGGCCTGCTCGGTTTCGGGCTGGGTCCCGTCATCAACGCCTATCTGACCGGTTTCGCCAACGGCGGGCAGATCGTCATGATGGCGCTGGGCACCACCGGCGGCACCTTCATTGGCCTCTCCGCCTATGCCGTCAAGAGCGGGCGCGACTTCAGTTTTATGCGCCAGGCGCTGATGGTCGGCATTCTGGTCGCCTTCATCGCGGCCATGGGCATGCTCGTAGCCTCACTCTTCGGCGTCTACTTCCAGCCGCTGGCGCTGGCCATCTCGGCGGTCTTCGCCGTTCTGATGTGCGGACTGATCCTCTATCAGACGAGCGAGATCCTCAACGGCGGCGAGACCAACTACATCCTCGCCACCATCGGACTCTACGTGGCCATCTACAACCTCTTTACCAGCCTGCTGCACCTGCTGGGATTCGGCCTCGGCGAAGACTGAGGTCTCCAGCCGCGGCGGCACCCATGAGGTGCCGCTGCGCTCAGGCAGCCGGCGCGACCGGCATCGCGAAGCGCTCGCGATACGCACGCGGCGATAGCCCCGTCTCCTTGCGGAAGAGGCGGCGGAAGGAACTCAGGTCCTGGTAGCCAACCTGCTCGACGATCGCCTCCAGCGAATCCGTGCCCTGCTCGAATAGCTGCTTGGCGCGATCGACGCGCATCCGCTGCAGGTAATGCCCGGGCGGCATGCCCGCGATCTCGCGGAAGCGCCGCAGGAAGGTGCGCTCGCTCATCAGCGCCAACGCGGCCAGCTCGCTGACCGGCAGCTCGCGGTCGAGATGCTCGCGCATATAGGCAATGACGCGGTCGATGGTCTCGTCGCGGCCGGAACTCAGATGCTCTGCAGCCAAATGCATGGCTTGGCTGGCCGGGTTCGGATCAATGAGCATGATGCGCGCACACGCATTGGCCACCTGCGCCCCCATGAACTTGCGGATGATGCGCAGGCTGACGTGGCTCCATGAGCCTGCCGAGCCGCCACAGACCATGGGCCCATCCTCGGTGAGAACCTCGCGCGGGTGCAGGTCCACCATGGGATAGCGTCGCCTGAAGGCCTTGGTCAGCCACCAGCTGGTCGTGGCGCGGCGGCCATCGAGCAGGTGGGCCTCGGCCAGCACGAAGGTACCGCTGCAGACGCCGCAGAGGATCCGACCCTCGGCGTGACGGGCCTTCAGCCATCCCAGGTAGGCATCCGGCAGGTTGGCAACGTGATCGACAACATCGCGACCACTGCGGTGGTTCACACCCGGAATCAGGATAACCTCCGCGGCACTGGCGCAGCTGGCGTTGGCGTCCACCGGGAGCATGAAGCCCGCCGAGCTGCGCACGGGCTTGCCATCCACCGAAACCACGCACCAACTGAAGCGCTGCTCGGGCGGTAAACCGGCTAGCTCGGCCTGCACATTGGCGATGTTGAACATCTCCAGCGGCCCGGTGACGCCGGTTGCCATTACGTCATCAAATGCGAATATCGCCACACTTGTGATAACTCACACCTTATATTTGGCGTTATCGGCTTTAATATAGTCTAAAATGCCACTTCGCGCAGACTTGCGGGCAGGCGAACATGGCGCCTCGGCATCGCCGATGACAGGAGCAAGCCATGACTCACCCCGCACAGCGTCACGAAGACCTTTACCAGCAGCTGCTCGCCGAGCTCACCGAGCGCGAGGGAGAAAGCCTGGTCTATCTGCCGGAAGCGGCGAACGATGCGCGCTTCGAGGTCACCACCCGACCTAGCCGCAACTACGGTGCGCTCAGCATGCTGCTGCTCGCCGTCGCATCCGCCATCGTGGTGGGCAGCAGCCCGCTGGCCGTTGGCGGCGCACTTGCGCTCATGACCGTTCTGGCCGCTCCGCTGGTGGCCGTGGAACGCGGCAGCGCTCGCCTGCTTGTTGCCGCCATCGTCGGTGGCACATTGGCCACGGCCGCGGCCTACGGGCTGTCGCCGATGGGTGCGACAGCCGCCGCGGTGGCGGCTGCGGCGGTGCTGGGACTGTGGTTCGGCCGCGCGCCAGCCACTAGTTAACCGGCCAACAAAGAAAAAGCCCGGCGAGAGCCGGGCTTTTTCACGCCAGTTGCCAGTCGCGGATCAGCCGTCGATCCAGCCCTGGATGCGGTCACCGTTGTTGGCGGCGTAATTGTCGATGGCTTCTTCGTAGGAGCTGTCCTGAGCCTCGCTCATCGCTGCCTGCAGATCCTCGAGCGGGATATACATGTTCTCGAGGAAAGCCGCGATCTCGGGGTGGTCCTCCTTGAAACCCTCGCGCACGATGGCGTCGATGTGCTCAGTCTCGCCGAGGGTGCCCTTGGGATCCTCCAGGAAGCGCAGATCGAAGCTGCCGAACTTCCAGTGCGGTGTCCAGCCCGTGACGACGATCCACTCGCCACGATCAATGGCCCGCTTGAGCGCCGCCGTCATGGCCGCGCCACTGGCGGAACTGAGATCGTAGTCATCAAGGCCGTACTCTTCGATGGTCTTTTCGGAGAGCTGCATCAGGCCGGCACCGGGATCGATGCCCTGGATCTTGCCGCCAAGTTTTTCGACATTGCCCTGCTTCTTGAGATCCTCGATGCTGGAGAGCGCGGCCTCGTCGACATAGGCCGGAACGATCCAGCCCAGACGCGCACCCTCATAGAGCGGGCCGAGGTTGACGACATCGTCGCCGACGCGATCCATGTAGTCACCGTGCGTCGACGGCAGCCAGGCCATCAGCATGCCATCGAGATCGCCTTTGGCGACGCCCTGGTACTGCAGGCCGATGTCCGCCAGCGTCAGCTTGACCTCGTAATCGTAGTTCTCTTCGATGACCTTTTTGGCCAGCTTGGTGACGAACTCGGCGTCGGACCAGGCCGTCCAGCCGAACTCGACGGTCTTGTGGTCATCCGCCTGTGCGGTGCCGGCACCGAAGGCCAGCGAGGCCGCAAGAATCGAGCCCCCGATTACGCGCTTCATGCTGTTTCGCATGGTTCTCTCCTTGTCGTGTGTGTCTCCACCATAAAAGACATCGGCCTCGCTTTCACGCCGAAGCTGTAGAAATATAAGGGGTATCCACTTAGCTCCACCTACGCTTGAGCTGTTTTCGACTGAGTCGAAACGACGCTTTCATAGGTCAATGGAGCGGTTTCCAGCGCTTGCTGCATCAAGCGATAGAAGAGCATTCCTCGTGAACCTGACTTTCGGCGATTGAACCGAAAGGCGAATTCGTCGAGGTAGGCGTCAAGGTGGCGAGGTTGCACAGCGCCATGATGAGTTCCCATCAACCAGCGCTGGAGCAGTGCCGCCACGCGGTGAACGCCGGCGAGCGAGACGTGCGCTGGCACATCAGCGCCGAGCATCACAGACCGACGATGGTCATAACCAAGACTGGCAAGTGACCGGTAGGCGGCAGACCCGTCGGTCTTGACGATCGAGCCAGGCGCTACGGCGCCTTTGATGAACGGCTCAACGTGCTCGGCAGAGTCTCTCTCCAGCCTTTGTAGCCGAATGCGACCAAAGCCTTTCGGCTCGATGATCTCCACCGCTACGGCAACGAATGCATGGCCGGTCCGGCTCTTTTTGCCTTTAATTGAACGACCTACCGTTCGGTCCGTGATTGCCACGTAGGTCTCATCGACCTCGACCGTTCCCTGAAGCTTGTCACGGCCACTACGCACCATGGCGCGTCGGAATCGATGCAGCATCGTCCATGCGGTCTGATAACTGCCTAGACCCAGCACGCGCTGCAGCCCCAAGGCGCTGACGCCTTGCTTCTGATTCGTGATGTACCACGCAGCTGCCAACCAGACCTGTAGTGGCGTGCGCGTTTTCTCGAAGATCGTGCCGGCCGTGACGGTGCATTGATAGCGGCAAGCCCTGCACACGAGCCGAGACCGGCTGACGCGATAGGGCTCGGCATGCTCCTGACAGCTCGGGCAGACGAAGCCCTCTGGCCAGCGGACCTTCTCCAGGTACTCGATACAGGCCTGCTCTGTCGCGAACCACGCATGGAATTCGCGCCAGTTGCCGGGATAGTCCTTGCTTGCTTCGGGCATTTGTGTACAGTACCACTACTGGGGTTATGTACAGTGCTCGAAATTGTGGAGCTAAGCGGATACCCCATAGAAATATACATCTCATGCGCCATTCGACTCCCTGGCTTCGCGCCCGAAGAGCCCGCGCAGGCGGGCGATGAGACCCTTGCGTTGATCACGGCCCTGACCGCCGAAACTCTGCGTCAGGCGGTCGAGAATGATGGCCAGGATGACCACGCCCAGTCCGCCCTCGAAACCGAGCCCGACATCGAGACGCTGGATACCGGTCAGCACGGTGTTGCCAAGCCCGCCGGCGCCAATCATGGAGGCAATGACGACCATCGAGAGACCCAGCATGATGGTCTGGTTGATGCCGGCCATGATCGACGGCATTGCCAGCGGCAACTCCACCTTGAAGAACAGTTGCGGCCCGTTGCAGCCGAAAGCGCGACCGGCCTCGACATTCTCGGCCGGCACATGCCGCACACCGAGATTCATCAGGCGCACGGCTGGAGGCATCGAGAAGATGACGGTGGCGATGGTACCGGGAACCTCGCCCAGGCCGAAGAACATCGCAGCCGGAATCAGGTATACGAAGGCCGGCAGCGTCTGCATGAAGTCGAGCACGGGGCGTAGCACCGCGGCCACCCAATCGCTCTTGGCCATGGCCACGCCCGACGGCAGGCCGATGCCAAGCGCCACGATGGTGGCCGACAGCACCAGGCCGAGGGTGTCCATGGTCTGCTCCCAGAGCTGCATGCCCAGCACAACGTAGAGGGCGGCCAAGGTAAAGAGCGTGAAGCGCCAGCCGACGCGCCACATCGCCAGCCCCCCGAGCACCGCGAAGACCGCCCAGACCGGTGTGGCCTGCAGCAGGTCGGTGATCGTGCCGGAGACGACTTCGATACCGAAGGAAATCCCGTCGAAGAGCCCCTGGAAATTGTCCAGCATGTAGTCGACGCCATCGCTGACGTAATCGCCGATCGGCAGTTCGACAGCCATCAGGCCTCCTCCTTCTCTTCAGTCGCCGGGGCCGGCTCCTCGCCGGAGCGGTCGAGAGTCAGCAGCAGCGTCGCCCGCGAGATGGTGCCGCGGTAACGGCCGTCGTCGTCTACCACTGGCACCGGCCAGGGTGCTTCGGCAACCCGGGTCATGACCTCCGTCAGCGGTGTGCTTGCGTTGACGGCGTCGTCACCCGCAATGAAGGCGCTCTCGATGGCACAGTCGTCATCGCCCGCAACGTCGTCGAGGCGCGCCAGCAGCGAATCGGCCGTCACCACCCCCAGGAATTTGCCGTTGCGGTCGTTGACCACAGCGACCTGCCGGTCGTGATGCTCCAGGCGCGACAGCGCCGCGCGCAGGCTGACGCCGGCGCGCTCGATGACGGTGAGCTGGTCGCGGCGCGCGATGTCGCCTGCGGTAAAGACTTGCGAGACATCGACGCCGCGAAAGAAGGAGCGCACGTACTCGTTGGCCGGCGCGCGCACGATCTCCTCGGGCGTACCGATCTGCACGATCCAGCCACCCTGCATGATCGCGATGCGATCCCCCACGCGCATGGCCTCGTCGAGATCGTGAGTGATGAAGACCACCGTACGCGCCTGCTCCGACTGCAGGCGCAGCAGCTCGTCCTGCATCTCGGTACGGATCAGCGGATCCAGTGCCGAGAAGGCTTCGTCCATCAGCAACACCTCGGGGTCAGTAGCCAGCGCCCGCGCCAGACCAACGCGCTGCTTCATGCCGCCGGAAAGCTCATCCGGATAACTGTTGGCATTGGACTTGAGACCAACGGCATCAAGGGCTTCCATCGCCTTGGCTTCGCGTTCCTCTTTCTTCATGCCCGCCACGTTGAGACCGAAAGCGGCGTTCTGCAGCACGGTCTGGTGCGGCATCAGCGCGAAGGACTGGAAGACCATGCTGATGGAGCGCCGCCGGATCTCGATCAGCTCCCGGCGCGACGCCTGAGTGATGTCGCGGCCATTGAGCTTGATACTGCCGCTGGAGGGCTCGATCAGCCGGTTCAGCATGCGCACCAGGGTCGACTTGCCGGAGCCGGACAGGCCCATGACGACAAAGACCTCGCCTTCGGCGACCTCGAAACTGGCGTCGGCAACCCCGATCGTCAGTCCCGTGTGCTCGAAGATGCTGTCCTTGTCTTCTCCCCGGGCGACACGCTGCATCGCCTCCTTGGGGTTGCCACCGAATATCTTGTAGACGTTCTCGACTGCCAGCTTCGTGCTCAAGCCTGCGAACCCCCGCTGCGGGCTGAATAGGCCATCACCCTACCCCATTCGGGTGCGCGGTCAATGCGACCATGAGAGGTTCTACCGGCACGAATGGGAGCGTAGCGCATGCGACATCACCGTCAGGAGCTGTGGCTGAACACCGAGGAGCGCACCGCCTTCATCAATATCACGCCACGCGTAGAGACAGCTCTGGCTGAAAGCGGCATCCGGGAGGGACTGTGCCTGGTCAACGCCATGCACATCTCGGCGTCTGTCTTCATCAATGACGACGAGCGCGGCCTGCACGCCGACTTCGAGCGCTGGCTGGAGGAGCTGGTGCCCTACGGACCCATTGAGCGCTGGCGCCACAACGACACCGGAGAGGACAACGCCGACAGCCATATCAAGCGTCAGATCTTCGGCCGCGAGGTAGTGGTCGCGATCAGCGAAGGCCGTCTCGACTTCGGGCCCTGGGAACAGATCTTCTACGGCGAGTTCGACGGCCGCCGCGACAAGCGCGTGCTGGTCAAGCTCATCGGCGAATGACGCCAGACTTGAGCGCGCCGGCGTGCCTGCCGCATGCTGCGGGTTCTTCCATCAGGTCTAGGTGATGAAGAACCACAAGCTTCCTGACAAGCAGTTCTACCGGGTGCATGGTCGGCGCATGGCCTGCGCCGAGGAAGGCAGCGGCGACCCCGTGCTCTTCCTGCACGGCAATCCGACCTCCTCCTATCTGTGGCGCAACATCATTCCGCATCTCAGCCTGCAGGCGCGCTGCCTGGCGCCGGACCTCATCGGCATGGGCGATTCGGAGAAGCTGCCACATTCCGATCATGAGAGCTACCGCTTCGTCGAACACCGGCACTATCTCGACGAACTGCTGCGCCAGCTCGATCTGGGTGACCGCGTCACGCTGGTGCTGCACGACTGGGGCTCGGGGCTGGGCTTCGACTGGGCGCGGCGCCATGCCGAGCGCGTGCGCGGCATCGCCTACATGGAAGCCATCGTGCAGCCGATGAGCTGGCTGCAGTGGCCGGAAGGCTTCCGCGGCATCTTCCAGGGCATGCGTTCGACCAAGGGCGAGGATCTGGTGCTGCGGCGCAATGCCTTCATCGAGCAGATTCTGCCCAACGCCATCCTGCGCGACCTGGACGAAGAAGAGATGGGCGAGTACCGGCGCCCCTTCTCCGAACCCGGCGAAGACCGTCGCCCGACGCT
The DNA here is from genome assembly GCF_000733765.1 of Algiphilus aromaticivorans DG1253. Taxonomy (NCBI): domain Bacteria; kingdom Pseudomonadati; phylum Pseudomonadota; class Gammaproteobacteria; order Nevskiales; family Algiphilaceae; genus Algiphilus; species Algiphilus aromaticivorans. The sequence goes on along the minus strand of NZ_JPOG01000001.1, from coordinate 400,232 downwards.
GAGCTGGCCGCGCGAGCTGCCCATCGACGGCGAGCCGGAAGACGTCATCGACATCGTCGACAGCTATGGCAAATGGGCTTCGCACAGCCCCATCCCCAAGCTTTTCATCAACGCTGACCCCGGCGCCATCCTCGTCGGCGACATGCGCGAATTCTGCCGCGGCTGGCCCAACCAGGAGGAAGTGACCGTGAACGGCAGCCATTTCATCCAGGAGGATTCGCCGCAGGAGATCGGGCGCGCGCTTTCGGAGTGGTTCGGGCGCTTGCCGTGAACCCATACGCCTTACGCTCTACCGGCAGGGCCGGCCCTTACTCAAAGGCCCTCTCGGCTCCGTCGTGCTCTGGGATTCCGCGCCGGAAACCGCTGAGCTACCGAACGGTGCCGCGCGGCCGGCGCGGGTGACTTTGGTTTCGGCCAAGGTCACCAAAGCCATGGTGCCCGCCGGGTGGCCTGCCGCGGCTAAGCCGCGGCAGGTTCCCGAGGCGGGCGACGTGCTTGGGGCACGCGCGAACAGGCCATCCCTGGCCTGGTCGCGCTCGCTCGGCATCCATGCCTCGCGACCCCTGCGCGCGACGCCCGCCTCGGCCACCCTCAAAGGGCACGGATCGCACTGGCTCGCCGCTTCGCGGCATCGCGCAACCTCTGAGCCATGACATTCTCTGTACTCCCAAGCCCCACCCCAACCAGCATTAATGAACCGTCACTGAGTAAGCCATGACTAACTCGCTACCCCTCTGCGCCATCGTCGGCGCCGGCCCCGGCAACGGCCGGGCCTTTGCCAGGCGTTTCGCCGATGGCGGCTATCGCATCGCACTGCTGGCACGGCAGCCGGAGCGCCTGCGCGAACTGGCTGCCGACATCCCGGACGCGCTGCTGCACGGCTGCGACGTCACGCGCCGCGACGACGTACGCAATGCCGCGCACCGGCTCGAAGCCGATCACGGCTGCCCGCAGGTGCTGGTCTACAACGCCGGCTCGGGTGTCTTCGGCTCGGTGGATGACGTCGATGCCGAGGCCTTCGAAGAGGCTTGGCGCACCAACGCGGCCGGGCTGCTGGCCTGGGTGCAGGCAGTGCTACCCGGGATGCGCGCGGCCGGCGGCGGTCGCATCATCGTCATCGGCGCCACTGCCGCCAAGCGCGGCGGCGCCGAGTTCACGGCCTTCGCCAGCGCCAAACACGCCCAGTACGGCCTGGCGCAGTCACTGGCGCGCAAGCTGGCGCCGGAGAACATCCACGTCAGCTACGTCGTCATCGATGGCGTCATCGACACGCCGCGCACCCGGGAAATGCTCCCCGACAGGACGGACAACTTCTTCCTGAAAGCCTCGGACATCGCGGAGTCCGTCTACCAGCTCGCGCAGCAACCGCCGTCGGCGCGCAGCTTCGAGATCGATCTGCGCCCCTACGGCGAGCGCTGGTAGGACAAGTGGCTGGGCGGGACTACGCGATGGAAAACCTTCAGAGACCGAACCAGACAAGGGCGTAGTTGTCGGTCAACATTTCGCGGTGCTCCTCCACCAGAGCGCGCGTCTCGGGCGGAACGCTCGACACCGCCGCTGCCGGCGCCGAGCCGTCCGGCGAGGCCACCGCGACGGGCTGTCCCAGCGCAGCATAGATCTGCCCGCGGATCCAGTGATATTCGTCGATCGACATGCGCTGCTCGTTGAGCGCAGCAACCTGCGCGCGCTTGGCTTCCAGGTAGAGTCCCGCCAGATCCCGGTAAGCCGTCATGATCTCGGCGATGCTGGCATCACGCTGCTCCGATTCCAGCTCGTTGTCGAGGGCCTCGTAGCGCGCCTGCAGCGTCTGCATATCGCCTTCCAGGTCCGTGCGCATGCCCCGCTGCACTGCCAGATAGCGCTGCATCGCATCGGGGGAGACAGCACCGTCCTTTGGCGGTTGGTACGGCCCGCGCGTCGCGATCTCGCTATCCAGCGTCTCCAGTTCCTGCGCGAAGGCCACCGCCTCCCCGGCCATATCCGTGTAGGGCTTGACGAAAACGTAATAGCCCACCGCGCCGCCACCGACCACCAGCACCAGACAGACGATCAAGCAACCGCCGAGAAACTTCCCCATGCCCCGCTCCCGCTTCCGATCCAAGTCCGCAATCTAGTCGAGCGCGTCGGCGCGCGCGTGCCGCATCCTCGGGACAGTTCGATTCGCGGCGGTGTGCGTGAACACCGGACGAGGCGAACGCACGCCCGGGGCGGCAGAATGCCGCCATGGCCGCCGTCATCGAGACCTTCCTGGTATTCCTGCGCCTGGGGCTGACTTCCTTCGGCGGGCCGGTGGCGCATCTCGCCTATTTCCGCGAGGCCTTCGTCGTGCGGCGCCAGTGGCTGGACGAGGCGCGCTTCGCGGAGATCGTTGCGCTTTCGCAGTTCCTGCCGGGGCCGGCATCGAGCCAGGCCGGCATGGCCATCGGCATGCTGCGCGCCGGCTGGCCGGGGCTGATCGCGGCATGGACCGCCTTCACACTGCCATCGGCACTGCTCCTTTTCGGCTTCGCCTGGCTGGTGCAGCAGGATCTGGCGGGCACTGGCGGCGGCTGGCTGACGGGCATCAAGGCGGCGGTGGCCGCCGTGGTCGCGCACGCCCTGATCGGCATGGCGCGCAGTCTGCTGCAACTGCGGGTGCACTGGCTGATCGCCGCGACTGCCGCACTGCTCATGCTGCTACTGGGCGGCGTACCAGCCCAGCTCGGCGTCATTGGCGGCTCCGCCCTGATCGGGCTACTGCTGCTGCGCGAGCCGACTGCCGCTACGGCCCCTACAGCGTGGCAGGCCCCGCGCCGAACGCGCGCCGCCGTCGCCTGCCTGCTGGCATTCGCCCTGTTGCTGGCCGGTCTGCCAGCCGCCGCCCAACTGCTCGACGTCCCGGCACTAGCCATCGTCGACCGCTTCTACCGCGCCGGCGCTCTCGTCTTCGGCGGGGGCCACGTCGTGCTGCCGCTGCTGCACGGTGAGGTCGTCTCCACCGGCTGGGTCAGCGACGACGACTTTCTCGCCGGCTACGCCGCCGCGCAGGCCGTACCCGGCCCCTTGTTCGCCTTCTCGGCCTATCTCGGCGGTGTCATGCAGGGAGGCGGCGTGACGGCGGCAGCGCTGGCGCTAGTCGGCATATTTCTCCCGTCGATGCTCCTGATCGGCGGGGTCCTGCCCTTCTGGGAACAGCTGCGCGCTGTCGCCACAGTCCGTCGTGCGGTGGGCGGCGTCAACGCCGGTGTCGTCGGCCTCCTCGCCGCCGTGCTCTGGGACCCCGTGCTCGTCGAGGGCGTGCGCGACCCAGCCAGCGCCGGCATCGCCGCAGTCAGCTTGGCGCTGCTACTGCAAGGGCGCACCCCGGCCTGGGCCGTAGTGCTACTTGCCGCCCTCGCCGGCAGCCTGCTTTTCGGCAGCACCTAGGAAACGTTCTACATAACGGGGAGCTTAGGAAGGCCCCGGCGATACCGCGTAGCGGTGAGCCAGAACGGCCCGTGCCCTTCGAGAAGGATGCACGCCGGTCCGCGGCATCATTCAATAGCGATGCGGTTCTGGGGCGCCGAACCACGGGCGAAACGCAGCCAATGGCATCCGGTGCGTTGAGCCGAATCACGACCAGAGGTGCTTTGTAAACACTCTCTAGGTGCATTGGCTCTACCTGGCGGGCACACTGCCGCCAGAAAGCCGCGGAGGCACATGATGGACTGGAAACCCCCTGTCGCATGGCTAGCGGCCGGCCTGCTCGCCACCGCCGTCGAGGCACGCGAACTCGCCGTGGACGAGGATTCGCTGGTGTCGGTGGAAGTAGCCTCTGTCGGCATCGTGCGCGGCGCCGGCGCGCCGGTTGTGCTGCTGCGCGATCCCGAGGATGGAACCGTCGTGCCGATCTTCATCGGTCCGAATGAGGCGCGCGCCATCCTGCGCGCGCTGCGCGGCGAAGCGACCCCGCGACCGATGACGCATGATCTGCTGGCTGCGACGCTGAGCGGGCTCGACGCCGAGCTGTCCGGCGTCGTCGTCGACGCACTGCACGACAAGGTCTTCCACGGTGCGCTGCTACTCCGCGACGCCGACGGTGCGCAGCACATCATCGACGCCCGCCCCAGCGATGCCATCGCGCTGGCGGCGCGAAGCGGCGCGCGCGTGCGCATCGCCCCGGAGGTACTGGCTGCGGCAGGGCAGACGGACTGGCAGAGCCTGGGCGAGGAGGACATCGCCAGCGCGCTCGGCATCACGGTGGTCGTCGCCACGCCGGAGTTGCGCGAGGCGATGGAGCTGGGTGATGCCGAGGGCGTGCTCGTCAGCCACGTGCGCGGCCCCGCCGCCGACGCCGGCATGACGGCTGGCGTGCTGATCACCGCCATCGACGACACGCCGCCCGAATCGCCGCAGCACTTCCTGCGCCTGATCCGGAAATCCGATGGCGAACAGTTGCGCCTGCGCTACCAGCAGGGCGGAGAAACACAGCATCTGGAGCTTCCAACCGACCTGCAACTGCCACCGGCAGCACCCGTTCGCAGCGAGGAAAACCGCCCGCTGTAACTTCGCATCGCGAGCCGGTCGCGCTAATTGAACGACCGTCCGGTTAAGCGTACAGTCGCCAGCGAGTCGGCTCAGGAGACCCGCATGCCTACAACAACCACAGACTACGCCCCGGATACCGGGCGCCCCGCGTCGCTGAAACATCTGCCCGGCGAAAGCGGCCTCCCGCTGCTCGGCCAGACGCTGCGCTACCTGCACGATCCGCTGGCCTTCACACGCCGGCAGCACGAGCATTTCGGTCCGGTATCACGTGTCAATTTTCTGTTCGCCGACCGCGCCTGCCTGCTCAGCGCCGAAGCCAACGAGCTGGTGCTACGCGATCGTGACGGCCTTTTCTCGGCGCACCACGGCTGGACCCCCATCCTTGGGGATCTTTTTCCGTGGGGGTTGATGCTGCGGGACGGCGCCGACCACCGCCTGCACCGGCGCCTGATGCAGCCGGCCTTCCGCGCCGAGGCGCTGGCCGGCTACCAGCGGCGCATGCAGAGCCATATCGAAACGGCCGTGTCGGCCTGGAGCAAGCAGCCAGACCTGCGCTTCTATCCAGAGGTCAAGCGTCTGACGCTCGCCATCGCCGCCGACTGCTTTCTGGGCCTGTCCCTGCAGCGCGAGATCGACGCGGTCAACAAGGCCTTCACCGATGTCGTGGAAGCGTCCACGGCGGTGGTGCGCGCACCGCTGATCGGCCGCAAGTACACACGCGGGCTGCAGGGCCGGCGCCATCTGGAGCACTTCATCCGCACGCGCATCCCGGAACGGCGAGAGGGCGACGGCGACGATCTCTTCAGCCAGCTCTGCCACGCCCGCGATGAGCAGGGCCGAAGCTACAGCGACGAGGACATCGTCAACCACGTCATCTTCCTGATGATGGCCGCGCACGACACCACCACCAGTGCGCTGACCACGATCGTCTACGCGCTGGCCGCACACGCCGAATGGCAGCAACACCTGCGCGCCGATGCTGCACGCATCGGCGGCACGACGCTACCGCACGAGGCACTGGACGAGGCCGAGCTCACCGGCCGGGTGCTGCGGGAAGCGCTGCGCCTCTATCCGCCGCTTGGAACCATCGTCCGCCAGGCCACGCGCGACGTCGAGTTCCAGGGCTACCACCTGCCGGCGGGCGCCTCGGTGTCGATCTTCCCGATCTTCACGCAGCGCGACCCGGCGCACTGGTCCGAACCCGATCGATTCGACCCGGAGCGTTTCGACAACGCACGCGCCGAGCACCGCAACCACCCCTTCGCCTAGGTGCCCTTCGGCGGCGGCGCGCATACCTGCCTGGGCCTGCATTTCGCCGAAATGCAGGTCAAGGCCGTGCTACACGCCATGCTGCAGCGCCTCGAATGGCAGGTGCCTGAAGGCTATGCCATGCCCTACCAGCTCGCGCCCATTGCCAAGCCTCGCGACGGGCTGCCGCTGCAGATGCGCGCCCACTAGCGCGATTCATCGGCGAATCAGCCGCCACGACGACAATGGCGGTCGATGACCATTGATCCGCGCCGATGACACTGCACTCCCGACCGGGCGCTATCTGGCGCCGCCGCGACCGGCTCGGTCGCGCGCTGCGCTGGACCTTGCGCCGACGCCATGTGCTGATGCCGCTGGTCAGTTTCGTGGCCGGTTGCGCGAGCTACTTCCTCGTCGAGCGCAGTGCCGCCATGGCGCAGGGCATAGCCGTCATGGTGCTCGCCGGCTGGCTGTGGATCCTCGCCGAGCCGCTGCTCGGCCGAATCCTGCAGCGCGTCAGTCGCGGGCGCATCTCGCCGCGGCTGCTACCGCTGGTGACGCAGTCACTGCATCAGGAAACGCTGTTCTTCGCCCTGCCCTTCGTCGCAGCGGCCACGGTCTGGCAGAGCGCGCAGCCGTTATTCCTCGCTCTGGTGGCGCTGGCTGCGCTGGCCACTGCGCTGGACCGCATCTACATCGACCGCATCTGCGCGCACCCGGGCAGGCTGATGCTCTTCCAGGCCTTCTGCGCCTTCGTCGCGGCGCTGGTCGTCGTGCCGCTGGCGCTGCATCGCGACACCACCAGCGCGCTGGACACAGCGGCCGCGCTGATGCTGCTGGGGCTGCTGCCGGGCGCCCTGCGCTGGCTGCGTGACGTGCCCGCGCGCATCTGGCCGCGCGGCGCGCTCGCCTGCCTGCTGCTGCTCGCGGCGGGCTGGGGCTTGCGCGCACACGTTCCTGCCGTCGGCCTGGAGGCGCACGAGCTGCGCGCAACCAGCACGCTGGATGCCACCCTGGAACCCGGCCCCGCGCTGACGCACATCGACGCAACCGTGCTGCGTGAGCAAGGCCTGACGGCCTTCGCCGCCATCCGCGCGCCGCTCGGGCTGCACCAGCAGCTGATCTTCGAGTGGCGCCACGACGGCCACGTGGTCGAGCGCATCGGCACCGATATCGCCGGAGGGCGGGAGGCCGGGTACCGTACCTTCACGCGCAAGCGGAATTTCCCGGCCAATCCCGAGGGGCGCTGGGAGATCGCGCTGCTCACCGCGGACGGTCAGTTGCTGGCACGTACCCAGCTGCAGGTCGAGGTCTAGCTTGCGCGCTGCGCCGACAGCAGCAGGATGCCGGCCAGCACCAGCGCCGTACCTGCGAGCTGCACGCCACTGACCGGCTCGTCGAGAATCCACCAGGCCAGCGCCAGCGTCGACACCGGCCCCATCATGCCGGCCTGCGCCGTGACGCCGGCGCCGATGCGCGCGATGGCGGACATGATCAGGAAGACCGGCAGCACCGTGCACAGCACGGCGTTGATCACGGACAGCTGCCAGACCGCCGCACTCTGCTCGAACAGCCCCGGCAAGGGCCGCGCCAGCGCATAGTGCGTGATGGTTGCGACGGCGCAGGCGATCATCGCCAGCGACACCAGCCGCAGCGTGCCGACGCGCTGCACGATCTCGCCGGACAGCAGCAGATAGAGCCCGTAGCTGACGGCCGCGCCGAAGACCAGGCCGGCTCCCAGCGCGACGCCATCGCCGCCGATGCTCAGGTCGTGCTGGACGACCAGCGCGATGCCGGCGTAGGCGAAGGCCATCGACAGCCACTGCAGCCCGCTCACGCGCCGACCGAAGAAGGTCATACCCAGCAGCAGCACGATGCTGGGCGTCAGGAAGAGGATCAGCCGCTCCAGCCCGGCCGTGATGTACTGCAGCCCCATGAAATCGAGCAGACTGGCCGCGTAGTAGCCCAGCAGGCCGAGCACCGCGATTCGCAGCGCGTCAGCGGCCGTCGGCCGCGGTCGCTGCGACCAGGCCCACAGGCCAACCAGCGCGAAGAAGGGCGCCGACAACAGCATGCGCAGCGCCACCAGCTCCAACGCGTCGATACCCTCGACGTAGAGCAGCTTGCCGATGATGGCCTTGCCGGAAAAGAACACCGCCCCGACGATGGCCAGCGCGAGACCGAGAAGATAGCCGCGACGCGCGACACGATGAGCCTGAACTTGGGACATGCGCGATTATCGCCCGGACAGGCTTGCCCGGGCTGGTCCCGCCTGCTGAAGATGCACATAGAACGAGTGAGGAAGATCTGATGGAAGACCGCATGCAGCGCGCGCTGGCGCGCTGGCCCAACGTGCCCGCCCTCTACGGCTGGCTGTCGCTGGACCGGCGCGGCCGCTGGCGCATCCAGGGCGAGATCATCACGCGCGCGCAGATCATCGACACCATCAGCGCGAATTATCTCGCCGACGAGCACGGTGCCTGGTACTTCCAGAACGGCCCGCAGCGTGGCTACGTGCAGCTCGAGGCCGCTCCGCTGATTCTGCGCGCCGACAGCGAGGATCTGTGCACGCATACCGGCGCGGCCGTGACGACGCCGAGCAGCACCTGGCTCGACGAGCACGGCAATCTGCTGATGGCCACCGAGCACGGTCCGGCCCAGCTCGACGACACCGAGGCGGAGTGGCTACTCGCGCATCTGAAAGCCGGCACCGCCAGCCCGGATAGCGAGGCGCTGGAGGCCGCCCTCGCAATTTCCAGCGGCGAGGCCACAGCGCTGTCGCTGCGCCTGGGCGGCCAGACGCTGCCGCTGGGACGCCTCGACCAGACCGACGCCCCGGCTGCGCTCGGCTTCATCCGCGACCCGCAGCCCGCCTCCTGAAAACCCCGGAACGCCTTGCGCGCTCCGATTACAGCGCCTAGCGTGTGCCTCCCACTCGGCAGGAGTCCCGGACATGTCGCAGACCATCGTGCTCATTGGCGCCAACGGCGGCATCGGCCTGGAAATGGCGCGCCAGTGGCAGGCGCGCGGAGACACCGTCATTGCCGCGGTGCGCGAGCCCAGCGAAGCGTTGCGCGCGCTCGACTTGCGCATCGTCGAGGACATCGACATCGCCAGCGACGCGGCCATCGACAAGCTGCGCGCAGCCCTCGAAGACACGCGCATCGACCTGCTCTACTGCAACGCCGGAGTCATGAACGGCGAGCGGCTCGGTGACATGGCCTTCGACAGCATCCGCGAGCAGCTGGAGATCAACAGTCTCGGCCCACTGCGCGCCGTCGAGGCGCTGCTACCCAGGCTCTCCGAGGGCGGAAAGATCGGGTTGATGACCTCGCGCATGGGCTCGATCGCCGACAACGACTCGGGCGGCAAGTACGGCTACCGCATGAGCAAGGCCGCGCTCAACGCCGCCGGCAAGTCGCTGGCCGTCGATCTCGCACCGCGCGGCATCCACGTCGCGATCCTGCATCCCGGCTTCGTGCGCACGGCCATGACCGGTCACAACGGCCACATCAACCCGGACGAGGCAGCCAAGCGGCTGATCGGGCTGATGGACGAGCTGAATGCCGCGCGCAGCGGCCGCTTCTTCCACAGCGATGGCAGCGAGCTGCCCTGGTAGGGCGCTACTTGCGGTAGATCTCGCGCCGGTGCGCCACCCGTACCACGAGCACGCGCAGACGCTGGTCTTCCAGGTGGCAGATCACGCGATAGTCGCCGATGCGATAGCGCCAGTAGCCGACCCGATCTCCCTGCAGCGCCTTGCCATGGCTGCGTGGATCGGCAGTGGCGCGCTCGCGCAGGAAGGCGAAGATGCGGCGTGTGACCCGGGGATCGAGCTTTCTTAGCGCACGCTCGGCGCTGGCGGTGAACTCAATCCGCCAACCCAAGCTCGCGCTCCAGCGCTTCCAGCGACTTCACGCCTTCCTCGCCGCGCTCGACGCGCGCCATGACCCGATCCGCCAGATATGCGTCCTCCAGATCCTCGATGTGCCGCTCCACCGCCTCGCGCACATAGAAGGTCTTGGTGCGGCCGGTCAGCTCAGCCAGGCGCGAGAGACGCTCGTCGAGAGCCTCGTCAGCGCGGAAATTGATCATGCGGGTCATGGGGCCGCCAGTTCCGATTTACATGTAAATCGTAAGGCTGTCGTGAGCGGGGCGCAAGAAACTGACTGACCGAAGGGGCACTGCCCCGCCGGCTGCTCCGCAGGGAGGGGCCACTGGAGCGCAGCGCAAGAACCCTGTCAGTTCGACAGTTCTGCGCCGATCGCCTGGCGCGGCAGCGCTTCCAGATGCTGTCGCGCGCGCAGCGCCGAGCGCAGCCCGTCCCGGATGACGCCCAGCCGTTCGAGATGACGCACCGCCGTGCGCACCGGCACGCGGCTGTCTGCACGCAGCAGTTCCGCCTTGCTCGCCTGATAGCGCGCCTCGCGATCGCTCTCGCTGTCCTCGGGCGCCTGCATCTGCGCTCTGGCGTAGATCGCGAATTCGCTGACAGCCTCGCGCGCTTCTGCGGGCAGCTCGCTCAGCGAAGCAGCACTCTCGCTCAGCGTACGCGCCGACGCCGCCGTTTCACCGATGTGGCGCAGCGCCTGCAGCGCCTCCGCCATGGCCATCGCTGAGTCGGCGCTCATGCTGGTTTGCTGCAACTGCTGGCAGTAGTCGCCGATGCTGTCTACCAGACGCGTCACCGTCGCCTCGCGCGCTGCCAGCCGCTCGGCAGCGTGATCGGGCTGCAGCGCGTCGATGAGACACCCCCGACTGAGCGCTGCCGCTCTCTCAAGCTCGCGCGCCAGCGCGTCCAGGGCCAGCGATGGCGTGTGCAGCAGCGTACCGTCAAGATGCTGCGGACGAGCCAGATCCTCCTCCGCGGTCCGGAAGCGGGCTGAAACGAAAGCGACCAACCGTGGCGTCAGCGGCAGGAAGATCAGCACTCCAAGCACATTGAAGGCGGTATGGAACAGCGCCAGCACCGCTGCCGCGCTGGCGCCCTCGCCGGTACTCTCCGCCACCAGCGACAACAGCCATAGCAACAGCGGCAACAGCAGCAGCGCCACAACGCCGGTGCCGAGATTGAAGGCAAAATGCGCGGCTGCCGCACGCCGGGCGTTGGGCGTGGCGCCGATCACCGCGATCAACGCCGTGGAGGTAGTGCCCAGATTGGCGCCGATGACCATGACCGCGGCGCTGGGCAGAGCCACCATTCCGCCGGCCGCCACGGTAAGAATGATGGTCAACGCCGCGCTCGACGACTGCATGAGCAGCGTCAGCGCGAAACCGAGGCCGAGGGCGACGAACAGTCCGAGCCAACCCCCGCTGACCAACTGCGCGATCGGCATCTGACTGCCGATATCGGCAAAGGCCACGCGCAGGGTGTCGATGCCGGTAAAGAAGATGCCGAAGCCCACCAGTGCCATGCCGACGGCACCGATGCGACGCGGGCCGGCGAAGACGCGCAGCAGCATGCCGACGCCGATCATGGGAAGGGCCAGCAGGCGTACGTCGATATGGAAGCCGACGAGCGCGACCAGCCAGGCGGTGGCCGTGGTGCCGACATTGCTGCCGTAGATGACGGGAATCGCCTGCGTCAGATTGAGCAGACCGGCATTGACGAAGCCGATCGTCGCCACTGTCACCGCACTTGAGGACTGCACGATGCCGGTGATCAGCACACCGCTGGCCACGGCGCGCAGGGGGCGCCCGGTCGCCCGCACGAGCAGGCCGCGAAGGGCATCGCCGGCGGCCTCGCGCAGGCCGTCGGTCATGATGTGCATGCCCAGCAGCAGCAGGCCGATGCCGCCGAGAGTGGCGCCGAGCAGCGACCAGTCCATCAAGGCTGCCGGACTCCGCTAAGGGAGCACACGCCGCAGCGAGTCACTAGAACCAGGTCTCGCGCATGCTCAGCGCGCTGTCCTCGCCGCGCGCAACGATATCGGCCCAGTGCCGGATCTTCGGCAGCTCGCGGTTGAAGAAGAAGCGCGTGGCTTGCAGCTTTCCGGCGTAGAAATCGGCGTCTGCAGTGCTCGCCGGTTCGGCGGCACGCGCGAGCTGCGCCTGGCGCAACCAGATCCAGGCCAGCACCAGATGGCCGAGCATGTCGAGATAGGCGCTGGCATTGGCAAGATAGGTTTCGGCATCCGTTGAGCGATCGGCCACCGCGCGGGTGGTTTCCGCGACGAGGTCGATACCGTCGGCAAGCTGGGCGGCGAAGCCCTGCAGCTCGGGATCCTCCGATACGGCCTGGGCGGTCTCGCCGATCTGCCGCAGCAGCAGCTTCAACGCCGCTCCCTCGCGCATCGTCACCTTGCGGCCGAGCAGGTCGATGGCCTGGATGCCGTAGGTGCCCTCGTGGATCGGGTTCAGCCGATTGTCGCGATACAGCCGCTCGACCGGATACTCGCGCGTGTAGCCGTAACCGCCCAGCACCTGGATGGCGAGCTTGTTCGCCTCCAGGCCGTACTCGGAGGGCCAGGACTTGGCAACGGGCGTGAGGATGTCGAGCAGCAGGCCCAGGCGGTCGCGCTCGGCGTCGTCCCCGGTCGTCGTCGCCTGACGATCCACCAGCGAGGCACAGTACAGGCAGAGCGCCAGCCCGCCCTCGGCGTAGGCCTTCTGCGCCAGCAGCATGCGGCGCACGTCGGCGTGACGGATGATCGGCACCGGCGGCTTGGCGGGATCCGGGGCCGCCGGCGAGCGGCCCTGCGGGCGCTCGCGTGCATAGGTCAGCGAATGCAGATAGCCCGAATAGCCCAGCACCGAAGCCCCCATGCCGACGCCGATACGCGCCTCGTTCATCATGTGGAACATACCGGCCAGGCCCTTGCCCTGCTCGCCGACCAGCTCGGCGCGGCAATCGTCGTTGTCGCCGAAACTGAGCACGGTATTCACCGTACCGCGGTAGCCCATCTTGTGGTTGAGCCCGACCAGGCGCACGTCGTTGCGCGGCCCAAGGCTGCCGTCGTCGTTGATGCGGAACTTGGGCACGACGAAAAGCGAGATGCCCTTGGTGCCGGGCGGATCGCCTTCAACGCGGGCGAGCACCAGATGCACGATATTCTCGGACAGATCGTGCTCACCGCAGGAAATCCACATCTTGTTGCCTTTGAGCCGATAGCCGCCCTCGCCGTCCGGCACCGCGCGCGTGCGGATATCACCCAGCGAGGAGCCCGCCTGCGGCTCGGAGAGGCACATCGTGCCGAAGAAGCGCCCGGCTATCATGGGGCGCATGTAGCGCTGCTGCTGCGCCTCGGAACCCACCACCTTCAGCAGATTCGCCGCCGCGCCGGTCAGGAAGGGATAGCCGGCCGTGCCGATATTGGCGGCCGAGAACAACGCGGCCACGGACTGGCTGACCGTATAGGGCAGCTGCAAACCGCCGTCGGATTCATCGAAGGCCGTACCCAGGAAGCCGCCTTCGATGTAGGCCTCCAGCGCCTTCTTGACCTCCGGGATGATGTGCACGCGCTCACCGTCGAACTCGGGCTCGTTGGCATCGAGCTTGGCGGCGTGATCGGCGAAGGCCTCGACAGCCAACGTCTCGGCGGCGTCGATGACGGCATCGAAAGTCGCACGGTCGTGGCTCGCGAAGCGCTCCCGCTCGCACAGGGATGTGGTGTCGAGCAGCTCGTAGAGCAGGAAGTCGAGGTCACGGCGGTTGATCAGATGGCTCATCACGCAACTCGATTGAACGGGCTCCCGAGTCTAGCCGGACACGCCGTGTGGCGACGCGCTACGTTGCCTTTGTCCGCGGCTCGCGCCCCTCGGCACCCGCCAGCATTTCCTCGGCAATCAGCGCGAATGCCCGGCGCCAGGCGGCTTCCACCCGCGGGCCGAAGATAGCAGGCCCCGCGTGCTGGGAAATGGCACGCACCAGCGCCTCGACTACCAGATCGTAGTAGGACGCGCGCGCGCCGTAACGTGCATGGCGGCGACCAAGGTCGCGCACGGATTCGCGAATCGTCTCGATGCGGTCGATATGCGAGACAGCCAGATTCAGGGTCACCGCCATCATGCGCCGCTGCTCGCTCATGTCCTCGCTGAAGTACCCACGCAACTCCGGCTTCCAGCGGAACAGGAGGTCGTAGAAGGTGACGACGATAGCGTCACGATCGCGCGCGATGTTGCGCCAGCTTTCACGGATCAGTCGGGTCTCACGAGGCGTCACGGGCGGCCTCCGGATCCCGGGCCGGCAAGCGCGCCAGGGGCTATGACGATCTGCATCAAGAAGGCTCCCCCGAAGAATTCGACCAGCCTAGCGGTGCCGTTCAGGCCTGCATCGGCACAGCGGACGGGCGGTGGCCGGCACCCGATCCGGCGGCCCTTCCCGCCCTGCGCAAACGCAGTCCAAGCAGGCCCAGCTCGAAGAGCAGCCAGCCGGCTAGCAGACCGACCAAGGGCGCTGCGTAGTCGCGCAGAGCGTTCGACAGCAGCGCGCCGGCGTTGCCCTTGTAGATCCCCTTGGTCGCGCCGATCAGCGGATGCGGCTTGGCCAAAACGCGTGCCGAACGCGCAGCCACGGCGACACCCTCCGGTCCCTTGCGCGCCGCACGCAACAGCCAGGCACCGCCCAGAGCCCCGCCGGCGCGCAGCAGCTGCAGGGCGTCGCCGCCACCGACCCAGAGCGCGAAAGCACCGCCGGGCCGCTCGGCGAAGCGCGCCGCGCGCGCGAGGTCGCCACGGCCACCAACGTTACGCAGGATGCGAATCGACGGCGCCGCGCCCGCCTGCCGCTGCAGACTTCCGGCGTCGGCGGCGATACGGCGCAGCGGTGTCGCGTCGACGCGTGCCAGCGCCCGCCTGCCGGCAGCCAGCGCGTCCCCGGCCAGCCGCGCCGACAGCGCCCCGCCGCGCCGCGCGGCTTTCAGAATGGCCGTGCCACCGTCGGCGGCCGGCCAGGCCGTCAGCAGGATGCCGGCGGCGGACAGTGTCGTGATCACGGGATCGACCTCCTGCCCGCGTAGACCGCGCACCGACTGGATGGCGAGATCGCGGACGTCGCCGAAGACCAGCAGATCCGCCGTCACCGCACCGACCAGTGCCGGCGTACTGTCACCGCCACCGCGCCAGGCGCCGGCGGCGAGCTCGCGGCCGCGATAGGACCAGCTGTCGCGTTCGGCAGTCAAATGCTGCTGCTGCGCACGCAAGGCTGCGGCGCGCTGCGGGCCGGGGGCAGCCGCGAGCCCGGCGTCCAGCACGAGCAGTGCCTCGTCGAGGCGGGCGTCGGCCGCCAGCCGGCTGGCTACGCGCGCGTGATCGTAGTCAGGAAGCGCGTTCAACTCGGCCACGGCGCGTGCTGCGGGCCCGTCCTGCAGGCACAGTGCCAGCAACGCAACGGCCAGCGTCGCGCGCAGCAGACATCCGGCGGCGGGCAGCAAACGCGTCATGGCATCAGTCTAGTGCCGCCGACTGCCGACAGCACAGCCACCCGACCGACGGTTGCATCCGGACGGCGCGACCCGTGCGCCGGACCACACGCGCTGCCCTTGGGGTGGGGCTCGGCCTAGGATGCAGGCTGAACGCATTGGGAGAGTCGATCATGGACTTCGGCCTGCGCCGCATCGGAAGCGCACTGGCGCGCTGGCTGTCGCGGCCGCGCGGCAGCGCCGCGCGCACACCGGCCCCGCCGCTGGACCGGCTTGCGCAGACCCTGCAGCCCGGCGATGTCGTGCTGGTGGAAGGAACGAGCCGCATCAGCGAGGGCATCAAGTATCTGACGCAGTCAACCTGGTCGCATGCCGCGCTATGCATCGGCCACGCGCTGGATCGTTCCGAGGCGACTGCGCCACGCGTGCTGCTGGAGGCCGATCTCAACGACGGCGTGCGCGCAGTGCCGCTAACCGTCTACGAAGGCGAGCATCTGCGCATCTGTCGACCGGTCGGCCTGCAGCCGACGGAGCGGAACGCGGTCATTGCCTACGCGGTGGAGCGCCTGGGCCTGCAGTACGACCTGCGCAACATTATCGATCTGGCGCGCTACCTGATCAGTCATCCGCCGGTACCGCGCGGCGTAAAGCGGCGCATGGTGGCGCTGGGGAGCGGCGACCCGACACGGGCCATCTGCTCGTCGTTGATCGCACAGGCCTTCCAGTCCGTCGGCTACCCGATCCTGCCCTATGTCGATCTCGACGGCGAGCCGGCCTGCAGCAGCCCGCAATGCTACGCCGAGCTACTGCACATTCGGCATCACAGCCTGTTCACGCCGCGCGACTTCGACATCTCGCCCTACTTCGAGGTGATCAAGCCGACCCTGGTCGAGGGCTTCGAACACCACAGGCTGCGCTGGGCCGCGCAAGCGGGCGCGACATCGGTCAGGATACAGGCTGGCGCGAGCGGAGCAGGAACATGAAGGCAGCAGAGCTGATGGTGAAGTGTCTGGAGGCCGAGGGCGTGGAATACGTCTTCGGTATCCCCGGCGAAGAGAATCTGGATTTGCTCGACGCGCTGGCCGGATCGCGCATCGAGCTGGTTCTGACACGCCACGAGCAGGCCGCCGGCTTCATGGCCGCAACCTACGGGCGACTTACCGGCAAGCCCGGCGTCTGCCTGTCGACGCTGGGGCCGGGTGCGACCAACCTGGTCACGGCCGCCGCCTACGCCCAGCTCGGCGCCATGCCGATGGTAATGATCACCGGCCAGAAGCCGATCAAGACCAGCAAGCAGGGCCAGTTCCAGATCATCGACGTCGTCGACATGATGACGCCCATCACCAAGTTCACGCGTCAGATCGTCAGCGCCGGCAGCATACCTTCGCGGGTGCGCGAGGCCTTCCGCATGGCCGAGGAGGAACGCCCCGGCGCCACGCATCTGGAGCTGCCCGAGGACATCGCCGCCGACGACACTGATGCCACTCCCATCCCCGCCAGCGAGCTGCGCCGACCCATCGCCGAGCACAAGGCCGTAGCACGCGCCGTCGAGCTGCTGAGTCAGGCACGCCATCCGCTGCTGATCGTCGGCGCCGGCGCCAATCGCAAGCGCTGCGCGCGGCAGCTGAGCGCCCTCATCGACCGGCAGGGCATCCCCTTCATCACCACCCAGATGGGCAAGGGCGTGGTCGACGAGAACCACCCGCTCTTCCTGGGCAACGCCGCGGTCTCCGACGGCGACTTCCCGCACCGCGCGATCGCGCAGTCGGACTGCATCCTCAATGTCGGCCACGACGTCGTCGAAAAGCCGCCCTTCATCATGCGGACCGGCACACGCAAGGTCATTCACGTCAATTACAACCCGGCCGAGGTCGACCCGGTCTACTTCCCGCAGGTCGAAGTCATCGGCGACATCGCCAACGCCATCTGGCAGATCAACGGCGATCTGGAGCCGTCGCCGGACTGGGACTTCAGCTACATGGAGCGCATCTGCGCGGCCATGCGCGCACACCGCCACGAGGGTGAATCGGACGCGGGCTTTCCGCTCAAGCCGCAACGGCTGGTGGCCGACCTGCGCCGCACGCTGCCCGCCGACGGCGTCATCGCGCTGGACAACGGCGTCTACAAGATCTGGTTCGCGCGCAATTACAACGCCAGCTGCCCGAACAGCGTGCTGCTGGACAACGCGCTGGCGACGATGGGCGCCGGCCTGCCCTCGGCGATGGCGGCCAAGCTGGTGCACCCGGACAAGCCGGTGGTGGCGGTCTGCGGCGACGGCGGCTTCATGATGAACTCGCAGGAACTGGAGACCGCCGTGCGCCTGGGCATGGATCTGGTGGTGATCGTGCTCAACGACAGCGCCTACGGCATGATCCAGTGGAAGCAGCAGCACATGGGGCTGCGCGACTTCGGGTTGAGCTTTGGCAATCCGGATTTCGTCGCCTATGCCAACAGCTACGGCGCCACCGGCCACCGGCTGGAAAGCGCCGAGGCCTTCGAGGGGCTGCTGGCATCCTGCCTGGCGGCGGGCGGCGTGCACCTGCTTGACGTGCCGGTGGACTACAGCGACAACGTGCGCCTGCTCTTCCACGAGATCCCCGAAACCAGCCGCGCGCTCGTACCCTGAGCGCCCGCGCCATCCGCAAGGAGCCACGCATGCTTGCCGAAAAGTATCCCTACTATCTCGCCAACCGTCCCGAGCAGCCCAACGCCGATCTCGAGGTACGCGACAAGTATCGCGGCACGGTCGCCACGCGCGTAGCGCTGGCTGACACGGCAGCCATCGAGCGCGCCATCGGCGCCGCCGAGGCTGCCGCGGATGACATGGCCGCGATGGCGCCCTTCGAGCGCCAGAAGGTGCTCAACCACTGCGTGACGCGTTTCACCGAACGCGCCGAGGAACTGGCGCAGGCGCTCTGCGTCGAGGCCGGCAAGCCGATCAAGGACAGCCGCGGCGAGGTCACGCGCCTGATCGACACCTTTCGCATGGCCGCCGAGGAAGCCGTGCGCAACGAGGGCCACATCCAGAACCTGGAGACTGGCGCGCGCAGCAAGGGCTACCGCGGCATGTACAAGCGCGTACCCATCGGCCCCTGCTCCTTCATCTCGCCCTTCAACTTTCCGCTGAACCTGGCCGCGCACAAGGTGGCGCCAGCCATCGCAGCCGGCTGCCCCTTCGTGCTGAAGCCGGCCAGCCTGACGCCCATCGGCGCGCTGCTGATCGGCGAGATCCTTGCCGAGACCGAGCTGCCCGCAGGCGCTTTTTCCATCCTGCCCTGCCGCCGCGACGGCGCCGAGCTCTTCACCACCGACGCGCGCCTCAAGCTGCTCTCCTTCACCGGCTCGCCGGATGTCGGCTGGGATCTCAAGGCACGCGCCGGCAAGAAGAAGGTCGTGCTGGAACTGGGCGGCAACGCTGCCGTTATCGTCGACAACGATGCGGACATCGACGACGCCGTGGCGCGCATTGTCTTCGGCGCCTTCTACCAGTCCGGGCAGAGCTGCATCGGGGTGCAGCGCATCCTCGTGCACGCCGATGTCTACGAGACTTTCCGTGACAAGCTGGTTGCGGCGACCGGGAAGCTGGTCAGCGGCGACCCCAGCGACGAGAACACCTTCGTCGGCCCGCTCATCTCCGAGAACGAAGCCAAGCGGCTGGAGGGCTGGATCGACAAGGCCGTCGACGCCGGCGGCAAGCTGCTCTGCGGCGGTAAGCGGGAGGGCGCGATCCTGCAGGCATCGCTGCTCGAGGACGTACCAGCCTCACAGCCCCTGTGCGCCGAGGAAGCCTTCGGACCGGTGGCGGTGCTGTCGCGCTTCGACGACTTCGAGCAGGCGCTCGATCGTGTCAACGACAGCCGCTACGGCCTGCAGGCCGGCGTCTTCACGCGGGATCTCTACCGCATGCTGCGCGCCTGGGACCGGCTGGAGGTCGGCGGTGTTGTCATCGGCGACGTGCCGTCCTGGCGCGCCGACAACATGCCCTACGGCGGCGTCAAGGACAGCGGCCTGGGCCGCGAAGGCGTGCGCTTTGCCATCGAGGACATGACCGAGATCCGTAACCTCGTGATCCGCACGCCCTGAGCGGGCTAGCGGTCAGAGCAGCGCGTCGAGAACGGTGTAGAAGACGACGGTCAGCAGCGCGCCGGCCGGCAGGGTCACGATCCAGGACAGGAAGATCGTGCGCACCACCGACAAGTTCAGCGCGGCGATGCCGCGCGCCAGGCCGACACCGAGCACAGCGCCCACCAGTGTGTGGGTGGTGGAAATCGGCAGGCCGGTGCCGGAAGCAACCACGACCACAGCCGCCGCGGCAAGCGTGGCGGCGAAGCCACGCGACGGCGTCAGATCGGTGATGCGCGAACCCACCGTGGCGATAACGCGACGGCCCATGGTCAACAGACCGATGACGATGCCCACTGCGCCCAGCAGCAGCACCCAGGCCGGCACCAGGGCCGTCTCATCGATACCACCGCCGCTCTGAATGACCGACACCACGGCCGCCACCGGCCCGACCGCATTGGCGACATCGTTGGAACCGTGTGCGAAGGCCATGGCGCAGGCAGTGATGATCATCAGCACGCCGAAGACGCGCTCGACGTTGGCGTAATGGAAATCCTTGTCCAGCCCCGGGTCGAAGCGGATACGCCGCACGGCCACCCCGCCGCCGATACCCAGCAGCGCACCGAAGGCACCTGCCACCCCGTAGCTCTCGACGGCGCTCAGCTCGAGACCAACGTGCTTGAGCCCCTTGAGCAGGGTAACCAGGGCGATGATGAAACCGGTCAGCGCGATGTAGACCGGCACCCAGCGGATGGCGGCGCGGAAGGGGTCGGCAGTATCCAGCACCAGCTTCTGCACGCTGAAGAAGAGCGCCAGCGATACCGTTCCGGCCAGCATCGGCGAGACCACCCAGGAGGCGGCGATGCTACCGACCTTCGGCCAGTAGACGGCCTCCATGCCCAGCGCATAGACAGCGAAGCCGACGATGGCGCCGACGATGCTGTGCGTGGTTGAAACCGGCCAGCCGAACCAGGAGGCCACCAGCAGCCAGGTGCCGGCGGCGAGTAGTGCCGCCAGCATGCCGTTGGCAAGCATGTCGCCGCGACCCTCCAGCAGATCGGTGTTGATCATCCCCTTGCGGATAGTGTCGGTGACCTCGCCGCCGGCCAGATAGGCGCCGGCGAATTCGAACACCGCGGCAATGAGGATGGCCTGACCGATGGTCAGCGCGCGTGAGCCCACCGAGGTGGACATGGCATTGGCGACATCGTTGGCGCCGATGCCCCAGGCCATGAAGAGCCCGAAGACACAGGCCAGCGTGATATAGACGTAGACGTATTCCATACGGGTGGAGCAGCTAGCGGGCGACCAGCAACTGCAGGCGGCTGCCCACCCGCTGCGCCCGGTCCGCCAGATCGCCGATCCAGTCGATGATCTGATAGAGGAAGATCACGTCCACCGGTGGGAGCTCGGCCTCGAGCGGCCGGATCTGCGAACGAATCGCCACCTGCAGGCGGTCGGTATCGGCCTCGATGGCGTCCAACTCATCGAGTAGCGACTCCAGCAGCTTGACGGCGCGACCGCGGAAGCCAGCATCCAACAGCTCGTCCAGCTCCTGAATGGCCTTCAGTGCCTGGCCGCTGGTGTCGACGCTGCGCTGCACGAAGCGGCGGAAGTCATCGGCTATGGGCGGCGGAATCGTCATGCGGCGCCCCAGCATCAAACCGGCGATATCGCGCGCCTTGTTCGCCACCTTGTCCTGCATGGCGAGGATGTCGAGTAGATCGCCGCGGTCGACGGCCATGAAGAGTGAGCTGGGCAGCTTGCGGCGCAGCGACTTCTTCAGCCGATCGGCCTCGTGCTCAAGCTCAGCAATGCGCTGCTGCAGCTTTTCGGCTGCCTGCCAGTCCTCGACAAGCACGGCATCGATGAATTCTGGAAGCAGCTTCGTGCACTCGTGCACGCTGCGCATCTGCTTCTGCAGGGGGCGGATCGGGGAACCGCCAAAGATATCGGCGACGACGCTTCTGAGCATCGCCGCATTGTAATCAAACTGTCACAAATCCCTAACCCGGAGCCGGCTGCCACTGGATGGTGACTTCGCGCACGCCCCAGGCGCGCGCCGCTTCAATGTCTTCGCCCATAAAGATGTCAATTTTTCGCTGCCAGCGACGATGCATCTTGTCACGCACGATCCAGATGCCTTCAAGGCCCTCGATCTTCACGCGTGCGCCGTTGCCTAGGCCCTCGGCGATCAGATCGCGCGATACGGCGATGGCCTTGTCATCGACCTGAAGCCGATGGCCCCAGGCTGTGAGCCCGGTATTTCCCCTTTTGGTCTGGGCTTCGGTGGCGTTATAAGCAGACGCGCGCACCGTCATTGTCTGCCAGGGCTCGCTACAGGCCGACAGGACGAGGACGAATATCAGCGCCTGCCCACAACGCAGACATATCCTGCGAGTCGCTTTCATGCTGGAATCGTCCGATGAGCCCGCGCGACTTGCAAGCCGCGTCCAGCACGCTACCCGGAGAGACCCGCCATGCGCCTTCAGCAGTTCCAGATCGACGCCTTCAGCAACCGTGTCTTTGGTGGCAACCCAGCCGCCATCGTGCCGCTGACCGGCTGGCTGCCGGAAGCGTGCATGCAGGCCATTGCCGCAGAGAACCAGCTTTCAGAGACAGCCTTCGTCGTCCCTGATCAGGGCGAAGGCAGCTATGCGCTGCGCTGGTTCACGCCCTCCACCGAGGTCGATCTCTGTGGCCATGCCACGCTGGCGGCGGGCCACGCGCTCTGGCAGGAGCTGGGAGAGGCGGCACCGACGCTGCGCTTCCGCACCCGCAGCGGCGAACTGCTTCTGACGCGCGACGGCGCCCAGATGTGGATGGACTTCCCGGCACGCCCCGCCGTCGAGCGCGCGCCACCGGAGGCGCTGGTCACCGGGCTCGGCGTCCAGCCGCAAGCCGTTCTGGCGGCCGACTACTGGCTGGTGATCGTCGACAGCATCGCAGCGCTTCGCGGACTGTCGCCCGACATGCGCCGCCTCGCCGAGATCGATCTTCCGGGTGTGATCGTCTCAGCGCCGGGCGACGGCGAGCACGACTTCCTCAGTCGTTTCTTCGCGCCGAAATGCGGCATCGACGAGGATCCGGTGACGGGCTCGGCGCACTGCACGCTGGCGCCCTACTGGAGCGAACGCCTCGGCCGGCAGCACCTGCGCGGCTACCAGGCCTCGGCCCGGGGCGGCACCGTCGAATGCCGCCATGCCGGTGATCGCGTGCATCTCGGCGGCCACGCTGTGACGTTCCTGCGCGGGGCCATCGAGATCCCCGCCTAGGGGCCTATCGCGCCGGCAATCGCCGCGGCCAGCGCATCGAGTCGCGCCCGCTTCGCGGGGGTGTCGCGATACGGCAGCATCAGCGTGGTGAGATGCCAGGCCAGCCGCGCCATCGAGCGGGCGCTGTCGCGCCCGTAGCGCGGAATCACATGGATGTGCACATGCGGCACGCTCTGGCTGGCGGCAGCGCCGTCATTGACCAGAAAATGCTGCGCGCGGCTGCCCAGCGCCTGCTGCTGCGCCAGCGCCACACGCTGCGCAATGCGCCAGAGATGCGCATTGTTCGCCTCATCCAGCTCGGCAAGCGTTGCCACGGGCGAATGCGGCACGACCAGGACATGTCCGGCGCTGATCGGCCGGATATCCATGAAGGCAACGCAATCGGCGTCCCGATGCACGAAGCTAGCCGGAATATCGCCGGCGATGAGGTGCTCGAAGACGGTCACGGGCTAGCGGTGAACTTCGCTCTGGATGGTGCTGACCGTGCCGCGCCGCATGCGAATCACCAGCGAGCGGTCGTGGTAGGGATCCTCGACCTCGTACCAGGTCCAGCGCTCGCCTGTGGCACCGCCGCTGGCGGTCTCGAGCACGACGATGCGATCCGGCTCACCGGCCACGCGCAACACGTGCGCCTCACTGTCACCCGGCTGGATCAGCCGGTTGCCGATGCGAATGCTGTCCGCAAGTGCCGGCACCGTCAGGCCCAGCAGAAGGGCCGCCGTGAAGGCGCGGGTGATGGGCTTCGCGATATCGGACATCTGCTCTACATTAGGTGATCGGAAAGCGTGAGGCGAGCCCATGAGCAAGATCGTCAACCTGCGTCAGCACCGCAAGCGCGCGGCGCGCGAGGAAAAGCGCCGCCAGGCCGAGACCGCACGGGCGCGCAGCGGGCGTAGCAAGGCCGAGAAGGAGCGCGACACGGCCGAGGACGCGAAGGCACGCCGACACCTGGACGGCCATCACATCGGCAGCGAGCCGCCGGAGGACGAGTCGACACGCTAGACGGCGACGATGTTGAAGGCCAGCAGCTGCAGCACACCCACCGCGAAACCCAACGCCGCACCCACGGCAATGAGCATCCACTCATCCTCCTTGAAGGCCGGACGCAGCATGCCCTCGAACTCATCCGGCGGCAGCACGGCAAGGCGGCTGGACAGCGTCTCACTGAGGTTCATCGCCTCCTTGGCATAGTCGTCCATGGGGCGCACCAGCTCCGGCAGGCGTGACACCGTGTAGCCGGCAGCGGCCTGCTGCGCGGCCTCGAAGCGGTCGCGCCCCATCGCGGCCTGCACTGCCGGCTTCATCCGGCCCAGCTGCTCGTCGACCTCGTCGCGCAGGAAGCGCGCAACGATCTCCGCGGCGTAATCGCGCCGCGGCCCTCTGAGCACGGCCTCGGTGATATTGGAGGGATTGACCACCTCGTCGGCGATGAGCTGCGAGTAATCGCGTGCGACTTCTTTCTGTCGCTTGTGGAAAAGCCCCTGGAAAGTGACCGGACCGACCTTCACCGGCTGCTGGGGCCGGAAGATCATCCGCAACGCCAGGAAGTTAGTGAGATAGCCCACCAGCAGGCCAAAGGTGGGCAGCTGCCAGTCCGCCTTGAAGAAGACCCAGCCCACCATCTGGAAGATGCCGAAGAGGAAGCCGAAATAGAAGCCGCAATGGCCGATGAAGCGGAACTCCTTGCGCCCGGTCTCCAGGAAGATGCGGTTGACCAGTTCCTTGTCCCGCATCAGGGCCTCGATGACCATCTCCTTGAGGTCGAAGACCTTGTCGATCTCGTCGACCATGCCGTCGAGAACACGACGCACCACCGTCTCGTTGTCGACGCGCACACGCCGCACCGCCATCTCCTTGATGCGCTCGGGGAGCACGGCCCACAGCTCGGGGTTGTGCTCGGCCATGATCTCGTCGACGAGCGCGCGCAGCTGCTGTGCATCCGGGGCACCGAGAATCTTCGCGACCTCCGAGGCGTCGAGGCGCTGGAAGATCTCCTTCTCGTTGATCAGCCGCGGCACCATGGTGTCGCAGGCAATGCGCGCCATCTTGGCGCACTTGCGGGGCACAATCCCCTGCCAGCCCAGCCACGGCTTCCAGACCCCGACAAACTCCACCGGGTAGAACATCATCTTGATGGCAAGCACATTGGTGACGTAACCGATGCCGCCAGCCACGAGGGGCATCGACAGATAGAACCAGAGATTGGCCTGAAATTCGGCCCAGGCGGTTGCCAGCATGCGTGCGACTCGGAGTCCCCCAGAGCGAGCATGTTGCCCGATTCGCCACCGCTGCGATATCTGCGCGCCGCAGTCCGCACGGTCTCCCACGCGCTTTGCTACCGTGTTATCGAAAAGCACTCGCGGGAGGAGACGACATGGCGCAGATCCTGATCACCGGCGGCAGCAGCGGCATCGGTCTGGAGATGGCGCGCCAGACGCTGCGCCGCGGCCACGAGATCGCCATCACCGGCCGCGACACCGGCAAGGCCGAGGCCGCCGCCGACGTGCTGCGCGAGGACATCGCCGGTGCCCGCATCAACGTCATCGCCCTCGACCTCGCGGACTTTGATGCCATCGACGCGGCGGCGCCCGAGATCCACAAGGCACTGCCCGAGCTCTCCGTCGTGCTGCTCAACGCCGGATCTTTCACCCGACAACTGCGGCTGCTCGACAACGGCCTCGAAGCCATGATCGGCAGCATGCACTTCGGCCATTTCCGGCTGATGCAGCACCTGCTGCCACGGCTTGAGAAGGCCGAGACTGCGCGTGTGGTCGTGACCTCGTCGGTGATGCACTGGCTGGGGCGCATCCGCGAAGACAGCTTCTTCGACCCCTCTCGCCACCTGCACGCCGCACAGGGCTACGGCCAAGCCAAGCTGGCCAATCTGCTCTACGCGCGCGCACTGGCCCGCCGCTACGCCGACACAGGCCTGCGCATCAACGCCTTCCACCCAGGCGCGGTGGCCACGGGCATCTGGCGCGAGCTGCCCGGTGCGGCGCGGCGCGTCGTCGACCGCGTGATGACCACGCCCGAGAAAGGCGCCGACACCGGCAGCTGGCTGGCGCTTGACGAAGCCGGCGGCCGGCACAACGGCGACTACTTCGTGCGCCGAGGCGTAGCGCGCAGCTCGCCGGCCTCGCGCAACGCCGCCCTCGGCGAGTGGCTGTGGGAACGCAGCGAAGCCATCGCCGGGCTTCCCGAAAAGAATTCGCGTAGCCGGGAGAAGCGCGCATGAGTCACGACGACGAAGACCATCTGGACACCGAGGGCCTAGACGAGCCAGCCGCGGGCGAAGAGATCTCCTATCAGACCTTCGGCGAGCACTTCATCCGGTACCTGGTGACGGTGCCGCGACTCAGGGGCGAGATCGAGGATGCCCTGCAGGCGACGGTGGAAGGCTCGGCCGACGCGCTGCCCAACGACTTGCTCGTGGCCAGTTATCGCTTCGCTCCCAACGAGATGGAGATCGAACAGCGCGTCAGCGAGGAGGCCGAAGTCGGCTTCACGCTGCACCTCGGCGGGCTGCTGACACTGAGCGTGAAGGTGATGGGTGTGCCGGTCAGCCTGCCGATGGATGTCGACATCCGCATCGAGATCGATGTGCGCACCTTCGCCCCGCTGACCATCAAGCTGGAGCCGCAGAAGCTGCGCAATCGCAATGTGCGCGTAACCACGCAGATGCCCAAGGAACTGCGCGCGCTACCCACCAAGCTGCTCGATCGCGCCAATCCGCTGGCCATCGCCGTCGCCGACAATATCGTGCGCCAGGTCAACCGCAGGCTGGAGGATCCGAAACTCACCGAGGCCGCTACCATCGACGTGCTTGCGCTAGCCAACAACGCGATGGGTACTGGCTGAGCATCGGCGACGACGTTGTTGCGCCCGATCGGGTGTCTCATTGATCGCACAGTCTGTACCGCACCACGCACCCCTCCGCCGAGTGCGGACCATTTTGCGCGCGACGATGCGTCCGGATAATCACGGCATCAATTGCGAGAAAACAATGACTTGATGGTCACGCCAAGCGTCGGCGCCGGAATCGCGGAGCGCTGGCACGCTCGATGCTCCGAGGGGGTCCGATATTCCCGAAACGTGCCCCAAGGAGACCTACCGATGAATCAGCCCCAGACCGTGACCACACCGGCGAAGACACCCTTCAAGAGCCGCTACGACAACTTCATCGGCGGCGACTGGGTCGCCCCTGAGAGCGGCAAGTATTTCGATAACGTCTCGCCGGTGACAGGCGGCAAGATCTGCGAGATAGCTCGCTCGGAAGCCGCCGACGTAGAGAAGGCCCTCGATGCCGCCCACGCCGCCCGCGCCAGGTGGGCGAACACCAGCACCACCGAGCGTTCCAACATCCTCAATGCCATCGCCCAGCGCATGGAGGACAACCTGGAGGCACTAGCCCAGGCCGAGACCTGGGACAACGGCAAGGCCGTTCGCGAGTCGACCGTGGCTGACGTGCCACTGGCTATCGACCACTTCCGCTACTTCGCCGGCGCCATCCGCGCCCAGGAAGGCAGCATCAGCATGATCGACGAGCAGACCGTGGCCTATCACTTCCACGAACCTCTTGGCGTGGTGGGACAGATCATCCCCTGGAACTTCCCGCTGCTGATGGCCGTTTGGAAGCTGGCGCCGGCGCTGGCTGCCGGCAACTGTGTAGTCATCAAGCCGGCCGAGCAGACCCCGGCCTCGATCCTGCACTGGATGGAGATGATCGCTGACCTGCTGCCGCCGGGCGTCATCAACATCGTCAATGGCTTCGGCCTGGAAGCGGGCAAGCCGCTGGCCTCCAGCCCGCGCATCGCCAAGGCAGCTTTCACCGGCGAGACGACCACAGGGCGCATGATCATGCAGTACGCCGCGCAGAACCTGATCCCGGTCACGCTGGAGCTAGGCGGCAAGTCCCCCAATGTCTTCTTCGAGGACGTCATGCGCGAGGATGACGCCTACTTCGACAAGGCTATCGAAGGCTTCGTGCTCTTCGCGCTGAACCAGGGCGAAGTCTGCACCTGCCCGAGCCGCGCGCTGATCCAGGAGTCCATCTTCGACCGCTTCATGGAGCGGGCACTGAAGCGCGTCGAGGCCATCCAAATGGGCGACCCGCTATCCATGGACACTATGATGGGCGCCCAGGCCTCCAGCGAGCAGATGGAGAAGATCCTCAGCTACTTCGACATCGGCAAGCAGGAAGGCGCCGAAGTGCTCACCGGCGGCGGGCGCGCGCAGCTCGATGGCGAGCTGGCAAACGGCTACTACATCAAGCCGACCGTCTTTCGCGGCCACAACAAGATGCGCGTCTTCCAGGAGGAGATCTTCGGTCCGGTCGTGTCGGTAACGACCTTCAAGGACGAGGCCGAGGCACTGGAAATCGCCAACGACACCCTCTACGGGCTCGGCGCCGGCGTCTGGTCGCGCGATGCCAATATCTGCTACCGCATGGGCCGCGGCATCCAAGCCGGCCGCGTCTGGACGAACTGCTACCACGCCTACCCGGCGCACGCGGCCTTCGGGGGCTACAAGCAGTCCGGCATCGGCCGCGAGAACCACAAGATGATGCTCGACCACTATCAGCAGACCAAGAACATGCTGGTCAGCTACGACGAGAACAAGCTCGGCTTCTTCTGATCCGAGTCCCCGGACCCGGGCACGCCCGCCTCGATGAGGACGGGTGCGCCATCACGGCCCGTGCGGGATTCTCCCGGGCGGGCCTTTCTGCTGAATCAGCCGGAGGGCATCATGTTCAAGGAACTCCCGCCCAAGCGGGTCACTGTCACGGACGCTGCGGCCGCCTTCATAGATGAGCTGCGCGCCAAGCACGGCCCCGTGCTCTTTCATCAATCCGGCGGCTGCTGCGATGGCTCTTCGCCGATGTGCTATCCCAAGGACGACTTCCTGGTCGGTGATCAGGACATCCTGCTCGGAGAGATTCACGCCGCCCCCTTCTACATCAGCGCGCCACAATTCTCGTACTGGAAGCACACACAGCTGACTATCGATGTCGTATCCGGACAGGGCGGCATGTTCTCGCTCGACAATGGCAGTGGACAGCGCTTCCACGTGCGCTCCCGGCTGTTCACCGATGCGGAGTACGCCGCGCTTGTCGAACAGTCACCCGAACGCTATGCCTGAGCCGGACAATACGCGAGGCCGGCGCGCTTGCGACCATCGAACGGGCAGCGGTTGGAAGCATGCGACCACCCGGCTGCTACCGGCAGTCATCGCCACGCTCTCGTCCAGCGTCGCGGTCGCGGAGCTCAGCGAAGCGCTGAGCGCATGCCGCGCCGTCACGACCGACGAGGCCCGCCTGTCTTGCTATGACGCCATCGCGCTCGATGCGCCCACGGCCTCCTGGTCGGGCGCTAACGGTTCCGAGACCTTCCCCATCGCGGTTGATGGGCCGGCGTCACTGCGCATTCGCCACGATGACGCGGTCCTTGTCGGCTCGCTCAACGCACCGGACGGAGAGCTGCTGCGAAACCTCCATCTCGCCGGACCGGGCACGCTGCGAACGCGCATTTCCGAGTCCGGAAGCTACATCGTGTCGATATCGGCGACCGGTCGTTGGGACGCGCGACTCGATGCAGACCCTTCAAACAACACCGGGACGCCGTGATACGCGTCCGGCACGCCTCCGATACAAACGCGGCTGTTCCGAACCTTAGTTCCAGTCAAGCGCGGCGGTGCTATACGACGAATAGAGATGGTTCACCGAGCGCTGCAGCTCGCGTCGAGCCTGCCCCCAGGAGGCGAAGCGCTTCGGAATCGGCGCGTTGAGCATCTCGCCCATGCTGCGACCGCGCGAGGCTCCGTCACGCATGGTGTTGTCGAGCCAGTCAAGCCAGTCGCGAGTGGCCTTCAGTGCGTCAAGGCCGGCGGCGAGCGGGCCGTGGCCGGGCACGATTTGCTCCGGCGCCAACGCCGCGACGGCTTCGAGCGACGTCAGCCACCGGCCGATGTCGGCGTCCGCCGTGGCTGGCGCACGCGCGTTGAACACGATGTCACCGGCGAAGAGTACGCGGCTGTCAACGTCGAGGATGGCTAGATCGGCGCCGGCACCGCTGTGCCCGGAAAGCGCCAGCACCTGCAGGCGGCGCCCCCCGATGTCGACCTGCCCGGGCTCGGCGGATTGCGTCGGCAGATGCACGCGGGTGCCCCGCATCCAGTCCCCCAGCAGGCGATAGAAGTTGTCCAACAGCTTATGTCCATCGCGCTCCAGCACGGCGATCGTGGCCGGTAGCGCGTGCACCGGCACATCGCCGAATGCGAGCGCACCAAGCGCGTGATCGGGATGGTGATGCGTGAGGTAGACACGCGCGATGGCGCCACCCGCCTTCGATTCGGCAAGCGCACGTAGTTGCTCGCCGTAGCGCAGCGTCGGACCCGGATCCACGATGACCGCGCCTTCATCGGTCACAACGAATCCGGTGTTCAGCATGTGCCCGCCGTTGTCGCGACTAAAGCCTTCGGTCGTGCCCGGAACAACCCAGACCCCTTCCGCCACCTCCTCAGCAAGCAGCTCATAATCTGCCGCCGCCGTCACCTCCGCAAAGGTCATGAGCAGCAGCGCCAGCGTCGAAGCCACTCCCCGCCGGTACGCGTGCCTCACGGCACGGTCTCCGTTGCCGCCACGCGCAGAGCGAAGCGATTGCCGTTGTTGTCTCGCCCCTGGATGGCAACCCCTTCGATACCGGTGAAGTCGAACGCGAATACCGGATTCTCCGAGACAGCTGCTGTTGTCAACATGCGCATCACGCGCTTACCATCAGGTATTGCGTGGATGCTGGTCTCTTGAATGTAGAGGCGAGGCACACCGGACACGAAGCCCGCGTCCATGGGGTGAACGACACTGAACTTCAGTCGATCGGGCGCCCCCTTCGAGCCGCGGAAGATCCGACCGCCCGCTTCCCCGAGCCGCTCCGACCAGCTTGGATCGACACTGGCAAGGCTCGGGGCACTGCATCCGCCACCGGCCGCGCTCACCCAAGCGCCTCCGACATGCCAAAGGCCGTCGACATCGAGCACGGCCGCGCGAATGGGTGTGGCCTGCTGGACTTTGATCTGCGTACCGAAGCTCACCCGGTCGAGAGGATGCTCCGGAAGCAAGGTGACAGCCCGAGTGATCGGGTTGAGATCGGCTGCCACGACAATGCGCTGGATACCAGGCATGTCCGTGACCTGGACGTGCAAAGGCACCCGGGTGGCATCCTCGGCGACCGCCGGTACATGCACGCTGACGCGGTCGTCGAAGCGATAAGGCGCTCCCGCCAGAACCTGCTCGGCGACGATGCGCCACCCCGGTGAATCGAGCGGATCGGACGCCGCTGCATCGGCTTCGCAGAGAATGCACGCGAAGACGAGTGCGGCAACGAAGCCGGGTAGGCGGTCAGGGACTGCCATACCGCTCTTCCATCGCCTCGTCATGCTTGGTCTCGAGCCAGGTTCGGATCGCCCACACCGCCTCGGGCTCCAGGACTTCGCCGAAGGCGGGCATGCCACGCCCACCGCTCTGCACACGGCCAACGAAGTAGGCGTCATCAGCCTTCGGCGTCAGCATGCGCAGGTCGGGGGCGATACCACCGGCTTTAGCTTCGAGACCGTGGCAACCCGCACAGGTCTGATGAAAGGCGTAGTCGCCCTTCTCGATGACTTTCTGCCGCTTTTTTCCTTCGAGTTGGCGGTAAGGATTGGAGTCGCTCCAACCCTCCACATCGGGCAGCCCCTCGACGTCGACGGGCTGAGGTGTGACATTGCCGTGGGCGTGCGCCGCCCCGGCTACCAATAGCGATGCGCATATGGTGGAAGCAATCAGGGAATATTTCATGGTGTGGTCCCGTTGAAGCGGCCAGTCTCCTCTTGGTAGTAGCACCGGCTCGTTATAGATTTGTGCGCCCCGAGGGGCGCCCGCGATAGCAAGCGAACGCGCAGCACCGGATGCCCGCGGCCTACGGCGCTTCGCGATCCCGCCCCGCAGACAGCAAGCTCCATGCCATCCACAACGACCGCAGTGCTTTACAGCGGACATTCCAACCCCATGTTTTTCCTGAACTTTACTGTGCGTCCATGTGGTACCTAAGCATCCATGGACAAGCAGGTGTCCCGTAGGGATGACACCCTGTTGCGGTCGCTACTCGGCGTTGAAACATTCGCGACGAAGATGGCGATACAGCTGCTCGGCCTCGCGCGCCTCCCGCTGCCGCACGTCCTGACCGGCCGCCAGCGGCGACAGCTGCGTCGCGGCATTGGCGACGGCGAGCCCTTCCTGTGCCGATACCTCGTACCGACTACTGACACTGAAGGCGTAGTGCCGTCCGACGAGGCTGTAGCAGGTGTTCGCCATCGCCGACGGCGCATGCGCCGCGCCTGCGAAGGACGCCACGATGGCGCGTGCGCACTGCACGGCCTGGTTGTATGCAGCGAAGGCTGACTTCGGCATGGGCTGAAGCTGCACGGCATCACCGAGCGCATAGACGTGCTCAAGACCATCAATCGAGAGATCCGATGCATGCACGTCGATCCAGCCTGAGGGAGCGCACAGCCCGGCGTGCTGCGCCAGGCGCCCGGCACGCTGGGCAGGAATGACGTGCACCCAGTCGGCATGCACCCGCTCACCGCTCGCCGTCAGTACGGTACCGGCCCCCTGATCGATCTCGCGTGCCGTTGCACCGTCCTGCCGGCCGTGCCACTCGATCATCCCGGCATAGAGCTGACCCCACGCCTCCTGGAACAGAGCCTGCTTGGAGAATGCATCCTTGGCGTCGAGAATGAGGATCTTTGCGCGCGGGTTGCACCGTCTCAGATGGTGGGCGAACAAACTGACCCGCTCATAGGGACCCGGCGGACACCGATAGGGCGCGGGCGGTGCCACGACCGCAATCGTGCCGCCCTCGGGAAGCGCACGAAGGCGGGCTCGTACCATGGCAAGCGCTGATTCAGAGCCGGGCCACGCTGGCGGGTTCCGAGCCGCTTCCTCCGGGCCAAAACCGGGAATGGCCTCAAGCCGCATATCGATGCCCGGGGCGACCACCAGCGCGTCGGCGGAAAGCACTGTGCCATCCGCCAATCGGATGCGCCTTGCCACCGGGTCAATGTCCACCACAGAGGCTATGCGGACCGATACACCGCGCGCGGCTAGGCCCGCAGGACCGCTGCGAATGGAGGTGAAGGGTCGCAATCCGGCCACGGCGGTATTGCAGAAGAAGCCCGTAGGAAACGAGCGGTTGCGCTCGATCAGCGTGACCCGGAGCTGCGGATCGAGACGCTTCAGCCAGGTTGCGCATGCACCCCCCGCGAATCCACCCCCGATGATGACGACGTGCGCTCCGCGTGAGGCGCGGACAATGCAGGGGACGAGGCCGCTTAAGGCGATGCCCGCCAGCCCGCGGAGAAAGCGGCGCCGGCTCATTCTTCGGACGCCCCGCACAACGGCCCGTTGTCGCGGAACAGGACAGCAGCATCGCGCACCAGCACGTCGAGCCGGCGCGCCGATAGCGCGCCCAGGAGGCGCCCCATCGCGTAGCGTTCGTCACCAGCGTACCGGCGCAGCGCGCGGGCGATCACCCGCGCAGAAGTCCCGCAAATCCGCATGGCAGGATTCGGATGGTAGGGGCCATGACAGCTCGCGCAGTAATGTGCGCTCGCGGCAAGCTCAGCATCGTGTACCGCCCCAACAGCGGGACCCACAACCCCGCCGAGACCAAGCACTAGGCACAGTACCGCTAGCGGGCAGCGCATGCCGTGGCATCTCGACTTGGGGAAGCGCACCCGATCCGACTGCATCTACCAATCGTGGGGACAGCCGCGACAGTCGGCCATGTAGGTGTCTTGGAAGATTGCGAAGCGGATGAAAGCGCCCTCCAGATTCGCCTCGCTCAGGTCAGAGGCGCTCAGCTTCGCTTCCTGCAGATTGGCATTGACCAGTGTCGCGCCACGCAGGTTCACCTTGGTTAGCCATGCCATCTCGAGATTGGCGGCGCGCAGGTCGGCTTCGACCAGACTACCGCCGCTCATGCGGGCGAAGGAGAGATTGGCACCGCGCAACACCGCCTTGTCGAGCCTGGCGCCCTGCAGGAAGGCAGTGCTTAGATCAGCGCCCTCCAAATTCGCACCGCGCAGATCCGCCCCGCGCAAGTTGGCGTGACGCAGATCAGCGCGCGCCAGATTGGCATTGCGCAGCTTGGCACCGCTGAGATCATGGTCGACCAAATCCGCGTGGCGCAGATCAGCACCTGTGCAGCTTGTGCCAGGCTCGATCGCACAATCGCCGATGGCTGTCGTCATCGCTTTGAGCGACTCCTCCGGGCCCACTGTGCGCCCGACCGCGGCATCTTCGTCCAGGGCCCAGAGCGTCCCCGGCAGCAGTGCGACGCTGATCAGAAGTGCCGTGCATCGAATACTTGTGAAAGTGTTCCGTTTCCTTGTCATGAAGCGGTTCCTGTGTCGAGGTGGAAACGACGCCCGGCGGCGCTTCCGCGCCACCGGGCGTTGGCCGATTCAGCCGATGCCTAGCGGTCGATCTTGAAGACCCAGAACGAGCCACCCTGGGAGACCTTGCGCGTCATCTCGGCCAGGTCGCCGCCCCATAGCGGCACGGCGCCGCCGTATCCGGAAGCGATGCCGATGTATTGCTCGCCATCCATCTCCCAGGTAACCGGGATGGAGACCACGCCGGACCCGGTCTGGAAACGCCAGAGCTCATCACCAGTGCGGGCGTCGAAGGCCTTCACGAAGCCGTCGCTGGTGCCCGTAAAGACGAGATTCCCAGCCGTGGTCAGCGTACCTGCCCAGAGGGGCATATCCTCCTTGTGTTCCCAGACGATCTCGCCGCTGGCCGGATCAAGGGCGCGAAGCACACCAACGTGGTCGTCGAACAACTTGCGGATACGGAAGCCCATGCCTAGATAGGCCGCACCCGGGTTGTAGGTGACGTTCTGGGCCCAGTAGTCCATTTTCCAGTGATTCGCCGGGATGTAGAAGAGACCGGTCTCGGGGCTGTAGGACATCGGGTTCCAGTTCTTGCCACCCAGGAAGGGGGGCGACACCTCGACCGACTCGCCGCGTTCCTTGCCCTTCTTGGGTGGCCGCGGACGCTGGCCATCAACCCAGTTGGGCATGC
The DNA here is from genome assembly GCF_000733765.1 of Algiphilus aromaticivorans DG1253. Lineage (NCBI taxonomy): Bacteria > Pseudomonadati > Pseudomonadota > Gammaproteobacteria > Nevskiales > Algiphilaceae > Algiphilus > Algiphilus aromaticivorans. The sequence goes on along the minus strand of NZ_JPOG01000001.1, from coordinate 365,661 downwards.
CAGTCTCTGCGTTATAGCCATCGGTCCAGGTCACGCCATCAACGAAGGGATAGGCGCCGATGAAGCCCTCGGCCTGCTTCCACACCGTCTCGCTCTCGGCCGCCAGACGATCGAGATCCGTCACGTAGAAGTGCCCGTTGCGGTCGGCGTGCGCTCCGGCTCGGATCGTCTTGCCGTTCTTCTCGTAGTCGAAAAGAATGATCTCGTTGTTGCCGGAGAAATCCCACGCGTCGTTGGGGGTATGCGCGTAGAAGCCCTTCAGTTCGCCGGTGCTGGCGTCGACATAGGCTTGGCCGGAGGTATAGAGGCTCGGCCAGTCGGTGGGGTCCTCGCCCTCGGGTGTGCGTGCCCAAGTGTTCCAGGGCGCCGGATTGCCGGTTCCAACAATGATGGTATTGGTTTCGGCATCGAAGCTGGCCGACTGCCAGGGTGCTCCGCCGCCATGGCTCCAAGCCTCGGTTTTGCCGCTTTCCGTGCTGGCATCATCCGGCCAGGAAGGTGCGGAGGGCAAGCCGCCCGTTGGGGTGCTTTCCTTGCCATTCAGGCGCCCCATGTGCCCCTGCACCATGGGGCGCATCCATATCTCTTCGCCGGTCTCCGGATCCCGCGCATACAACTTTCCGACCACGCCGAACTCGTCACCCGAAGAGCCATGGATCAGCATCACCCGCCCCGTCTTCTGATCCTTGATGAGGGTCGGGGCACCGGTCATGGTGTAGCCAACCTTGTGGTCGCCGAACTTCTTGGACCAGACCACACGACCGTTTTCCCGATTCAATGCAACGATCGAAGCGTCGAGCGTGCCGAAATAGACCTTGTCCTTGTAGATCGCGGCGCCACGATTGACGACGTCGCAACAGGGCCGGATATCGTCGGGCAGCCGATGCTTGTAGGCCCAGAGCCGCTTGCCGGTCTTGGCGTCTAGCGCATACATGCGCGAGTACGAGCCGGTGATGTAAATCACCCCGCCATGAACAATCGCCTGCGACTCCTGACCACGCTGCTTCTCGTCGCCGAAGGAAAAGGACCAAGCCGGTACAAGCTCCGACACGTTCTTGGTGTTGACCTTTTCGAGCGGGCTGAATCTCTGGGCGTGCGTGCCGAGGCCGTACGACAGCACATCGGAGGTCGTGCGATCGTCGTTGGCGATGTCCTCCCACGTCACGTCTTTGACCGCCTGCGCGGCGCCCGGAGCGCCCAGCGCCAGAGCCAGCGCGGCCGGTATCAGTCGGCGCCCAAGGCGCCGGATTTCACTATTCATTGCATGATCTCCTCTATTGATGTTGGACGTTAAGGCTGCAACCGTCGAAGACTCTTCCGCAAAACTCATGCCATACATATCCCATTGTTTTTCATGAAGTTATTTGGTTTCCGCGAGGCTTCTGCGTAGCCTCACTGTCACGCTGGCGAGACACCCTGCGTAGCTCCGGGGGTGGCGCGAACGGAGGCACGAACATGCGTACGCCCCACGCTCGGTGCGCGCAAAAGGAGGCCGGGGCCACCACCGCCCCGGCCCGAAGACCACGGGTTTTCGCCGTGGTGGAGACACACACTGCGTCCACGCGAGACAGGCCTTGCGGTCAGAACGAAAGGAAGGCGCCAGCGTTTGCACTGCTTCCATTGTTGGAGGCCCCGTTGTGTGCCTTGGTCTCCACATCGCTGACCTCGAACAGCAGGGTGAGATTGGGTGTCAGCGCGTGATAGGCACCGAAGGTCAGCTTGCTGTTCTCGTCGAGCAGGTTCGGGGCATCGCCGTCATTCGCCTTGTCGAGGCTGCTGACGCCGTAGTTCGCGCCCAGCGTGGTATCTCCGAGCGGATAGGTCAGCTGCAACAGATAGCCGTCGGAATCGCGCTCGTTACCGGCACCGTCATCCGATAGCACGAAGAGGCCGGTGGTCCCCATGCCCTGGCCACTGTAGTAGTACGCGGAAGCCTTGAGACCACCCAGCTCGGCCCGCGCGTAGACGTCGAAGCCGGTGCTGGTGAAGTCGTTGCCGGGGCCACCGACCGCGCGCTGTTGCTGCGTGATAAAGGCGCTCGACAAGTAGAATCCCAGCCCACCAAGATCACCGGCCCACGCGAGCTTGCCGTGGACACCCGGTGCGCTCTTGTTGCTCGCTCCGCCGGCAAGCACCGGATTGAGCGGATCGTAGATGCCCACTGTGAGATTGGCGCCGCCGAAGGAGGGCGTGGTGTAGTTCATCTGCGCCAACGTGTCGGTGTAGATGTAACCGAATCCGATACTGCCCAGCGAGGTATTGGCCGGCGCGCCGGTCGCCATCGCGCCAGCCACGCCAACGCCCGGGATCGTCATGTCGTTGATGATCGCGTCGAAGCCGAACAGGCCGAAGTCGCGCCCCAGCTTGAAGCTGCCCATGCCCTCGCGCGCGACCGTCATGAAGACCTGACGCACATCGAGACCCGTGGTCGCCAGCGCGACATTGGTGCCAAGCGCTCCCGCGTCCTGCTGCAGATTCGGGCTGCCCCCATCATTGCTGCTGATACCGGGATACAGCCCGAAGGTGACGCTCAGGTCGTAGCCCTTCTGTGTCGTGCCGGCCCCCAGAACGAGGGCGGCTGGTAACAGACCGTTGCTCACGGTCGAGCTGACATCGTTGCCGTCGGCATCCTGGGTGCAGGCCCCACCGATAGTCAGGATATCCGCCGGTGCATCCTCGCAAGCGGCGTAGATGTAGTGAACGTTGACGTTGCCGTTGGCCGAGAAAGTCCAATCCCCCGCACTAAGCTCGACGGCCTGGACGGAAGCGGTACCGCACATGGCGCCAATACCAGCGGCTAATGCGGCTATTCGTTGCGTAATCATTGCGTCATCCCCTCGATTAGGTGTCGTTATCCGCCGTCCGGGGACGGCGTCGGCTATGCGCACCGCAAGAACTCCACCTTTGCCGGAGCCTCCTGCGCATGCGACGGCGAGCCAGCAGCAACGCCGATGCCAACCCCTGACAATGAGGGTCAAAAGCGCAGCAATTGGTTTGTTTTCTTAGGCTTATAGGCGCGCATGCCGTGTCCGGCGCGCATTCCAGGCACCTCCTCCGGTTGCACAGCCTGTGCGAATCCGGTGACATACTGGGCGCGGCACACAGGCTCCTCGGGCGCTCCCTCGAAGATGACACTCGCATCCAGACGAAAGGCTAGGCAGTTGGAGCGCCGTAGCCCCAGCAACTTGACGGGGTCGCCGTGGCCGCAGCAGTCTGGCAATCAGAACGCGCTCCATTAAGGACTAGACGCGGCCCTACGAGGCAGGAGACACCCGATGAACGACACCACCTTTCAGCACGCTGAGCGCGTCATCGACGCGGTTGATGGCAAGCGCTCGGACGACGGCATCGAGAACGCGATCTCGGCGTCCTGGTCGCGTTGCATCAATGCGCACGGCCTCGATCCATCGCGTCGTCAGGCGCCTCGCGTGGAAGACGTAACGCGCATCAATGAGCTCGAAGATCAGCACGAAACGCTGATCAGCATCGCCCGACTCGAAATGGACTCGCTCTACGAACAGATCGCCGGCTCGGGCTACGCGCTGCTACTCACTGACGAGCAGGGCGTCATCCTCTACGACAAGGTCGACCCCACCCTCTCCAAGAGCTTTCGGAGCGCGGGACTGATCCATGGCGCCAACTGGAGCGAATCCGCAGAAGGTACCAACGGTATCGGTACCTGCATCGCCGAACGCAGGGCGGTCACCGTCCACCGCAACGACCACTTCCGGGCGCGGCATATCAATCTGTCGTGCACCGGAGCACCGATTCTCAACGCCGATGGCGCATTGACGGCCGTGCTCGACGCATCCTGCGTCAACGCCAACTGCTCGCGTGCCAGCCAGATGCACACCAAGGCGATGGTGAGCATGTCGGCGCGTCTGATCGAGAAATGTCTCTTCCTGCGCCGCTACCGGGATCACTGCATCCTGCGCTTCCACAGTCGTGCGGAATTCGTGAATCTTCTGCACGACGCAGCTCTGGCACTCGACGAGGACGGGCGCATCGCCGGCGCGGACCAAGCTGCGATGCACCTGCTGGGCGAAGCCGGCGACTGGACGCTGCAGGGGCGCAATATTTCAGAAATCCTGGACCTGCCCGCGCATATCTCGGACCCGGTCTACCGCCGCAGCCAGACTGCGTTGATGCCGGTGCGCGACCACCAGCATGGACGCCGCTTCTTCCTGACCTGCCAGCCCGCACCGGGAGAAACACAGCGCGGCGGGCGTCTACGCGACGCCGGCAGCGGTCGAAAGGCCTTGCCGGTCGCGCAGCAGGGCGTCAGCGCCGAGATCGACATCGATACTGTCGCCGGCAGCGATCCCGTCATGCAGCGCAACGCACGCTGCGCGCGGCGTCTGGCCACATCCCAGGTGTCGATCCTTCTGCAAGGGCCGACCGGTTCGGGCAAGGATGTCTTCGCTCGCGCGGTGCACAACGCCGGCGACCGCGCGGACAAACCTTTCGTGGCCGTCAATTGCGCTGCGATACCCGAGTCGCTGATCGAGGCTGAGCTATTCGGGTACAAGGGCGGCGCCTTCACCGGTGCCCGCAAGGAAGGGGCCCGAGGGCGTATCCTGCAAGCCGACGGTGGCACATTATTTCTCGACGAGATCGGGGACATGCCGCTGGATCTGCAAACGCGCCTGCTACGCGTACTTGAGGAGCGGACCGTGACCCCGCTGGGCAGCGAACGCCCGATTCCAATCGATATTCGCCTGATGAGCGCCTCGCTGCGCAATCTGAACGACATGGTCGCGGAGGGGCAATTCCGCGAGGATCTCTATTACCGCCTCAACGGCATCACCCTCACGTTGCCGCCGCTTCGAGAGCGCAGCGACCTGGAGGCAATCATTCGTCAAGTGTTCGACGTTGAAGCCGCCGATTTTGACGATCCGATCACGATGAGCGATGCGGCCATGGATATCCTCTTGCAGCACGAGTGGCCGGGCAACATCCGCGAACTGCGCAACGTTCTGCGCACCGCCGTCGCCATGTGCGAAGACGCCTGTATCACCCCCGCCGACCTCAGCATCGCCGACAATGGCCGGCAGAAAGCGGCTTCGCGATCCGGCGCAGCGATCTCGGCATCCCTCTCCACTGCAGATACACACGCAGAGTTGGAGACGCAGGAGAAGGAGGCTGGCAACCCTCTGGAACAAGCCGAATGCAGCGCATTGAGAGAAACCATAGAGAAGCATCGCTTCAATATGAGCCGTGCGGCACGCGCGCTCGGCGTCAGCCGAAACACGCTCTATCGGAAGATGCGCCAGCACGGCATCGAATACGGACCGGCTGCCCGGTAAAGGGACGCTGAGCGCTCCTTAAACTGTCGCGGCAGCTTCAACTACTCAGCGGATTCAGTCCGCTCGAAGATTCCTGCCAGTGCCCCGTGCCCGCCGGACCAGATTCGATAGAGGGCTTCCGCGTGCCGGTCGACGCGCGTGCGCAGGTCATCGACGAGCGCGCGCTGCTCATCCAAGCGCTCCGGCGAATCAGCGTAGTGACAAAGGGTTTGGAGATGCCGGGCACAGTGTTCCGAGAACTCCTGGTTGATCTCCATCTGCTGCGTGGTCAGTGCCATGATCTGCTCTGAGACCATCTCCCCCAGATCGATCATCGCTGTGACCACGTTCTCCGACTGCGCCAGGACTTCATGGGCTTCACTCTGATCCGCTGTGAGCGCTTCCGGCTTAAGTTGCCGCTCTCCGCTGCTTAGCGTGTCGGTGACGTAGCTGTTCATCGGACTTCTCTCCTCGCGTGGGCAGGGTTTTGCGCAGTGGGCGTGAGCAAAAAACAGGCCAAGGCGAAACGCGCGCTCCGAAGCTCGGTGGCATGCGAAACACACGCCGGATCTGGCCGCAGGAACGAGGACGATGGATGCGGCAATGCTGCGACACAGTGTCACTGCACTGGGACGGCCCGGTCACGGTCTTGGCGGAGAAAGCCACCGTTGCAAGGGCGCGCGGATGGCACCTTTTTTGCTGTTTCGAGCACCCACAGCGCACATAGATGCGCGGCATACGCGATGTCAAAGGAGGAGACGGCGATGAAGAGCGAAAGGAAAGAAGGCGCTACACGGGCCATTGCTCCGCGAGCACGGACCACGTTAGGTGCGGCATGAGCGGCGCAATCACGGTTGAGCGCAGCTGCAAGCTGGAGGCATCGCCAACGGCGGTTAGGGCTTCGGTCAGATGCTTCCACGCACCCGGACGCTGCCATCCTGGCGCTATCGATACGCATAACAGCATCGCAGCGACCACGACCAGCACCCCGCGGCTGCTGAGGCTGAACGGGGGTGCCTCCAGCGCCGAGACCCTGATCTGTCGCGAAGACCGTGCGCGAAACCACCAGTACCGCATACTCTGCAGCCCGCTACCGATTTCCGATTGCGTGGAGATGCATTCGGTCTCAAACGCCATGAGCGGGCGCCAAAAGCATTGGGCAGCGAGCAGACCACCTTTCGGCCAAGGGCGTCTCCGACGCCGAGGCCGAAGCTGCCATTACCGACCTTTAGGACGCAGGCTTGTAGACCCTGCAAGACCTATTCGTCACAGCTTGACCGCCCAGCGCACCAAAACCTATTTCGCTTCGAAGGGGCCTTCTTAATGCCGCTTTACCATCGATCGCATCGTGCTCTGTCTATCGGACTCGCGCTGGCGCTAACGCTCCCGCTACCCGCATGGGGCGGCGAGCAGCCTGGCTTCGACCCAATCGTTGTTACCGGCACACGCATCGAGCGCGCCCTGCCGGACACGCCGGCCGGCGTGACGGTCGTGGACGAAACGACCCTGCGCGAGGGCCGGCAGGGCCTGCAGCTGGATGAGGCGCTGGCACGCGTGCCGGGGCTCTTCCTGCAGAACCGCTACAACTTCGCGCAGGGCCAGCGACTGTCGCTGCGCGGCTTCGGCGCGCGCGCCCCCTTCGGCGTGCGCGGCATCCGCATCCGCGTCGACGGCTTTCCGGAAACACTGCCCGACGGCCAGTCGCAGATCGATTCGGTGGATCTCGATACGGCCACGCGCGCTGAAGTACTGCGCGGGCCGTCCTCGGTGCTTTACGGCAACGCCGGCGGCGGCGTGGTGTCGGTGGAGACCGCCGACGGCCGCAGCCATTCCGGCACCAGCATCCGCGCCCAGGCCGGCGGCGACGGCTTCCGAAAGATCGCCGCGCGCAGCGGCGGAAGCCAGGGTTCGCTCGACTACCACGCCGGTGTCAGCCATCTCGACTTTGACGGTTGGCGCGAGCAGAGCCGGGTGCGCAAGACGCTGTTCAACGCCAAGCTCGGCTGGGAACCGGCCGAGAACCAACGCCTGGAGGCGGTCGTGACCGTACTCGAGCTACCGCAGGCCGAAGACCCGGGCGGTCTTAACCTGAACCAAGTCGCCGCCGATCGCCGCCAGGCCACGGACACCGCGAAGAACCTGGATGCCGGCCAGGATGTGGCACAACGGCGTCTCGGGCTAACGCATCGCCTCGGCACCGGCGGCGGCGAGCTGGTCACGCGCGGCTTCTTCACACGCCGCGATTTCGAGCAGATCCTGCCCTTCGGCTTTCCGGGCGTGGATAACAACGTCGTCGCCTACCAGCGCGACTTCTTCGGCGGGTCGAGCGAGTACCGCGACGACCTCGCCATTGCCGGCCTGCAGAGCCGCTACACGGTGGGCATCGAGGCGCAGCGCCAGCGCGACGACCGCCGCCGCCAGGGCATAGACGCCGACGGCCAGCGCACCGCGCTGTCGGAGCGACAGCAAGAACAGGCCACCGTCGTCGCCGGCTTCGGCCAGCTCGATATCGCTCTGCTGCCGCAGCTCACCGCCAGCCTGGGCGTACGCTGGGACCGTCTGCGCCTTACCATCGACGACCGCCTGCTGGACGACGGCGACGACAGCGGCCGGCGCGAGTTCACCGAAGCCAGCTACAGCGGCGGCCTGGTCTGGCGGCTGACCGGTGACCACCGCGCCTACGCCAGCGTCGCCACCGCCTTCGAATCCCCGAGCTTCACCGAATTCGCCCGCCCCGACGGCGAGGCCGGCTTCAATCCTGCCATCCAGCCGCAGGAAAGCCTCAACCGCGAGATCGGCCTGCGCAACGGCTTCGGCGGCACTTTGCACTACGACCTCACGCTGTTCTCGGTGCGCGTAGATGACGAGATCACGCCCTTCCAGCGCGAGGGCCGCAGCTTTTTCCGCAACGCCGGGCAGACCGACCGCGATGGCGTAGAGGCGATGGCCATCTGGCGACCTATGGAGCAGTTGGACCTGACCGCCAGCTATACCTACGCACGCTTGCGCTTCGACCGCTTCGAAGACACCGAAGGCAACGATTTCTCCGGCAACGATCTACCCGGCATTCCACGCCAGAACGCCTTCGTCGAGGCCGCCTGGCGCGTGCCCGGCAAGGGCTTCGCCGCCATCGACGCACAGTTCACCGGCAGCCGCTATGCCGAGAACGCCAACGCCCTGCACGTCGCCGGCTACACCCTCGTCAACGCCCGCGCGGGCATCGAGCACCGCCTAACGGAGACCGTCACCGTCGAGCTCTTTGCTGGCGTCAACAATCTGCTCGACCGCGACTACATCGCCAATCTGCGCGTCAACGCCAACGAAGGCCGGCCTCTCGATCAGCGCGGCTTCTTCGAGCCGGCGCCGGGTCGACACTTCTACGCGGGGGTGGCGCTTCGACTCTAGTGCCACGAGGCGCTAGGCTTGGTGGACCGCTCTGCGAGGGTTCCCATGCGCATCACCAGCCTCTTCTTGCTACTCGCCGTTCCGCTTCTGGCCAGCGCTCAGGGCGATGGCGCACACCGCTTCGGCGAGTGGCTGCACTACACCGTGCCGGCCGAGGGCAGCGAACCTGCCATCGAGGTCGTCGAGACCCGCCAACCCGTGCGCGGCATCAGCGTCATCTACAGCTGCACGCAGCACCTGGAGGGGCCAGAGGAATCGCTGCTGCTGCTCAACCCCGGCTTCGCGAACATGAAGGACGCACAGCGCTTCGACGCGCTCTTCACCTTCGGCAAGGACACACGTCGCGAATACGCCGACGCCGGCCTGCAGGCCGACCCGGAGCACGGCACTCTCGATGTGGTGAGCGGTCGCGACCAGGTGCTGCGTCACATGCAGCGCTACAGCACCTTCATCATCACGCAGGACGACAGCCCCATAACCACCATCGCCATCCCCACTACCGGCTTCGAAGAAGCCCTGAACGTGGCACGCCAGCGATGTGGGCTCTGAGCGCCATGCGCGACACAGGCAAGGTCTCCCCGCAGCCGACACACCGGCGGTAGACTGCCGCAAACAACGCGGGAGACGATTATGCGCAGCGGCATCATGAATGCTGGAGGTCGAGGCCTCGGCACGGCACTGCTGATGGTAGCCCTTCTGCCATTGCAGGCCACCGCGGATGTGGATGCCCTGCCTCTGCATACGGCCACCCCCGAGCAGGTCGCGGTCGCGCGCGCCCAGCAGGGCCACGAGCACGGACCGCTGCGCTTCGCCGTCGCCACGCCGATCAACCTTGGCGTCGATGACGGTGTCTGGGAAACGTTGGACGACAGCACGCTACGCTGGCGCACCCGCATCAGCTCGCCGGACGCGCGCAGCCTCAGCCTTCGCCTCGACGAGTTCTCTGGTGCCCCTGATGCGCAACTCTGGCTGCGCAGCGCGGAAACGGGCATGACGCAGGGGCCTTACGACATCGGCGACGTCGATGACGAGGGAAGGCTGTGGACCGCCATGGTCTTCGACGAGACGATAGTGGTCGACCTGTTGCTACCAGCCACGCAGCGCGAGGCGCTGCAGTTGCGTATCGGAGGGGCGCACCACGGCTTCCGCGATCTGCGCAAGCAGTTGAGCCCGGGGGCCTCCGGCAGCTGCAACATCAACGTCGCTTGCGCGCAGGGTGATCCTTGGCGCGACCAGGCGCGCTCGGTCGCCGGCCTCGTCGTGGATGGCACAGGCTTCTGCACTGGCAACCTCGTCAACAACAGCGCGCAGGACGGCGATCCGCTCGTTGTCACCGGCCATCACTGCGACTTTCGCGCCAATAATGCCGGCTCGCTGGTCGCCTACTGGAACTTCCAGGCCGATCGCTGCAACGGCAGCAACGCGGCTTTCGATCAGAGCCAGAACGGCGCCGAGTTCGTCGCCACGCACGAAGCCTCCGATCACACACTGCTGCGACTGGATGAGGTACCGGACGAGGCCTTCGGGGTCTTCTACACCGGCTGGGACGCCAACGCCGATGCCGCGGTCGATAACGGCGTCACGATCCACCACCCCCAAGCGGACCTGAAGAAGATCAGTCTCTTCAACAACCCCGCGACCAAGGATGTCGAAACCATCGACGGGCAGACCGTTGACACCTGGAACATCACTTGGGATCAGGGAACCACAGAGGCCGGTTCCAGTGGTGGCGGCTTGTGGAATGCAGAGCAGAAGCTGGTGGGCGTGCTCTTCGGTGGCAACGCGAGCTGTTCTCGGCCGAACGGCGAGGATTTCTATGGCCGTCTCGATGTGGCCTGGGAAGGCGACGGTACGCCGCAGACCCGGATGCGCGACTACCTGGACCCGCAGGACCAACTCGATGGCACTGGCGATCTGAGCCTCGGCGGCCGCGATCCCTTCGGCGCACCACCGGGCCTCTGGCCCGATCCGGGATCGGAGCCGGAGCCCGACGTCGGTTCAGGCGGCGGCAGCTTCTGGGCACCGCTGCTGGCACTGGCCGCCTTGCTGCGCCGTCTGCGCCGTCTGCGCCGGCCGATAGCCCGCCGCTGATGGCGGCCGCGCTGTGCTAGCTTGAACTTCCATAGCGAGCATCTGGCGGGAGACCCGGATGGCCGACAACGGCAAGAGATTCGAGAGAAGCAACACGGTATTCGGCAGCTGCACTGCCAGCTGTGCAGCCTGGCACTACCGCCCCTCGCAGCCAGCCCTGGCCAGCGCTGCGGGCAGCCCCTGCATTGTCATGGCGCACGGCTTTGGCGGCACACGCGACGCCGGGCTGGAGCCCTTCGCCGAATGCTTCGCCGAGGCTGGGTTGCACGTGCTGCTCTTCGATTACCGCCACTTCGGCGCCAGCGAGGGTGAGCCGCGCCAGCTGATCTCCATCAGCGGCCAGCAGGCGGACTGGCACGCCGCCATCGCCCACGCGCGCGAGCTGGAAGGAGTGGACGGTGCGCGCATCGGCCTCTGGGGCACCTCCTTCTCCGGTGCCCACGTCGTCGCCGTGGCGGCGACCGATCCCGAGATCGCTGCCATCAGCTCACAGGCGCCGATGCTCGACGGCATGGCCACGCTGCGCTCGCTGATTCGCAATGCCGGCATGGGGCTGGTGGCGCGTGTCAGTGTCGCGGCGCTGCGTGATCGGGCGGCTGCCATGGTAGGCGCCGGACCGGTGACCTTGCCCATTGTCGGCGCACCTGGCGAAGTGGCGGCCATGAGCACACCGGACGCCCTGCCCGGCTACACCGCGATCACGCCGCCGGAATGGGTCAACCGCTTCTGCGCGCGGGTCATGCTGGGCTTCGCCAACTATCGGCCGGTACGCTCGGTCCGCCGCCTGCGCTGCCCGGCGCTTTTCATCGGCTGCAAGCAGGACGTCATCACGCCGCCCGAGCCTGTGCGCCAGGCCGCCAAACTCGCGCCCGATGCCGAGCTACTCGAGCTGGACATGGGGCACTTCGACGTCTACGTCGGCGAGGGCTTCGACCAGGCCAGCAGTACGCAGAGGGACTTCTTCCTGCGGCGACTCGCCACGGGCTGAACTCAGCGCGCCTTGCGCGCCACCGCGTGCAGCACGGCGCGCATGCGCACGCGTGCGCCGAGATGACGCTGCATCCAGTACATGCCCGATAGCGTGCGCATGACGAAGACCAGCTCGGGCACCGGCCGGTGCGTGAAGGCGGTGCGGAAATGCTTGCGCGCCACGCGCCGGGCATCCTCGATGATGTGACCGTCGCTGAAGTCGAAACGCGGCGCTGCGGTGAGCGGTCCCGCAACGACATCACGCACATCGCGGTACATGGCAATCTCCGCGGCACTGGGCGCCGTCTCTGGCTCGACAGCGCCAAGGGCCGCCAGCGCCTCGTGTACGCGCGGCCAATCGTCGTCGAGGGCACCGGCCAAGGCCGCCAGCATGTGGCTGCGCGTCTCCGGCCGCACAGCTACAGCGCAGCCGAAGTCGTAGACGCTGATGGCGCCGTCCTGATGGAAGCCGAAGTTCCCAGGGTGCGGGTCGGCGTGCAGGAAGCCGTCGTCGAAGATCTGGGCGACCACCCAGCGCGCCATATTGTCGCCGAGGCGATCACGCTCGGCCTGCGGCCATTGCCGCGCCTGCTGAAGGCTGGTGGATTCCTCCCAGCTCGTCACCAGCGTCGCCTCGGTACACAGCGCCTCGACCGGTTCCGGCATCCGGACGAAGGCGTGCTTGCGGCCGGCGCGCATGCGCTGCAGGCTGGCCAGTTCGCAGCGATAGTCGGTTTCCTCGACGAAGCGGGCGCGCACTTCGTCCAGCACCGCATCCAGGGCCGCGCCGTCCACCGGCATGACGCGGGCCATGCGGAACAGCCGACCCAAAGCCGCCACATCCTCGTCGATGGCTGCGCGCACTTCCGGGTAGCGCAGCTTCAGCGCCACAGGTGTGCCGTCATCAAGCCAGGCGCGATGCACCTGACCGATGGAGGCCGCGGCCGCGGCCGGTTCGGCGATGTGAGCGAGGCGCACGCGCTGATCGGGCGTCCAGGCCGCCGCCATCACCGGCTCCATCTCGGCCAGAGAACGCGGCGGCGCATCGCGCTGCAACTGACGCAGCGCGTCGGCCAATTCCTTGGGGAGCAGATCCTCGTACTGCGAAGCGAGCTGGCCGAGCTTCATGGCCGCGCCCTTCATCTCGCCGAGCATCTGTAGCCAATCGGCGCCAGTAGCAGCCCAGAAGCGCCCGCGCGCCTCCGGATCGCGCATGCCGCGCACGCGCGCACCCAGCGAGCGCCCCATCGTGCGCGCGCCAGCCCAGAACAGACGGCGCGACCGCCCACTCATCGCCCGCTGTCCTCGGCGGCTTGCACGCTCATGCGGAAAGCATAACGCTATCGTGGCGAGCACCCGCACACGTCGAAGCGCGAATAAAAAAGGCCCCGATCGAGGATCGGGGCCAGTTGGCCGGCAAGCTTGAATCGGGAGAAGCGCTGCTACCGGCCACAGGGAGAGTCTCTAAACTACGCTCGCGATCGGCGTATAGGGGCCTCAGGGCGACGGATGGTTCACCTGCGGGGATGGGCGGGACGAACGGCGCGGCGCAAGCGATAGACGGCGCAAGAATGCGGCGTTCTATGCCGTGGCGGGCTATCATCGGTACGTGATGACGCGAAACAGCCCCCGCCCCGCCATTGCCCTGCTGCTCGCCGGCCTTCTCGGCGGCTGCGCTCTCTTCGGCGAAGACCGCCCAACACCGGCGCGCAGCTCCGGACCGCCCGAGCGCTCCTTCTGGTTCCTGGAGCGCAGCGAAGCGCCACCCGAGCCGACCGAGACTATCGGTGGGCGTGTACAGGTGTTGAACGGGGACACGGTGCGGGTCGACGACACGCTCGTTTATCTCGCCGGCATCGATGCCCCGGAACCGGAGCAGCTTTGCCGCCGCGCATCGGGCCTACCTTACCGCTGCGGCGAGGATATGGCGGCGCTGCTCGAGCAGCGCCTGCAGCGCGACCGGGTGGTCTGCGACATCGCCCCCATCGAGGGCGCCGAGAACCGCGCCTTCGGCTACTGCCGCCACTACGGCACGAATCTCAACGAATGGATGGTGCGCCAGGGCTACGCTGTAGCGACCGGCCCCGAGTCCCCCTACGTCGCCGCCGAGCGCGAGGCCGCCGAGAATGCTCGCGGCCTTTGGCAGGGCATCTTCGAGCGGCCGGCCGACTGGCGCGAACGCCAGGAGTAGCCACTGGCGGCACCTTCGGGCAGCGTCAGGCAGCGTCCTCGCTGCCGCTCAGTGTCTGCAGCAGGTCGTCGACCATGCCGCCCAGCGTGTGGCACATCAGCATGAAGTCCGCGGCGAAGGCCGCGTTCGGGTCGGATTCGGCGTCGTTGTCCGATTCGCTCTCGGCAATCTGCAACCGCTTGATCTGCATCTGATCGTCGATGGTGAAGCGGATCTGGTCGCGCCAGCTCACACGCAGGCGCTGGACGAACTTGCCGGCCGAAAGATGCTGGCGGATCTCGGGCAGATCCAGGCTGTGGCGCGCGTAGCGCACGGCCGGACGCTCCGCCTGCGGGCTGACCAGCTCGCACTCGTCCTCCAGCACGAAGGGAGACGGCGCCTCGCCACGCGCCAGCCACTGCGTCAGCTGCGCACCGGGGGAAGGCTCGCACGACGGCGGTGCGAAGCCATTGCCCTCCACGCTCTGCCCAAGCAGCGCCACCAGCGACTCCGCCGCAGCCGCGCTGGCGGCATCAACCACCAACAACCCGCGATCCGGATCCAGCCATGCGCGCGTCACCCGCCGCTGGCCGAAGGCACGCGGCAGCAGTTCATTGGTCACCTGCTCCTTGAGTTCGCGCACGTGCCGCTTGGAGGGCGCGAAGCCCTTGACCTGCTCGAAGCTCTGCGCGCGCGCGGCGGTCTCGTCACGAATGACCGTGGCCGGCAGCACCTTCTTCTCCTCCGCGTAGGCGAAGAGCATCTGGCGGTCCTGCGAGAAGACGAGCTGCGCGTCACCCCGCGGCGACACCCAGCCCTCGGAGCGCCATTGCAACCCGCTCACCGGCTGCAAGGTGCTGGCGGCGAGGGCTTCCTCGAAATCGGCGGGGGCAAGCTGCCAGCGATTACCGCTGACGAAGATCTGGAGATTCTTGAACCACATCGTAGACGGCAACGACCTCAGGCGATGCGGGAGACAGCCCCCGCAAATGACAAGGCCCGCACACGGCGGGCCTGTCGGAAATGGCTGGGGGACTAGGATTCGAACCTAGACTGGCGGTATCAGAAACCGCTGTCCTACCGTTAGACGATCCCCCAGCAGGGACGCAAAAGCTACCAGAGCCCGGCGCCGCTGCAAAGTGCGGCGCCGAGACCCCGGAAATCAGCGCTTGCTGAACTGGACGCTGCGACGCGCCTTGCGCTTACCGACCTTCTTACGCTCCACGGCACGCGGGTCGCGCGTGATGAAACCGGCCTGACGCAGCGGCGACTTCAGCTCGGGGTCGTAGTCGGCCAGCGCACGGGCGATGCCGTGGCGAATGGCACCGGCCTGGCCGCTGGGACCGCCACCGGCGACGGTGATGTAGAAATCGAAACGGTCCAGCGACTCCACCGTCTCCAGCGGCTGGCGCACGATCATGCGCGAGGTCTCACGACCGCCGAAGTAATCCTCCAGCGACTTGCCGTTGACCGTGATGCTGCCCGATCCGGGACGGAGGAAAACGCGGGCGGCGGCGGTCTTGCGGCGGCCCGTACCGTAGTTCTGCGTAGCGCTCATGGGAATGCGTGCTCTTTAGAGAGTGACGGCAGCGGGCTGCTGCGCGGTGTGCGGATGCTCGGCGCCGGCGTAGACCTTGAGCTTGCCGTACTGCGCATAGCCCAGCGGGCCGCGCGGCAGCATGCCCTTGACGGCCTTCTCGACCACGCGCTCGGGGTGCTTGGCGAGCAGATCGTTCAGGTTCGTCGACTTGATGCCGCCCGGAAAACCGGTGTGGCGCCAGTAGATCTTGTCCTGCATCTTCTTGCCGGTCACGCGCACTTTCTCGGCGTTGATGACGACGACGTAGTCGCCCACATCCGCGTGCGGCGTGAACTCCGGCTTGTGCTTGCCGCGCAGGCGGCGCGCGATTTCACTGGCCAGGCGGCCAAGCGTCTGGCCCTCGGCGTCGATGACCACCCAGTCGCGCTTGGCGTTCTGGGCATTGGCAAAGAAGGTCTTCATGCGTTGATATCCGTCGACAGCCGCTGGCGGGGCGGCTTTGGGGAGCCCGGAAAAGGCGCGAGATGATAGAGGCTGAGCCGCCAGCATGCAAGCCGCCGCCCGGGCCGGCGGCTCATGCCGCGTTCAGCCAGGGCGCGCATCATACCTGCAGGAACACTCGGAGGTCTGCGCCATGACCATCACCGCATCACGCATCGCCCCGCTTCGCCTCGGCCTCGGCCTCGTCTTCGGCGCACTGCTCGTCGGCTGCACGGGCGAGGCGCTGGAATCCCAGCCCGTGGATGCGGCCGAGGAGGCAGCCGAGCAGGCGTCCGCGCCGAGCACCCAGAGCCAGCCGACGGCTGCCGCAAGCGCGCGGCCCGCCGCCCCTCGATGCGACAACTGCGGCACCGTGGCCAGCATCACGCCGATCGAGCGCAAGGGCGAGGGCACCGGTGCCGGTGCCATAGGCGGCGCGGCCGCCGGCGGCGTCATCGGCCATCAGATCGGCGGCGGCAGCGGCAAGAAGATCGCCACGGTCGTGGGGGCCATCGCCGGCGGCTACGCCGGTCACAAGGCCGAGGAGCGCATCCGCAGCAAGACCGTCTACGAAGTCGCTATCCGGATGGACAACGGACAGACGCGGCGCTTCGAGATGGTCGACGCCGGCCATCTGCGCGAAGGCCAGAAGGTCGCGATCCACGGCGACTCGGTGGTCGTGCGCAACTGACGCACGACCACCGGGCGTCGCGGCGGGGCCCGCTCAGGCGCCCAGAAGCCGGGTGCGCGCCGCCTCGTACTCCTGCGCCAGCTGTTCGACGATCTCCGCCGTAGGCAGCACCTCGCCGACCTGGCCGACACCCTGCCCCGCACCCCAGATGTCGCGCCAGGCCTTCGACTCGCTGCCGCCACCCGAACCGAAATCCATGGTGCTCTTGTCGCCGGCGGGCAGGTTGTCGGGGTCCATGCCCGCGGCAACGATGCTCGAGCGCAGATAGTTGCCGTGCACTCCGGTGAAGAGATCGGTGTAGACGATGTCCTCGCCGCTCGAATCCACCACCGCCTGCTTGTAGGCATCGACGGCGTTGGCCTCCTGGCTGGCGATGAAGCGCGTACCGATGTAGGCCAGATCGGCCCCCATGGCCAGCGCACCCAGCACGCTGCCGCCCTGGGCGATCGCGCCGGAGGCGATGATCGTGCCGTCGTAGAAGGAGCGCACCTCCGGAATCAGCGCGAAGGGCGACAACCGCCCGGCATGACCGCCGGCTCCGTGACAGACGAGGATGAGGCCGTCCACGCCCGCCTTCAGCGCGCGCTCGGCGTGCTTGATGTTGGTCACGTCGTGAAAGACCAGGCCGCCGTAGCTGTGCGCCGAGGCCACGACCTCGTCGGGCGCGCGCAGCGATGTGATCTGGATCGGCACCTTGTAGCGCTCGCAGAGGCCGATGTCGTGCTCCAGCCGCTTGTTCGAGGCGTGGACGATCTGATTGACGGCGAAGGGCGCGATGGGCGCGGTCGGGTCGGCAGCGCGTGCGGCATCCAGCTCGCTGCTGATGCGCGCCAGCCATTCGTCGAGCATCGATTCCGGCCGGGCGTTCAGTGCCGGGAAGGACCCGACGACGCCGGCCCGGCACTGGGCAATGACCAGTTCCGGATTCGACACGATGAACATGGGTGAGCCGATGACGGGCAGTCGCAGGCGGCCCTGCAGCGCTTCGGGAAGGGACATGCAGAAATCCTTGAGGTGAAAGGTTTCGGTGAAAGCCTGCGAATTATCGGCCGGAATCCGGATCGGCGCTCGGCATACCGCGCCCGGCGAAGAACAGGCCGGCATAGACCTTCGGCTCCACCGCCAGCCCCTCGGCCGCGCGCGCGGCCAGCCAGTCCGGCGCCGCGTGCAGCGGCACCAGGTGCGTGACGATGTCCTCGCCGTCGACCCCGCCCCCGCTGCCGACCCGCTTCAGCCCGCGTGCCAGCACCATGTAGGTGCGCTCGGAGGTCAGCCCCGGCGCCGTCGGTCCGCTCATCAGCAACTCGGCCGTATCCGCGCGGAAACCGGTCTCCTCCTCCAGCTCGCGCAGCGCCGTCGTTTCGGGCGCCTCGCCGAAGGCATCGTCGCCGACGATACCGGCCGGCAGCTCGATCGTGCGCCCGCCCACCGGGTGGCGAAGCTGCTCGACCAGAACGATCTCACCCGCCGCCGTCAGCGCCACCACGGCGGCACCGCCACCACCGATGGTTCGCTCGGCATACTCCCAGCGCCCGTCACGGCGCAGGGCGAGAAATCTTCCCCGGTACAGCGTTTCGATCGCTCCGCTCATCCTTCGATCCATTCCAGTCGGTGGGTGGCCCGCGGACCGCGCGCGAGCTTGCCGGCCATCCAGCCCAGCGGCTCCACGAGCTGGCTGTCCAGGCCATAAGGGGGGTTGACCACGGCCACGCCGCAGGCGTGCATGCGCCCGCCCCCGACATCGCCGTGATCGAGCATGGCGTGCCAGACGGGCTTGCCGAAAAAGCGCGCCACCCGCCGCAGCATGCGATCGCACTCCACGGCGTTCTTGCGCGCGTACCAGAGCATGTGCACGCCGTGACCGAAACGCGCCGCGCAGCGACCGAGCAGATCGCCGACCGCGCGCAACTCGTCGGGGCGCTCGAAGGGCGGGTCCAGCAGGACGAGGCCGCGTCGATGGCGTGGCGGCAACAGCGCGTCGACGCGGTAACCGTCGCGCTGCTGCACCACCACGCCGTTGCCGAGATGCCGCTGCAGGTCGGCGACGATGTCGGACTGCGACTCGAGCGCGATCAGCTCGTCGCCCGGCCGCGCCATGCGCAGCGCCAGCCAGGGCGATCCGGGGTAGCGGTGCGCACCGGCAGCACGCACCAGCCCGAGGAAGGCCTCGACCGACGCGGGGGCATCCTCTGCCGCCAGCAGACGGCCGATGCCGTCGCGCCATTCGCCGGTGCGCCCCGCCTCGGCATCGTCCAGCGCATAGAGCCCGGCACCGGCGTGGGCATCGACGAAGGACCACGGCGTGGTCTTGCGGTTCATCGCCGCCAGCACCGCGACCAGCACGCAGTGCTTCCAGACGTCGGCAAAGTTGCCGGCGTGATAGGCGTGACGATAGTGCATGGCGCCATCATACGGCCGTACGCAGCACCTGCCCGAATTGGCCTACCCTCGCGCCATGCAGAGCATCTCGCGCCAAGACCTCTTCAGCGCCTGGCAGGCCGATGCCGGCGACCCGCCCGTGCTCTGCGCGACGCGGCGGCTGGCCGATGCGCTGGCCCACGACTACGCGCGCCAGCGCAGCGCCGCGGGTGCAACGGCCTGGCGCGCGCCGGACTGCCTGCACTGGCGCGCCTGGCTGGCCGACCGCTTCCAGCGCCATGCCCAGGCCGAGGCGACCGCCGGCAGGATGCCGCCGCGCCTGCTCGCCGATGCCGAGGCCCTCGTGCTGTGGCGCGGTGTGGTGGAAAGCGCCAGCGCCGAGCGCCCCCTGCTGCAGACAGCGGCGATGAGCCGCCTCGCCGCCGAAGCGTGGCAGCTGGCCCACGACTACACCATCGCGCTGCCACTGGCTGCGCCCGACGACGAGGACGCCAGCGCCTTCGACGGCTGGGCGCAGAGCTTCCACGAGCGTCTGCAGCGACTGCACGCCCTCAGCGGCGCCGAACTGCCCGCACTGCTGGCACACGCCCTGGAGGCGGGCCGGCTGCCGGCGCCGCCGCGACTGGTGCTCGCCGCACTGGAGCGGCCGACGCCGGCGCAGCAGCGGCTGCTCGCGGCGCTGCAGGACGCCGGCAGCGAACTGCTGCACCTGGAGCCCGCAGTCACCGCACCCGCGACGATCCACCACCAGGCTTGTGCGGACGCACACGCCGAGCTCGATGTCACCGCGCGCGCAGTGCGCGATCTCGCCCAGCACGAGCCGGAGGCGCGCATCGGGGTGGTCGTGCCCGACCTCGCGCAGCGCCTCGAACCCTTGCGCCGCCGCTTCGACGCCGTCCTCTGCCCCTGGCTATCCCCCGGCGACGATCCGGCACAGCGGCCCTACGCCGTCAGCCAGGGTGACACCCTGGCGGGACAGCCCGTGATCGCCGCCGCGCTCGACTGGCTGGACTGGGCGACGACGCCCGCTGGCCGTCCCTTATCGGCGGCGGTGCGCTGCCTGCACACGCCCTATTGGCTGGGTGCCGGGGAAACAGGCGCCATCGCCCGTGCCGAGCGCGCGCTGCGCGACCACGGCTACGAAACCCTGAAGCTTGGCGCCACCGCGCGCGCGCTCGGACGCTTCGGCGCCACCGGAGCCGCCGAGGCACTCGCCGCCGTCGATCCCGGCCGCGACCGCGCCCCGCCTTCGGGCTGGGCGCAGCGCTTCGCGGCCACGCTGCAGCAGCTGGGCTGGCCGGGCCGGCTGGACAGCGCGGAGTATCAGGCCCATCGCGCCTGGAACGAGGCACTGGCCGCCTTCGCACGCACGGATGCGCTCTGCGGCGCGCTGAGCCCGCACGCGGCCCTGTCGCGGCTGCGCGAATTGCTCGGCCAGCAGCCCTTCCAGCCTCAGGGCGGCGCCGCCCGCATCCAGGTCCTGGGCCTGCTGGAGGCAGCCGGACTGGCCTTCGACCATCTCTTCGTTCTCGGTATGGACGAGACGGCCTGGCCACCCGAAGCGCGCCCCGTACCGCTGCTGCCGGAGGCGCTGCAACGCCGTGCCGGCATCCCGCAGGCAACCGCCGATGGCCAGCTCCTTCGGGCCCGCGGCATCGGCGAGGCCCTGCTCGGTACCGCCCCGGCCGTCACCCTGAGCTGGGCGGCCACCGTCGACCAGCAGCCAAGCCGGCTGTCGCCCTTGTGGCCCTCTCCCGACGCCGCACCCGACACCGCCTCCGCAGCGCATCCGCCCGCCTGGCAGACACTGCGCGCGGCCGCGGCCGGCGAACGCTGGCGCGACGAGCGCGCCGACCCTCCGGACGCCACGCAAGCCCTGCCGGGCGGCGAGCGGCGGCTGGGCGAACACGCCGAATGCCCCTTCCGCGCCCTGGCGCACTTCGGCCTGGCCGCCGACGCACCGACCGAGCCCGAACCGGCCCCGGATGCCCGCGAGCGCGGCATCCTGGCGCACGAGGTCATGGCCATGATCTGGCGCCGCCTGGGTGACAGCGAAGCGCTGCACGCGCTCGACAGCAGCTCCCAGCAGGCACTGGTCGCCAGCTGTGTGGCGGGCGCCGTGGCGCGCCGGCAGGAACGCGCGCCGCACCGCTTCAGCGCCGGTGTCGCCGCGGTGGAGACGCGACGCCTGCAGCGCCATGCCGAGGCGCTGCTGGATGCCGACCGGCAACGCGCCCCCTTCTCGGTGGAATGGCTGGAGGGTGCGCCCCCCGACGGCGCCGAAGGCCGGCAGGATCACGAACTCGCGCTGCACGGCCTGACGCTGCGCGTACGGCCCGACCGCGTCGACTTCGTGCCCGGCTACGGACGCATCGTCATCGACTACAAGACCGGTCGGGCCGCCACACCGGTCGCGCATACGCTGACCGCACCCCAGCTCGCCGTCTACGCGGAGCTGGTCGCCGATTGCGTGGGCGTGGCCTACGCGGTTCTGCGTGCCGGCGACGCGGGCTACGTCGGCCTCGTCGACAACGACAGCCGCGAGGCATTGCCGGCGCTGACGCCGGTGGACAAGCTACAGCGCGCGGCGCGCGATGTACTGGACGCAGCCGATTGGGAGGCCGTCCGCCGGCTGTGGGACGCGCAGCTCGCCGCCACCGCCACCGGCATCCGGGCCGGCGATGCCACCGTGGCGCCGCTGCCCGGCGTCTGTGCGCGCTGCGACCTGCAACCGCTGTGCCGCATCCACGAGTCCGATGCGCTGGCCAGCGCCGAGGGCGAGGCATGAGCAACGCCGACCTCGCCGCACGCGACGGCGCACACCGCGAGCGCGCGCTCGACACCGCCGGCAGCTTCATCGTCCAGGCGCCCGCCGGCTCGGGCAAGACCGAGCTGCTCACCCAGCGGGTGCTGGCGCTGCTGGGCGAAGTGGACGCCCCCGAGCAGATCGTGGCCATGACCTTCACGCGCGCGGCCGCAGCCGAGATGCGCCGGCGCATCCAGGGTGAACTGGCCAGCGACCGACGCCCCGAGGACTGCAGCGCCGAGCACGAACGCCGCACGCGCTCTCTGGCCATGGCGGCGCGTGCGCGCAACGCCGAGTGCGGCTGGCAGCTGGAAGCCGCCAGTTCGCGCCTGCGCATCCTCACCATCGACGGCTTCTGCGGCCTGCTGGTACGACGCGCGCCCTGGCTCTCCGCGGCCGGCGGCATGCCCGAGTTGCTCGACGACGCGCGCCCCCTCTACACCGAGGCCGCGCGCCGCGCCATTGCGCACCGCGACGCCGAGGGACCGCTCGGCGAAGCCCTGCGCCACGCCCTGGACCGCCTCGACGGCGACGCCAACCGGCTGGCGACGATGCTGGCCGAATTGCTGGGCCGGCGCGACGCCTGGCGGGGCATGCTGTCGGCCGACACCGGAGCCATGCGCACCGCACTGG
Source organism: Algiphilus aromaticivorans DG1253 (assembly GCF_000733765.1). Lineage (NCBI taxonomy): Bacteria > Pseudomonadati > Pseudomonadota > Gammaproteobacteria > Nevskiales > Algiphilaceae > Algiphilus > Algiphilus aromaticivorans. The sequence continues at coordinate 343,212 of NZ_JPOG01000001.1, read as the reverse complement.
AATCCGCCCTGGCCGCGCTCTGCGACGAGGCCCTGCAGCGCGCGCGCGCCACACTGGGCGAAGCGCAGTGGGCCGCGTGGTGGGAGTCGGTCCGCGCGGCGGCGCGCGCGCTGGCCAACGACGAAGCCCTCCAGGCCGCCGTCCGCCTCGGCCATCTGCCGTGCGAAGCGGCGGAATGCGGTCACTGGCCGCGGCTGTGCGCGCTGCTGCTCAAGCAGGACGGCGGCATCCGCCAGAAGGTGACGAAGAACGACGGCTTCCCCACCACCGACCGCGAGGCGCTGGAAGCGCACAAGGCGCTGCTGCAGTCGCTGCAGGCCACCCCCGGCGCCGAGGCCGCCATCGGCGCGCTCGCCGGCCTGGTGGCACCGCACTACGACGACACCCAGTGGCGCGCGCTGGCCGACCTGCTCGCCGTCTTCCGCCAGGCACTGGGGGAGCTCACGCTCTGCTTCGCCGAGCAGGGCGCAGTGGATCACACCGAGATCGCGCTGCGCGCGCTCGACGCCCTGGGCGACCCCGAGCAGCCGAGCGCGTTGCTGCTGCGCATGGACAACCGCATCCGGCATCTGCTGATCGACGAGTTCCAGGACACCTCGGACCTGCAGATGCGGCTTCTGGAACGGCTCACCGCCGGATGGGCGCCTGGCGACGGGCGCAGCCTCTTCCTCGTGGGCGATCCGATGCAGAGCATCTACCGCTTCCGCAGCGCCAACGTGGGCCTCTTTCTGCAGGCGCGCGATCAGGGCGTCGGCGACTTGCCACTGGAAGCCCTGCGGCTGTCGCGCAACTTCCGCTCGCAGGCAGGTATCGTCGACTGGGTCAACGACGCCTTCCCGCACATCCTCGGCGCCGACGACTTCCAGCGCGGCGCCGTGGCCTACGAGACGGCGAGCCCCACGCATGCCGCTCAGCCCGGCGCAGCCGTGCAGTGGCATCTCTGCGACGAAGCTGAAGAGGCCCGCCGCATCGCCGAGCTGGCCCAGCAGGTCGCTGAGGACGAGACGCTGGCCGTGCTCGTGCGCGGTCGCAGCCATCTGCGGGCCATCCTGCCGGCGCTGGCCGCAGCCGGCGTGCGCCCGCAGGCGGTCGACATCGAGCCGCTATCCGAGAAGCCGGTGGTCGAGGACCTGCTCGCCATCACGCGCGCGATCAATGATCCCGCCGACCGCATCGCCTGGCTGGCCGTGCTGCGCGGCCCCTGCTGCGGCCTGCCGCTGCCGGCATTGCAGACGCTGTGCGCCGCGGCCGGCGCGGGCGAGCCCTTGTGGCCCTTGCTGGACGACGAGGCGGTGCGCGCCCAGCTGGACACCCCGGCGCGCGACCGACTGGAGCGCGTCCTGCCGGCGCTGCGCGCCGCCATGCGTCAGCGCGGCCGACAGCCCCTGGCGGTACGCGTCGAGCGTTGCTGGCGCGCCCTCGGCGGCCCCGCCTGCCTGGCGGAGGACACCGCGCTGGATCATGCCCACGCCATGCTGGAAGCCCTGGCCACGGCCAGCGACGGCGGTCCGGACATCGACGCCCAGACGCTGCGGCATGCCCTCGACGGCCTCTACGCCAGCCCCGGCGGCGACAGCGACCCCCGCGTGCAGATCATGACCATGCACAAGGCCAAGGGCCTGCAGTTCGATCACGTCGTCCTGCCGGGGCTGCACCGCAAGCCGCCGCCACGCCAGCGCCCGGCAGTGGTGCAGTCCAGCGTGCTCGTCGACGAGCACGAGCATCCGCTGCTGGCACCGCTGCCGCGCAGGGACGACGACAAGGACCCGCTCTTCCGGCTGCTGCACGGGCAGCTCGAAGGCGCGCGCGATGCCGCCGAAGCCGATCGGCTGCTCTACGTGGCGGCAACCCGCGCCGTACAGCGCCTGCATCTTTTCGCCGACGTCGAACGCAAGAGCGACGGCGGCATCAAGACCGGAAGCGGCCTGCTGGCGCACCTGTGGCCCGCCGTCGGCGGTGACGTCGCGCGCGCCCTCGACGAGGCCGAAGCCGAAGCGCCGGCTACCGGCAGCCCGCCGCCCACGCAGGCCGACCGTGGCCCGCAGGAGCTGATCCGCCTGCCGCAGGACTGGGGGCCTCCGCCCGAACCCGCCGGCCTGCCCGCGGCCAGCGCGCCGGCCGTGAAGCTGGAGTCACTGCCGCCCTTCGACTGGGCCGGCGAGCGCGCGCGTGTGCTGGGCACGCTCTATCACCAGTTGGTCGAGTGCATCGCCCGTGACGGGCCGGAACGCTGGGACGGCGCCCTGCCGGGACAGCGCGCCTGGCTGCTGGCGCAGGCACGCGCCGCCGGCATGGGTGACGACGAGGCGGCCGCGGTCGCGGAACGGGTGCTGGAAGCCGCCGCGATCACCCTCACCGACGCGGACGGCCGCTGGCTGCTGCGCGCACATCCCGGGGGCGCCGACTGCGAACTCGCCATGGACACGATGGTCGACGGCGTCTTCCGACGCCTGCGCATCGACCGCAGTTTCGTCGATGCCGAGGGCACGCGCTGGATCGTGGACTACAAGACCGGCAGTCACGAGGGCGGCGATCTCGACGCCTTCGTCGACAGCGAGATCGCGCGCTACCGCGGTCAACTCGAAGCCTACGCGCAGCTCTTCGCCGATGAAGGCCGGGCCGTGCGACTGGCGCTCTATCTGCCCTTGCTACCTCAGGGGCGGCGACTCCACATCATTGGCTGATGCCAGCCGCACCATCATCACTGCGGCGCAGAGCGTGCTTCTTCAATTTGTACCAAAGGGTACGTTCACTGATGCCGAGCAGGGAGGCGGCGCGTGTCTTGTTTTCTTCCGCCGCGGCCAGTGCCGCCCGCAAGTAGCGGACTTCGAGAGCATCCGTCGCAGCGGCCAGATCGAAGCTGGTGATCGCATCGGCATCAGTTTCCGGCGCGTCCTGCGCGTGCTCTTTCTTCAGGGGAAAATGGGGAAGGTCGAGCAGTTCCGCATCCCCGGCGAGGATCAACGCTCTTTCCACCACGTTGCGCAGCTCACGCACATTGCCAGGCCAGTCATAGGCGCGAAGGTGCGCCGCCAACGCTTCGCCGATGCGCGGTACCGGGCGCGCGCCGCGGCTTTGCTCGATGAGATGCAGTGTCAGCGGCACGATATCGTCCGGGCGCTCGCGCAGGGGCGGCAATGCGATCCGGAAGACATCCAGGCGATACAGAAGATCCGTGCGCAGCAGGCCCGCGGAAACGGCCTCGGCCGGATCACGATTGGTGGCTGCCAGGACGCGGAGATCCAGCTGGCGGCTGCGATTGGAGCCAAGACGCTCGACCGTCTGCTCCTGCAGGACCCGTAACAGCTTCGCCTGCAGCGCCATCGGCATCTCGGTCAATTCATCGAGAAACAAGGTGCCGCCGCTGGCCAGCTCGAAGCGCCCCACGCGCTCGGAAACCGCCCCCGTGAACGCCCCCCTTTCATGGCCGAAAAGCTCGCTTTCCAGCATGTCGGCCGGAATTGCCGCGCAATTGATCGGCACAAAGAGATTCTCGCTACGCTCCGAGGCGGCGTGTATGGCGCGCGCGACAACCTCCTTGCCGGTACCCGTCTCCCCCGTGATGAGGACACTGGCTTGGGTTGGCCCTACCTGATCGATCGCCCGGCGGACTGCCTGGATACCGGCGCTGGCGCCAACAAGTCCGTGCCCGCTGTGCGTAACCTGATCGCGCAGGAAACGATTGGCGCGCAGCATCCAGCCTTGCTGGACGACCCGTTCAATGGCGAGTTCCAGCGTTTCCCGGTCGAAGGGGCGCTGCAGGAAATCGATTGCACCCAGCTTCATGGCCCCGACAGCAGCGTCGATACTGCCGTGCGCCGAGATCATGATGAGGGGCAGATGGATGGCCTCTTCACGCATCGTTCGCAGCAGTCCGACGCCATCCAGCTCCGGCATGCGCAGATCGCTGATGACGAGATCGAACTCGTCGTTGCGCAGCATCTCCATCGCTTCAAGCCCGTTGCCGGCGCCGGCACACTCGTGCCCCATGCGCTCGAGCATGATCTGCAGCACGCGCAGCATGCTCGGCTCGTCATCGACGGTCAGGATACGCATCGCTGAACTCATGCCACCTCCGCCGCCCTTCGCGGCAGTCGTACTTCGAAGCAAGCGCCGACGTCGGTGGCGAGCACGCGCACATCGCCTCCGTGGGCTCGCGCGAGTTCACGCACGACGGCGAGGCCGATGCCCAGCCCGCCTTCGCGCCGGTGAATGAAAGGCTCGAAGACTTGTTCGCGGTCTGCCTTCGGAATCCCCGGACCGTCGTCGTGCACGCGCACGTAGACGTTTTCCGCGTCGCCATCGGTCGATACCGCAATCGAACCGCCGGCGGGCAGAATCTGGATCGCGTTGAGCAACAGGTTGAGCAGCAGTTGCAGCACTTGCTCCTCATCGATCTCGGCAAGCGGATCCTTGGCCCCGCCTCCGAGGCGCAGCGTGACGCCCTTGTCGCGTGCCTGCGGCTGCACCATGGCTACCCCGCGCTCGACGAGCATTGCCACATCCTGACGCTGGCGCTGCGGTTCCCGTGTGCGCGAACTGTCGAGAAGCGCATTGACGAGGCGGCGAAGACGCTCGGTCTCCGACAGGATATAGCCGACCAGCTCCCGATTCTGAGGGTCCAGCGCCTCGACATCGATGGTCTGTGCCGACGACCTGAGAATACCCAGCGGCGTGCGGATCTCGTGCGCCATCACGGCCGCGAACTCGCCCACCGCGGCGAGCTTCGCCGCCGTCACCAGCTTCTTTTGCTGCGCGTCGAGATCGGCGGCCATGCGCTCCAGCGCCTGACTCAGCCCCGTAACTTCCTTCGGCGCGCCCCGGATCGCTGGCGGCGTTCTGACCGACCCGCCTCCGAGACCGCGCGCATATTCGCTCAAACGCACGACAGGGCGTGCCACCCGCTCGGAAACGAAGGTCGCCGCCATGAGGATCAAGCCCCCGGCCATCAGCAAGAGCAGCAGAAATGCCCCCGCCATGCTGCGGATCGGCGCCAGCGCACTGGCGCGGCTCTGCTGCACTACCGTTCGCCATGGATCGCCGGCGATTCCCTGAATGCCTTCCGCATACGCAGACGCGGAAAGAAAGGCCGACTCCCCACCCGCCATGGCTTGCCATCGATCACTGGCCGCGATACGCGCGCCGCCGGCATCGAAGAGGGCGAGCGCGCGGCGCTCCCCGGCGGCGGTGTTCAGGAATTCCCGAATCCGCCCCCAATCAATCAGCAGCACGAGGCGGCCGATCGGTTGCCGGTCGAAGCGGGAGCGGATCGCGACGCTGAGCACGGCGGCCTTCGCCCCCTCGGTCGGCGTGCACAGGGCCATCGGTTGCGTCGGCCGCACGCATCGTTGCCCTGCGGCGAGCCTGTCACCGATGCGGCGGGCCTCGCTGCTCGCTACGACGAGGCCGTCGGCCCCCAGCGCGTGCAGGGCGATGTAGGTCGCGTCATAACGACTTTGTGCGTCTTCCAGAAAGGCGCTCAGTCGGCGATCGACGTCTCCGATCGCAATGTCCTGCATGACATTCAGCTCGCTCCAGGTCACCGCGTTCTGTACCCGCTCGAAGAGGGTCTGACGAAACTTTGCGGATACGCTTTCGGCCTGCGCAGTCAGGTTGGCTTCGATCTCGTGGTACACGATGCTGCGCGTCTGCCAGAAGGCCAGCAGCATCATCAGCGCGGCCGGCGGCAGGGCGACCACCGAGAACGCCGCGAGGAGCAGGCGGCGTAGACTCACGGGCTTATGGGTTCCGAACACAGGGGCTCAGGCGGAACAAGGAATGACTTACCGGCAATATGGCTGATCGGCTTTGCAAACGGTGACGGAGCATTCGTCGATGCGTCTGCCCATCATATGCCGCTGCTGGCTTGCGGTCGGCATCCTGCTGATGATCGTCTGCCCGAGCGTGGGGGCCCAAGCGGCACCGGAATTCGGTAGCCACCGCTTTCATGTAGGCGGCTATGGCGAAATCATGGCCAGCGATACGCAGCGCGCGCGCCCTCAGCTGGCACTGCAGCGTTTGAGTGTCATCGGCAGCTGGGCGTCACCCGGGCGCTGGAGCGGCCTGATCGAGGTCGAGGGCAAGCAGCTGCTCGTGCTGCGCCCCGCAGACAGCGGGGTCGACGATGCCAGGCCCGTGCTCGAGCGTGCCTACATCGATTTCGCGCAATCGAATGCGCTGCAGCTGCGTCTTGGCAAGTTCCTGACGCCGATAGGGCGCTGGAATCAACTGCACGCCGCGCCATTGACGTGGACGACATCGCGCCCGTTGATCACCGAGGACACCTTCCCGCTCAATACCACCGGCGGCATGCTGCGCGGCGTCGTACCCGTTCTCGGCCAGGCGCTGGAATGGTCGCTCTTCGCCAGCCCCGGCGAGGAGCTCTTTCCCGAAAGCGGGGCCAGCCGCTTCGAGGAAGCCTTCGGGCTCCGGCTCGCGCAGGATCTGGGTCCGCATCTGCAGGTGGGCCTATCGGTATCGGATTTCAAGGAAAGCCGGGACCGGGAAAGGAAGACCCTCTTCAGCATGGATTTTCTGTATGCCCGCAGCGGCTTTGAACTGAGTGGCGAATTCGCGGTGCGCCAGCGCTCGCGAACAACGCGCAATGAGGATGAGACCGGCCTCTATCTGCAGGGTGTCGCCCCCATCGGTGGCCCCTTCTTTGCGGTCGCCCGCATCGAGAGCTTCGCGGGCGCCGATGCGGCGGACGATCTGCATCTCTACATTGCCGGACTGACCATGCGCTGGTCCCGGCAGTTGGTGCTCAAGGCGGAATATCGGCACACCACAGAGAACCCCGGCACGGTCGCGGAAGGCCTGCTTGGCTCCGTCGCCCTGTTCTTCTGATGATGCCGCGCACGGGCTGGACCGCCATCCTGCTCTTCATGCACGCGACACTCGTCACGGCGCAGGTGCCGGAGCAGGACAAGCCCGCGATAGCGGTCATTGCCAGCACGGCCGACCAGGATGTCCACCTGAACCCGACGCGGCTCAGCCTGATCTATCGCCGCAAGCTGCGCTTCTGGTTGGATGGCCGCCGCATTCATCCGATCAATCTGCCGGTCGCCCATCCGCTGCGTCAGCGCTTCTCGCAAATCGTTCTGGGGAGTTCGCCGAAGGCGCTAGAGGACTACTGGCGCGAACGCTACTTCCTCGGCATCGAGCCCCCCTTTGTCGTGCACTCGACCGAGGCCATGATTCGGATCGTCGCCCAGACCAAGGGTGCACTGGGCTACGTCGATGCCTGCGACGTCGATGCGCGCGTACGCGTCCTCCTGTACGTGGGGAGCAACACCCAGCGCAGACCGTGCCCAACGGCGCGCGACTGAGGCCCCACCCCGAGCTGCCTGCAAGGCTTGACTGCAAAAAGCTGCAGTCATGCAACATCCTGCACTCTGAAATCCGTGAAGGAAAACCCAATAACTACTTATAAATCAGAGCAATAGCGATTTTTCCGACTTGGTACGCGACTTGCGCAAACAGGGCATGGGCACCGGCAACGGGTCCGGTCCAAACGCAAGAGATAAGCCATGTCACAAGCCGCAATTGCTCCCAGCAGCCACTCGGTCAGCGCAGCCCGAACCGTCCGCAGGCGGTGGGCCGCGCAACTCGACCCGAGCCGCGCTTCGCTATGCGTTCTCCCCCATGGCGAAGCTTCGCGCCACATATGCCGCGGCTACGCGCGCAGCTACGGAGCCGACGTGCGCGCGCACATCATGCCCCGCCTGTTCGGGGTTCGCGAAGAAAGCGGCACCTTGTCGGCCGTCTTCGGGCTGCGCGGCGACGACGAAGCGCTGTATCTCGAACGCTATCTCCCCCATCCATTGCTGGAGATGGCGAGCCGCATCAACGCCGTGGACGGCATCGCGAAAGGCGAACTCGTCGAGCTGGGCAACCTGGTCGGAGAGCGACCCGGCGCATTGCGGCTGCTCGTCGCGCTACTCACACCGGCACTGCTCAATGCCGGCAAGCGCTGGCTGGCCTGCACCGCCACCCACCAGCTTCGGAACGGCCTCCGGCGCGCCGGCACGGTCATGCACGCGCTGGCACCGGCGCACGCAGATGCGCTGGGAAGCCAAGAGGCCGAGCACTGGGGCACGTACTACCGGCACAACCCGATGGTCATGCTCATCGATGTTGCGGCCACCCTGCGCAACCAGCCCGACAAGGGCCCGACGCCCTCGGACCGCACCGCTCCGGTACTGCCGGCATGACCGCGACGGATCATCTACTGGCCGCACATCGCCAAGCGAGCGTAGACGGCATCCTTCTCGAAGGCCCCGATGGTGCGGTCTACGACCACGCCGCCGTGGGCGCTGCGCTCGACGCCCTCGCCAGTCTCTTCGTCCCGTACCGCGGCAGGGCCGTGGCCGTCATGGGCGACAACACCCCGGCCTGGGCGCTGGTCGATCTGGCATTGCTCGCCACCGGATGCTGCAGCCTTCCCCTGCCCGATTTCTTCAGTGAGGCACAGCTCAGCCATGCGCTGACCGCAAGCGGCTGCGCGCTCATCGTGTGCCGCTCATCGGAGCGCCTGGACCGCATCCTCGGGCACGAGGTTCGCCGACAAACGCTCCATATCGCCGGTGAGAAGTGGACCGCGCTGCACATGGCTCAGGCAGGCGCGGTAGCGCTGCCCGAAGGCACGGCCAAGATCACTTTCACCTCGGGCAGCACCGGCCAGCCCAAAGGTGTCTGCCTGTCTGCCCAGGCGATGATGGATGTTGCGGCCTCGCTGGCGGAGGCGTCCTCGTGCACGCCCCGCAGTCGTCATCTCTGCACGCTGCCACTGGCCACGCTGCTGGAAAACATCGCTGGCGTATACGCCCCGCTGCTCAGCGGCGCGCGCGTTCTGTTGAAGTCCTGCGCAGCCGCCGGCCTCACCGGCAGCAGCGGCTTCGACGCCGGCACATGCATGCGCACCATCGCCGACTCCGGCGCGACCCGGTTGATCCTTGTGCCGGCCATGCTTCAGGCGCTGATGGCCAGCACGGCGGACCAAGAGCAGTGCCTGCGCACGCTCGAGTTTGTCGCCGTCGGCGGCGCCCCCGTGCCGAATGCCTGCGTGGATGCCGCCCGCGCCGCGGGTTGGCCGATCTATGTGGGCTACGGCCTTTCCGAATGCTGCTCCGTGCTCTGTCTCAATACGCCGCAGCACGATCGCGCGGGCAGCGTCGGCCGCCCCTTGGCCCATGTCTCGCTGCGGATCACCGACGCCGGCGAGATCGAAGCCGCCGGGAGCCCCTTTCTCGGCTACCTGGGCGACACGAATTTCGCAGGGGACTGGGTCGCCACCGGTGACCTCGGTCATCGCGACGCCGACGGGTATGTCTTCGTTCATGGCCGACGCAAGCACCTCTTCGTCACCAGCTACGGACGCAATGTCAGCCCGGAATGGGTGGAGTCGACCCTGCAACAGGAGCCAGCCATCAGCCAGGCCGTGGTCTTTGGCGAGAACCGCCCCTGGAACATCGCAGTGCTCGTCCCCGAGACACAAGCCGGCGCTGCCGCCCTGCGAGCCGCCGTCGCCCGGGTCAACGCCCAGCTCCCCGACTACGCCCGCATCGGCGACTGGATCGCCGCGCCGGAGGCCATGAGCGCGGCCAATGGCTTGATGACGGCCACCGGCAAGCCGCTTCGTACCGCCATCGCTGCACGCTTCGGTGATGCCATCGAAGCGCGATACGCCGGCCATGACGTCCTTACCCAGCCCCAACCGGAGTCCTTGTCCCCATGACCCTCTACGAAAGACTGCAACAGCAGAGCCAAGCCCAACGCGACGCCATGCGCGACATCCCGCTCATTCGCGCCGCCCTCGACGGCAGCATCACGCGCGATGCTTACATCGCCTATCTGACGCAGGCCTACCACCATGTACGGCACACCGTTCCCCTGATGATGAGCTGCGGGGCGCACCTGGGCGCGCAACGCAGCTGGGTCCAGCCCCTGCTGGCCGAATACATCACCGAGGAAACGGGCCACGAACACTGGATCCTGGACGACATCCGCGCCTGCGGTGCCGATGCCGACGCGTTGACGGCGACGGGCCCCAACGCGCAAACGGAACTCATGGTCGCCTACGCCTACGATGGCATCCAGCGCCACAACCCCATGCATTTCTTCGGCATGGTCTACGTTCTGGAAGGCACCAGTACCGCGCTCGCGCTCGGTGCCGCCGACGGCATCCAGAAGGCGCTCAAGCTGCCCGCCTCCGCCGTACGCTATCTGCGCAGTCATGGCGCCGTGGACCAGGAGCACATCCGCTTCTTCGCTGACCTCGTCAACCGCGTGGACGAACGCGCGGACCAGGACGCCATCCTGCATGCCGCGATGCGCTTCCAGGACCTGTTCAGCGATGTGTTCCGTTCGATTCCCCTCGAAGGACAGAGGGCCGCGGCATGAAGCTCGAAGGAAGCAACATCCTCTTGACGGGCGCCACAGGCGGCATAGGGCGCGAACTGGCGACCCAGCTGGCGGAACGTGGCGCGAACCTGCTGCTCAGCGCGCGTGATACCGAGGCACTGCACAGCTTGGCAGAAGAGCTTGGCGCACTGGGGGCGCTTGCCACGGTCATGCCCGCCGACCTGTCCAGCCCGGACGCGGGCACCCGCCTGGGTGCTGACTGCCTCGGGCACCGCACGCCCGACGCGGTCATTCACTGCGCCGGCGCCATGCAGTTCGGCGAGTTCGAGACGAGCAGCCCGGAGGCCATCGCTACGCTCTGGCAGATCAACACACTGGCTGTGCTGCAGCTCACGCGCGCACTGCTTCCGGCCATGCACGTGCGAGGCAGCGGCCGCTTCGTCTTCGTTGGCTCGGTGTTCGGCAGTCTCGCCTTCCCGATGTATGCGCTTTACTCGGCCAGCAAATTCGCCTTGCGCGGGTTTTCGGAGGCGCTGCGCCGCGAACTAGACGGCAGCGGCATCGGCGTCACCTACGTGGCACCGCGCTACACCGAAACCGCCCTCAACCAAGGCGGCCCCGAGCGTGCCGCCGCGGCACTGAAGATCGCTCGCGACACCCCGACGGCCGTGGCGAGAAAGATCGTCGCCGCGCTCGAACGCGATCGCGACCGCTACAGCCTCGGCTGGGCCGAGCGCTTCTTCATGAAGCTCAACGCCCTCCTGCCGTGGCTGGTCGATCGCGCCCTGCGCGGACAGACACGCCAGCTCCGCGCTGTCGTGCGCGACGCCCTGCCCCCCGTCCATTGATCCAGGAGATTCCCATCGCCATGCGCCAACTGATCATCCCCACCGTGCTGGCTTTCTTCTCCGCCACATCGGTCGCCAGCGCCGAGTTCCCGCCCGACGTCGCCGAGCTGCAGAAAGACTGGGCCAACGCCTACTACGTGATACCGGAGAACGAGCGCGAGGATGCTTTCGAGGCACTCAATGCACGCAGTGCCGAGGTGGTGAACAGACACCCGGAACGCGCGGAAGCGCTGGTCTGGCGCGCCATCATTCTCGCCACCGACGCCAGCATCTCGGGCGGATTGTCCGCACTGGGCAAGGTCCGCGAGGCGCGCGCGCTGCTGGAAAGCGCTCACGCCATCGACCCGGGGACCATGAACGGTGCGATTCCGGCCTCCCTCGGCAGCCTGTACGCCAACGTGCCCGGCTGGCCCCTCTCGTACGGCGACGAGGACAAGGCCGAGCAGCACCTGCAAGAAGCGCTGGCCCTCAACCCGGACAGTATCGATGCGCATTTCTTCTACGGCGAACTCCTTGCCGAGCAGGGACGGACTGCACAGGCAGGCGCCCAATACAGGGCCGCGATCAACGCACCAGAGCGGCCCGGTCGCGGGATCGCTGACCAGGGAAGGCGCGAAGAGGCCCGCGCCGCCCTGGAAGCGCTTGAAGGCCACTAAGCCGATGCCTGTCATGACGCCACATCATCGTCTGCCGGTGCTCAGCCGCGGCGGTCGGCGACGTCCGACCGCCGGCGGAGCATGAGGCCCCGTGCAGTCGCCATCCGCTGCCGTCGCGCGCTGGCCCCGTGTCCTCCGCTTCCTGGCAAGTGGTGGCCTGGCCACCCTCGTGCACTGGCTGTGCATGTACGGACTGATCGCGACCGGCACGGATGCCCGATTGGCCACGGCCATCGGCGCCACCGTCGGCCTGCTCCTCAACTACGCCGGCCAGTACCGCTTCGCTTTCCGGAGCAGCATGCCCCACCGCCTGACCTTCCCGCGCTATCTGACAAGCGCCGGGGTTGCCTGGATCCTGAATCTGGCGGCCTTTTCCGCGCTGTACGCCGGCAGCGCCAACGCAGTGCTTGCACAAGGCGTCGCGACGGCCGCCGTCACGCTCGCCAACTATGCCCTGGCCGAGCGCTTCGTCTTCCGAGGAGCAACCGGCAATGAAGGCTAGTTCCCCTGTTCTGAGCGTCATCGTCCCGGTCCACGACGAGGCCGATGTCATTCCGACCCTCATCAAGCGCCTCGCGCTTGTCTGCAGGCCGCTGGATATTCCGCTGGAACTGCTCTTCGTCGATGATGGCAGCAGGGATAACTCGGTCGCCCAGCTCCTGCAGCTGCGGCATCAGTACCCGGAAATCCGCGTGCTGCAGCTTTCGAGGAATTTTGGCAAGGAGGCCGCCGTATCGGCCGGCCTGCAGAATGCCCGTGGCGAGGCCATCGTCCTGATGGACGCCGACCTTCAGGACCCGCCGGAACGGATACCCGACATGGTGGCCGAGTGGCGCAAGGGGGCGGATGTCGTGCTCATGAAGCGGCGCTCCCGGGCGGGTGAAGGCTGGCTCAAACGCCTGACCGCGGCGGCGTACTACCGCCTGATCAACCACATCAGCGATGCATCGATCCCGGTGGACACGGGTGACTTCCGCCTGATGAGCCGCCGCACCGTGGAAGCCCTGAATCAACTCCCCGAGCGCAACCGCTACCTCAAGGGGATGTTCGCCTGGGTCGGCATGCCGACGACCACCCTGGAATTCGACCGGGATCCGCGCGCGGTGGGGCAAAGCAAATGGAACTACGCGAAGCTTCTCCAGCTTGCGATGGAGGGCATCACATCCTTCTCGATTCGACCGCTGCGCATCGCGCTGGCACTCGGCTTCCTGGCTGCGGGCAGCGGCGCATTGTTCGGCGTGTGGGAAGTCCTGAAAGCCCTCTTTCTGGGCATTTCAACGCCGGGCTATGCCTCGTTGATCGCGGTGATCACCTTCCTCTCCGGCGTCCAACTGCTGTGCGTCGGGCTGCTCGGGGAATACGTCGGCCGCATCTACCTGGAAACCAAGCAAAGGCCGCTCTTCATCATCGCCGAGGACAGTCGTGCCAGCTTCCGCGACGAACAACCGCCACTGCATTTGGTGAGCCATGATCCGAACCAGCACTAGAACGCTGCTTTGGTGCCTCGGGGGCGTGCTTGTCGCACGGCTGATCTTCATGGCGCTGCTGCCCTACGCCGATACCACCGAGCCTCGTTACGCCGAGATCGCCAGAATCATGGCCGAGTCCGGCGACTGGATCACACCCTGGTTCGATGCGGGGGTGCCCTTCTGGGGCAAGCCGCCACTCGCCTTCTGGTTGCAGGCGCTGTCCTTCCGGGCCCTCGGGGTATCCGAATTCGCCGGACGCCTGCCCTCGTGGCTGGCCAATCTCGGCATCGTCTACCTGACCTACCGCACCGCGCGCTCGCTGCACCCGCACCCCGGGGGATCATCGTCGGCACAGGCCGGGCTCTGGGCCGCCCTGATCTACAGCACCACCGCGCTGGCCTTCATCAGCGCCGGAACCGTCATGACGGATTCCTTTCTGGCGCTCGGAACGACCCTCACCATCGCCAGCCTGATCATCCGCTTGCAGGGTGGGGCCTGGTACTGGGGCTATGCCTTCTTTGTCGGCCTCGCCATCGGCCTGCTGGCCAAGGGCCCGCTCGCCCTGGTGCTCACCGGCTTGCCGACAGCCTTCTGGGTCCTTGTCACGGGCCAATGGCGCACGCTCTTTCGCACCCTACCCTGGCTGCAGGGCACGCTGATGATGCTCGCCCTCGCCGTGCCCTGGTACATCCTTGCCGAACTGAAGACACCCGGCTTTCTCGATTACTTCATCGTCGGCGAGCACTTCAAGCGCTTTCTCGTCAGCGACTGGTCGGGCGATCTGTACGGCTCGGCGCACGACTTTCCTCGCGGCACCATCTGGCTCTTTCTCCTGGCTGCCAGCTTTCCCTGGGGGCTGATCGCCCTGGCCGTCTGGGTAAGAGGGCGCTGGAGCGGCAATGCCGTGGCGCATCCGTGGCAGCCGCGCTGTCCCGGGACGGTCAGCTTGCTGCTCGCCGCGGCTCTGTCCCCCGCCGTCTTCTTCACCTTTTCCGGCAATATCCTGCACACCTATCTCCTGCCGGGGCTGCCCTTTCTGGCGATCCTCACCGCGGGAGCGATCGCGGCTAGCAACGAACGGCCCCATCCAGCATGGCGCTTGTCCACCGCCGCATTGATCCCCGTGATCGCGGTCGTCGCGGGAACCTGGTATGCATGGCACCCGGGCGCATTGAAGACGGAAAGGGAACTGATCACCCGCGTAGCGGCATCGCCAGCCATGGCGGTCAGCGACCTGAGCTACCTCGACGGAGTGCCGTTCTCGGCCCGCTTCTACAGTCGCGACCAAGTGCGCGTCATCAAACGCGAGTCCCTGATGACGCGAATCGAAAGGGAAGAACGCAGCGAACCGATACTGGTCGCGGTGCGCAAACGCGACACCTCGATGATGCAAGCCCTGCAGAACCATGGAGACGCCATCGACAGCAGCCGGCGTTACACGCTGTTTCGCATCGCCCCGCAACGTTCCGCACGCCAATGAGACGAAGCAGCATCCCTCCGCCAGCGGCGATAGCCGGCGCATCGACATGCCGGCTATCCGGCGCACCGCAAAACACGGCTGCCCGGCGTGGACGCGGCGACGCGTGCCCGGCTGTACGCACGGTGGCCACGACGCCGCTGCGCTTCGTCGCGCGCCTGAAGCGGCGCGGCTTGCTCGTGCATCCGGACAGCCTTTGCCCCGCCTCAAGCGACCGCCGCCTGATTCCGGTCGCGCCGGGTTGAAAGCCCGATTCAGTCGCTGTCCCAGTCCGGCGCGAAGCGCGGGTTGATCAGCCGCCGATCCTTGGCAAGCTGCTCGGCGATGGCGGCGTGCTCGGTCTCGGTGAGTACGCAGTCATCGACGGCGAGATTGTCGCGGATGTGCGCCGCGGACTTGCTGCGCGGCAGCACGGCCACGCCCTGATCGAGCAGCCAGCGGATCGCGACCTGCCCCTCGTTCTTGCCGTGCGCGTCGCCGATGCGCTTGAGCACGGGATCGCCGAAGACCTGGCCGCGCGCCAGCGGGCTGTAGGCGGTAACGCTCATGCCCAGCTCCCGGGCCGTGGCCAGCACGGCACGCTGCGACAGGAAGGGGTGGTATTCGACCTGATTGGTGGCGATGCGACCCGGCGCGACAGCGGCGGCCTCGCGCATCAGCGGCGAGGGGAAGTTGCTGATGCCGATGTGTCGTGTCAGGCCGCGTGCCTGGGCATCGAGCAGCGCGCCCAGGGTTTCCGACAGCGGCACTTCGGGATTCGGCCAGTGCAGCAGCAGCAGATCCACGGCATCGACGCGCAGGCGCTGCAGACTGTCGGCCACGGATGCCTGCAGATCGCCGTCGCGGAAGTGATCGATCCACACCTTGGTGGTCAGGAAGATGTCCGCGCGCGGCACCGGACTTGCGGCTACAGCCTCGCCGACGGCGGCCTCGTTGCGGTAGATCTGGGCGGTATCGATGTGCCGGTAGCCCGCCTCCAGTGCGGCATGAACTGCCGGGCCGGCTTCCTCCGGCGCGAGCTCGAAGGTACCGAAACCGAGCGCCGGGATGGTGGCACCGGCGGCTTTTACGGGAGGCAGGAGATTCGACATGGGCACCGGGGGTGGTCGCGTAGAACCCCACTCTGGCGACGCAGGCGCCGCGCATCAAGCCCGCATGCCTCGCTCAGCTGCCGAAGTGCAGCTTGGCCTCCAGATTGGCGCGCGAGTCGGCATTGTCGAGGGCTTCCTGCTGCGTGATGCGGCCCTCGCGATAGAGCGTGGCCAGGGCGTGGTCGAAGCTCTGCATGCCGCGGTCGCGCGAAGACTCCAGCGCATCGTGCACCTCGCCGATGCGGCCGGAGGTGATCAGTTCGCTGACGAAGGGGGTATTGAGCAGCACTTCGCAGGCGGCCACGCGGCGGCCGTCGACGCCGCGGACGAGACGCTGCGCGATGATCGCGCGCAGCATCATGCCCAGATCCATGTTCAGCTGCGGCCGCAGGTCGGCGGGGTAGAAATTGATGATGCGCTGCAGCGCCTGATAGGAATTGTTGGCGTGCAGCGTCGACATCGCCAGATGCCCGGTGTTCGCCATGTGCAGGCAGGCCTGCATGGTGGCGCGCACGCGAATCTCGCCGGCGAGCACGACGTCGGGCGCCTCGCGCATGGCGGAGACCAGCGCGCTCTCGTAGTCGGGCACGTCGATACCCACCTCGCGCTGATTGACGATGCCGCGCTTGTGCGCGTGCACGTACTCGATGGGATCCTCGATGGTCAGCAGGTGCCCCTGCTGCCTGCGATTGCGCTCGTCGAGCATCGCGGCCAGCGTCGTCGACTTGCCGCTGCCGGTGGCGCCCACCACCAGAATCAGACCGCGCCGCTGCATCGCCAGATCGGCAAGCACCTCGGGCAGGCCCAGCCCCTGGATGGTGGGGACGTCGGCGCCGACGAAGCGCGCCACCATGGCGATCTCGCCGCGCTGATAGAAGACGTTGATGCGAAAACGGCCGAGTCCCCCCGCCTGCGTGGCGAGGTCCACCGCGCGGCGCTCGTGCAGCTCGCGGCGCTGGCTATCGCTGAGCACGGCATCGGCCATGGCAGCGATCTCGCGACCGCTGAGCGACTCCCGCCCGACCGGATGCATCTCGCCTTCGATGCGGATCATCGCCGGCGCTCCCGAACTGAAGTAGAGGTCGGATGCCCGCTTCTCGGCCGCCAGCCGCAGATAGGGCTGGAGCTTGCGGAAACCCTCCATCGGTGCGGTGGCGTTGCTCATCGCCAGCGGGCCTCCTCGTCGTCGTCCTCGTGCATGGAGAGCTTCTGCACGTCAGGGTCGTTGTTCAGATCGGTAGCGGCGCGATTCGATTCCAGCTTGATGCGCAGACGCAGCTCGTTCTGCGAATCGGCGTTGCGCAGGGCCTCCTCGTAGGTGATGTCGCCGGCCTCGAAGAGATCGAAGAGATGCTGATCGAAGGTCTGCATGCCCTGCTCGCGCGAGCGCGTCATGACTTCCTTAATGCCCGAGACTTCGCCCTTGAAGATGAGGTCCGAGATCAGCGGCGTGTTGAGCAGGATCTCCACGGCCGCCTTGCGCCCGCCGTTCTCCTTGCGCACCAGGCGCTGACTGATGATGGCGCGCAGATTCAGCGACAGGTCCATCAGCACCTGCTCGCGCTTGTCCTCCGGGAAGAAGTTGATGATGCGGTCCAGCGCCTGATTCGAGGAGTTGGCGTGCAGCGTCGACAGCACGAGATGGCCCGTCTCGGCGAAGTTGATGGCGTATTCCATCGTCTCGCGCGTGCGGATCTCGCCGATCAGGATCACGTCGGGCGCCTGGCGCAGCGTGTTCTTCAGCGCATTGTCCCAGCTGTGCGTGTCGACGCCCACCTCGCGCTGCGTGATGACGCAGCCCTTGTGCGGATGCACGAACTCGATGGGATCCTCGATGGTGACGATGTGCCCGCGCGACTCGCTATTGCGATGCCCCAGCATGGCCGCCAGCGAGGTCGACTTGCCGGAGCCGGTCGCGCCCACCATCAGCACCATGCCGCGCTTGGACATCGTGATGTCGCCGAGCGCCTTCGGCAGATCGAGCTGGGTGAGCGTGGGGATCTGGGTCTCGATGGGGCGCAGCACCGCGCCGGAATAGTTCTGCTGCACGAAAGCGTTGACGCGAAAGCGGCCGATGTCCTGCGGCGCGATCGCGAAGTTGCATTCGTTGGTGGCCTCGAACTCCTTGAGCTGTCGGTCGTTCATGATGGCGCGCACGATGAGCGCGGCATTCGGCGCCGACAGCGGCTTGTCCATGACAGCGGTCATCTGACCGTCGATCTTCATGGCAGGTGGAAAGCCGGCCGTGATGAAGAGGTCCGAGGCCCCCTTTTCCTTGACCAGGCGCAACAGCTGGGTGACGAGCTTGACGGCGGCGTCGCGATCCATGAAAGGCTCCGGCTTAGTGGAAATCGGCCTTGGAATTGGCGTACATGCGGGCTTCGCTGCTCGTCACCTTGCCGGCGCGCACCAACTCCTTGAGATTCTGGTCGAGGGTCTGCATGCCTTCGCGGCCACCTGTCTGGATCGCCGAGTACATCTGCGCGATCTTGTTCTCCCGGATCAGGTTCCGGATGGCGGCATTGCCGATCATGATCTCGTGCGCAGCGACACGGCCGCCGCCGACCTTCTTGAGCAGCGACTGCGAGATCACCGAGCGCAGCGACTCCGACAGCATGGCGCGCACCATGTCCTTCTCCGAGGCCGGGAAGACGTCGACGATGCGGTCGATGGTCTTGGCGGCCGAGCTGGTGTGCAGGGTGCCGAAGACAAGGTGACCGGTTTCGGCAGCGGTCAGCGCCAGGCGGATGGTTTCCAGATCGCGCAGCTCGCCGACAAGGATGACGTCCGGATCCTCGCGCAGCGCCGAGCGCAGCGCCTCGTTGAAGCCGAGGGTGTCTCGGTGCACCTCGCGCTGGTTGATGAGGCACTTGTTCGAGTTGTGCACGAACTCGATGGGGTCCTCGATGGTGAGGATGTGGCCGTACTCATTCTTGTTGATGTGGTCGATCATCGCCGCCAGCGTGGTCGACTTGCCCGAGCCGGTCGGGCCGGTGACCAGCACGATGCCGCGCGGCACGTCGCAGATCTGCTTGAAGATCTCGGGCGCGCCGAGATCCTCCAGCGACAGGATCTTCGAGGGGATGGTCCGGAAAACGGCGCCGGCGCCGCGCCCCTGGTTGAAGGCGTTGACGCGGAAACGCGCCAGACCGGAGATCTCGAAGGAGAAGTCCGTCTCGAAGTTCTCGTCGAAGTCCTTGCGCTGCTTGTCGTTCATGATGTCGTAGATCATGGCGTGCACCTGCTTGTGCTCCAGCGCAGGCAGGTTGATGCGCTTGACGTCACCGTCGACGCGAATCATCGGCTCGACACCGGCCGAAAGATGCAGGTCCGATGCGTTCTGCTTGACGGCGAAGGTCAGCAGCTGCGTGATATCCATGCCGCGAGGTCCCCTTTCGTGCTCGGCGTTGTAACGCCTGGTGAAGGCTTGTTTCCGGCAAGACTATAGTTCTCGACGATGACTGACCACAGCCCTGCAGTCGCCGAACGGCTTCATTCGATCCATGAACGGATCGCGGCGGCGCAGCGGCGCGCCGGAAGCGACGCGCCCATAACCCTGATCGCGGTCTCCAAGAAACAGCCGGCAGCGGCCGTACGTGCGGCAGCCGACGCCGGTCAGCGCGTCTTCGGCGAAAACTATGCGCAGGAGGGTATAGCCAAGCGGCGCGAACTCGATCGTGACGATCTGCTCTGGCACCACATCGGGCCGATCCAGTCGAACAAGTGCGCTGACATCGCCGCGCACTTCGACTGGGCCCAGGGCGTGGATCGAGAGAAGATCGCGCGCCGGCTCGGCGCGGCCCGTGGCGAGGCGCAGCCACCGCTGCAGGCCTGCGTGCAGGTCAACATCTCGGGCGAAGCCAGCAAGTCCGGCGTCGCACCCGATGCGACCGAAGCGCTTTGCGCGCTTGTAGCGGAACAACCCGGTCTGCAGCTGCGGGGGCTGATGGCCATCCCCGCGCCGCCCGCCGACGGACAGCCGCCACAGGCAGACTTCGAGCGGATGCGCGCGCTCTTCGACCGCCTGCGCGCGGCCGGCTGGCCGCTGGATACGCTGTCCATGGGCATGAGCGCGGACTTCGAGACCGCCATAGCCTGTGGCGCCACCATGGTGCGCGTCGGTAGCAGCCTCTTCGGCGCGCGCACCTGAGGCTGTACACGGACAGCCGCCGCGCGCATTCGCTATGCTGCGGGGCACCATCCGACAGGAACACCCCCATGTCCCAGGACAACGCCAAGCGCCGCGCGGCCGAGGCCGCCATAGAGCACGTCAACGGCGGTGATGTGCTGGGCGTCGGAACCGGCTCGACGGTCAACATCTTCATCGACCTGCTCGCCGAGAAGCGCATCCGCCTGGAGGCGACAGTTTCCTCCTCGGACGCCTCCAGCGAGCGTCTGGAACGCCACGGCTACAAGGTGGTCGATCTCAACAGCGCCGGCACGCTGGATCTCTACATCGACGGCGCCGACGAGGCCGATCCGCACCTGCGGCTCATCAAGGGCGGTGGCGGCGCGCTCACGCGCGAGAAGATCGTCGCCGAGGCCAGCCGGCGCTTCGTCTGCATCGTCGACGAGAGCAAGTGCGTCAAGCGCCTCGGCGAGTTCCCGCTGCCCATCGAGGTGATCCCGATGGCGCGCTCCATGGTCGCGCGCAAGCTCGTCGCCATGGGCGGTCAGCCGAAGCTGCGCGAGGGTTGCACCACCGACAACGGCAACGTCATTCTCGATGTGACCGGCCTTGAGCTGACAGACCCCATCAAGGTCGAAGCCGAACTGAATCAGTTTCCGGGCATCGTCACCGTCGGGCTCTTCGCCCGCCGCGGCGCCGATCTGCTCATTGTCGGCAGCGCCGACGGCGTTGATACGCGTCGCGCGGGCAGCTGACATCCGATGGTCCACGAGGGAGGTAGCAACATGCGCAATTCGATACTTCGTCCGCTCGGCATCGCCGCCATCACAGCCACCCTGGCGCTCGGCGCCTGCGGCGGCCAGAACACCGGCGATGCTGAAGGCAGCAGTGGCGCCAACAGCACAAGCGACAAGCAGCCCGAAGCGAAATCTTCGCTGCCGCAGGGCCGTCTGGCGGCGCCGGGCGACGCGCGCGTCTATTTCATCGGCCTTGAGGACGGCGACACGGTGAGCAGCCCGGTCACGCTGCGCTTCGGCCTGGAGGGCGCCGGCGTGGCGCCGGCCGGAATGCACAAGGAAGGCACTGGCCATCATCACCTGCTGGTCGACGTCGAGGATTTCCCGACCGACCGACCGCTGCCGGCCGACGAGCAGCACATCCACTTCGGCGGCGGACAGACGCAGACCGAGCTGGAACTGGAACCGGGCGAGCACACGCTGCAGTTGGTGTTGGGCGACTGGAAGCACCAGCCGCACGACCCCGTCGTCTCCAGCGAGCGCATCACCATCATGGTCGAATAGCCCGTTGGGCTAAGCCGGCTGGGCCCCGCGCCCGGCCGGTATTCGCGACGCCTCAGCGACAGGGCCGCGACCCACCGGCGCGACTCGTCGCCGCACAGCCGCCGGCCATCGTCCATTCGGACGCCGGCGGGGTGCGTGTGCCGATACTCGGCACATGGACGGAGCCAATCTCGCAACACCCACCGGCAGCCAGAGCGCGCTCATTCAGCTCGTGCAGGAGCGCCTCGCGGCAGGGCAGCTGCCGCTGCCCACCCTGCCCGACCTGGCGCTGCGCATCGACGCCATCGTCGGGGCCGAAGCTGTCGGCGCAGCCGATGTCGCCACAGCCATCAGCCAGGACCCGGCCACCGCTGCGCGCCTGATCCAGGCTGCCAACAGCGCCTACGCCGCCAGTCGCGTGCGGGTGCAGAGCACACAGGCCGCCGTCACCCGTCTCGGACTCGCCTATAGCCGCGCGCTGGTACATCGCGTCGCCCTCGAGCAGATGTTCCTGGCGCGCTCATACGATCTGCAACGCTTGGCGCAGGAGTGCTGGCGGGTCAGCCTGGACGTTGCCGCGCTCAGCGAAGCCCTGGCGCGCGAGTGCAGCGACTTGGCCCCCGAGACGGCCATGACGGCCGGCCTGCTGCATCGGGTGGGCCTGCTGCCGCTGATCCGGCTTTTCGACGACGAGCCCGAGTTATTGGACGATGAAACGCAACTTGAGCCCGTCGCGACCGCAGTCGGGCCCAGCATCGGTCGGGATCTGCTGGCGCACTGGTCCTTTCCGCGCCTGCTGCAGGAAATTCCGGAGCTGGCCGTAATGCCCGACTACCAGCATACGGGCCCCTCCGACTATGCCGATCTGGTGCTGACCGCCCGCTATGGATGCGCATTGGCCGCCGGCGAGTCAGCGCCTACGGTGCCGGTGCATGCCCTCGGCAAACTGGGTCTGGCGCCCGGACGCGCCTTCCTTCAGGCGTCCACCATCCGCCTCGCCCACGAGAAGGCTCGCCAGAGGCTGGAGTGCTGATTCGCCGCCGACACGCGTTAAAGCTACACCCCCACCAGGGACATGAACAGGCATCGTCCGCAGCGAACGCAGATCCTTAGCAATTGACGAGGCTCTTGGTCACGCGCGCCGTGGCCAACAGCCGCTCGCCGGCGCGAGCCTCGACGTCGATGAAGGCGATGCTTCGTCCCAGGCGACGCACATGGGCTTCAATTGCCACCTTCTCGCCTTCGCTTGCCGCGCGCATTACCGAGACGTGCAGATCATGGGTCACCGCCTCGCGATCCATCGGCAGCTGCGACAGCAGCGCCGAATAGGCCGCCACATCACAAAGCGTGTATAGCACGCCGCCGTGCAGCGCACCGGCCGGATTGACCGCGTAAGGGTTCACCGTGAAGCACAGCGTCGCCGCGCCGTCGGCGGCCTCGATGCCGGTCACGCCCAGATCGCGGTGCAGCTGCAGGGCACGTACAGCGGCCAGTCGGTCGCTCATGGTCGCGTTCCCATTTCGATGAAGAACCAGCTCGTGATCAACGCGCCGGTATAGAGGACGCTGATGCCCGCCGCCACCAGGATGGATTCCAGCGGATTGCCGCCGGTGCGCTGATAGCCCCACCAGGCCGCAAGGCCCAGCAGCACTTCGGCCGGAAGCACATAGAAGGCAATGCCCAGCCACTCCTGCTGCACGCCCACGGCCTGCCACAGCCCCAGCGGTGCGGCGTACCACTCCGAGCTGCCGAAGAGAACCAGCGCCAAGCCGGCGGCCAGCATGGGGCGCACCGGTCCCGTGCCCAGCGCGTCGGCGAGCCGCACGCAGAGGAAGAGCGGGATCATCCACATGCCCGCCATATAGACCGGCACCGCGCCGATGCGAGGCACACCGTGATCATGGAAACGCAGGCTGCCGATCAGCTCGGCCAGGATCCAGTCCGGCACGACCTGCAGCAGCGACAGCGGCAGCAGGAATGCCCACAGTCGTAGCCACTCGCTGCGGCCGCCGGCCAGCGCGGTGCCGACCAGTGCCACGTGGTAACCGACTACCAGGCCGGAGACCGTCAACCCGTAGTACCCGGCCGGCGCGAAGCCCAGCAGGAGCAAAGCCGCCAGCCCGTAGAGGCCGTGGAAGACGAGCAACTCGCGCACCGGCCTCATGCCGGCAACTCCGACCAGCTCAGAAAGGCATCGGCCACGGCACCGGGCGCCTCGACCTGGGGATAGTGGCCGACGCCCGGCAGCTCCACCACATCCGGATGCGCCACCAGCTCGCGGTAGCGCGCGACCATGTGCGCGCCCGACACCGGGTCGTCGAGACCGTCGATGACGCGCAGCGGCACCGGGCTGGCCGTCAGCGCGCCCACCCAGCGTTCCCGATATGCGCGACGTTCGGCCATGTAGCCGATGAGCCGGGCCATCGCCGCCTTGCCGCCATCGCGCGTGGCCAGCTCCCAGAAGGCGTCCAGCTCGGCCTCGGAGGGCTGACTATTGGCGCCGAAGATGCCGCGGAATGTTCGGTCGAAGCCGCGACGCCCCATGGCCTGCGCCAGAAGCGGGCCGACTTTCGATGCCAGCGCCTTCTGCACGAAGCGTGCGCGATGCGTCTCCGGAAAGAGGCCGCCGTTGAGAAAGGCCACAGCCCGCGGCCGGACGCGGGCGCTGCCGTCGATGGCACGTGCCAGCCATTCCTGCGCCACGGTGTCGCCATAGTCGTGGGCGAGCAGCACGGCCTCGTCGATACCGAGACGCTCAGCCAATACCTCGTGCAGGCTGCACTGCTCGGCAATGCTGTAGCGATGACCGGGCGGCTTCGCCGAAAAGCCGAAGCCCAGCATATCCGGCGCGACCACCACATCGAAGGCCGCGGTCAATCGTTCCCAGACCGCCTGCCAATCCCAGGAGGCGGTCGGAAAGCCGTGGATGCAGATCAGCGCGCGCGGCCGCTCGGCGTCGCGACGATGCAGCCGATAGAAAATGCGATGGCTGCCGAAGTCAAAGACATCGCCAGCGGCGCGCCACTCGGCCGGTGTAATCATGAAGCTGCTCCCTGCGCGGCCCCGTGCCGCGCGCGCACTGTAGCGAGCCGGTGCCATGCCTGCAGGACGCTCAGCCCCAGATCAGGGTGGCCATGCCGAGCAGCGCGAATAGGGCGGCGCCGATGAAGCGCATGGGGCGCACCGGCAGTCGCGCCGCAAAACGGTGGCCGAGCCAGACCACGGGCAGATTGATGGCCGTCATGCCGACAGCCGCGCCAATGATGACGGGGAGCGGCGTCTCGAAACGCGCGGCCAGCGCCAGCGTCGCGACCTGGGTCTTGTCCCCCAGCTCGGCGACGAAGAAAAGCAGCGCCGTGGCCAGCAGCGCGCTGCGCACGCTGCGCTGCGGGATGCTGGCGGCATCGTCGTCGTGGCCGTCGGGCAGCAACACCCACAGCGCCATCAGCAGGAACCCGACCCCAACCAGGTTCGCCTGCAGCGTCTCGGGAACATGCGCAGCCACCCAGGCACCCAGCAGGCCGGCCAGGCCGTGGCTGGCAAGCGCCGCGACAGCAATACCGCCAGCCACTGACCAGGGCCGCCGGAAACGCGCGGCCAGCGCCAGCGCCAGCAGCTGCGACTTGTCGCCGATCTCGGCAGCAGCGATGAGAGCCACCGCCGCGACGAAAGCTTCCATGCGCTAGATCAATCGGCCGCGCCGGCGCGATGCCGGGCGGCAGCCGTCAGAAATGCGAAGCGGCTACTTGCGCTTCTTGATGGGGACGAACTTCTGGTCCTCGGGCCCGATGTAATTGGCCGAGGGACGAATGATCTTTCCGTCGAGGCGCTGCTCGATGATGTGCGCGCTCCAGCCGGCTGTACGCGCCAGCACAAAGAGCGGCGTAAACATGGCCGTGGGCACACCCATCATGTAGTAGCTCACCGCGCTGAACCAGTCGAGGTTCGGGAACATCTTCTTGGCGTCCCACATCACCGACTCGATGCGCTCGGCGATGTCATACATCTTCTTGTTTCCCTGCTCCTCGGAGAGCTTGCGAGCGATTTCCTTGATGACCTTGTTGCGCGGGTCGGCCACGGTGTAGACGGGGTGGCCGAAGCCGATGACGACTTCCTTCTTGGATACGCGCTCGCGGATGTCCGCCTCTGCCTCATCGGCGTTGTCGTAACGCTGCTGGATGTCGAAGGCGACCTCGTTGGCGCCGCCGTGCTTGGGCCCGCGCAGCGCGCCAATGCCGCCGCAGATGGCGGAATGGAAGTCGGCGCCGGTGCCGGTGACCACGCGCGAAGTGAAGGTCGACGCGTTGAACTCGTGCTCCGCGTATAGGATCAGGCTGGTGTGCATGGCGCGCTCCCAGTTGTCGCTGGGCGGCGTGCCGTGCAACAGGTGCAGGAAGTGCCCGCCGATGGAGTCGTCATCGGTCTCGGTGTCGATGCGCTTGCTGTTGTGGCTGAAGTGGTACCAGTACAGCAGCATGGAGCTGAGGCTGGCCAGCAGGCGGTCGGCGATCTCGCGTGCGCCGGCGGTGCTGTGGTCATCCTTTTCCGGCAGCGCGCAGCCCAGCACGGAAACACCGGTGCGCATGACATCCATCGGATGCGAGGAGGCGGGCAGCGCCTCCAGCGCTTCCGTCACGGCCACGGGCAGGCCGCGCAGACGCCGGAGCTTCGCCTTGTAGGCGGTCAACTCGGCTTCGGTGGGCAACTTCTCGTGCACGAGCAGATAGGCAATCTCCTCGAACTCGCAGTACTCGGCCAGATCGAGAATGTCGTAGCCGCGGTAGTGCAGATCGTTGCCGCTACGGCCGACCGTACACAACGCGGTGTTGCCGGCGGTGACACCGGACAGCGCGACGGACTTCTTCGGCTTCGGGCCGGCCTTGTTCTCGGTTTCGCTCATGGGGTTGTCTCCGTTACAGATCAGGGCTGTCGCAGCGCGGCCTAGGCCTCACTGCTTAGAGGAAAAAAGGGCGTCGAGCTTGCGCTCGTAGTCGTGGTAATTGATGGCTTCGTAGAGTTCGGCACGCGTCTGCATGGTGTCGACGACATTCTTCTGCGTGCCGTCGCGACGCACCGCCTCGTAGACGTTCTGCGCGGCCTTGTTCATGGCGCGGAAGGCCGACAGTGGATAGAGCACCAGGCTAACGTCG